>PLYJ01000105.1 GCA_003151745.1 Bacteroidota bacterium
CAAGCTATTTCAGGAAGGGACAATGACTATCCATAAATGAAGTTTAAATGAATTTTTATTGAAAGAGTGCCTTTTTACAACAAAATAGCACTTTTTTGAAACTGAACTGTTCATGTTAAAATTGTTTTAATCTTCCCTTTGTAAGCGTCAACAATAAAATGAATTGCTCCAAAAGCCTGTTTTTATTAGTTCAATAATAGTTATAGGTAGTTCGTAATTTAGCAGCCGGAATCGTTTATGATGCGTTATTTTATTCAGCTTTCATTTCAGGGAACTCATTATCATGGCTGGCAGGTGCAGGCAAATGCACACTCTGTACAGGCTGAATTGAATAAGGCATTGGCTATGCTCACAAGAGAAAAAACAGAAACGACAGGATGCGGGCGTACGGACACAGGCGTTCATGCAAAAATGTTCTTTGCACATTTTGATGCGCCTAAATCCGTTGTTGCGCTTCGCGATACAGATCAGTTTATTCACCGGTTGAACTGCATTCTGCCAAATGATATTGCCGTGCAGGCATTGTTTCATACAGACGATGATGCGCATGCACGCTTCGATGCGCTTTCAAGAACGTATGAATATCATCTATATAGTTACAAAGATCCCTTTCTTGCTGACTATGCCTGTTTTATTCCTTACGAAGTGAATGTGGATGCAATGAACGATCTTTGTGAGCTATTAACGGAATCGCATGTGCATGCTGTTGACTATAGTTGTTTCAGTAAAAACCGTACGCAAACAAAAACAAATAATTGCAAAATAACGGAAGCGCATTGGAAGGAAAAAAATGATGTCATTACGTTTCGCATTACGGCTGACCGTTTTCTCCGCAACATGGTGAGAGCCATTGTAGGAACAATGCTGCAAGGCGGAAAAGAGAAATTAAATAAGACAGGCTTCCGCAAAATTATTGAAGCAAAGAAAAGAAGTGATGCAGGATTTTCAGTGCCTGCACATGGGTTGTATCTGACAGATGTTAAGTATCCGTATAAGTTAAAGCAGACATGAGATATTAGATTTGAGACATGAGAAAGGAAAAAGCATTTTCACATCTCATGTCTCACATCTCAAGCCTCACATCTCATATTTGATGAGTAAAAAGAAAACCATATCAGGCAAGGCATTTGACTGGGATATCTTTAAAAGGATTTATTCCTTCACGGCTCCGTATAAAAAAACGTTTTATATAAGCGTGACGCTCACGCTCATTATTGCAGGAATTTCCTTTTTACGTCCCTTGCTTACGCAGTTTACGATTGACAGGTATATTTCTTTTGCAGATGACAAGGGCTTGCTGAAGATGTGCATGATCATGATTGGCTTATTATTCATACAATCGGTCATTCAATATTATCATACATTCCTTACTAACTGGCTTGGACAGGTTGTGATACGCGATATGCGGGTGCAACTTTTCCGGCATATTATCAACTTTCGTTTAAAATATTTTGATCAGACTCCGATTGGCGCACTCGTTACGCGTACGGTGAGTGACCTGGAAACCGTTGCTGATATTTTTTCAGAAGGCCTGATCGTTATCATCGGCGACCTTCTTACCGTATTTGTAGTGATCTTATATATGTTCATCACAGACTGGAGGCTTGCGTTATTTAGCTTAAGCACCATTCCGTTGCTGATGATTGCTACCAATATTTTTAAAAATGGCATAAAAGAAGCTTTCGGTGATGTGCGCACGGCTGTGGCACGGCTCAACTCTTTCGTACAAGAGCATCTCACAGGAATGAGCGTGGTGCAAATCTTCAACCGTGAAGAAACGGAGATGAAGAAATTTCAGGAAATCAATAAAGATCATCGCACAGCAAATATCAAATCTATCTGGTATTACTCCGTGTTTTTTCCTGTTGTCGAGCTTTTTTCTTCTGCTTCCATTGGTTTATTAGTTTGGTGGGGTGCCAAAGGTGCCATACAGGGGTCAGTATCTCCGGGCAGTATTGTTGCTTTCATCATGTGCATCAACATGCTCTTCCGTCCTATCCGCGAGCTGGCTGATAAATTCAACACCTTGCAATTAGGTATGGTATGCAGTGAGCGTATCTTTAAAGTATTTGATACCGATGCTGTCATCGAGAACAAAGGAACGTTGCTGTTGCAGGATATGCGCGGCAGGATTGAGTTTAAGAATGTCTGGTTTGCTTATAATGATTTGGAAGCCCCGCCTGATAAAAATGATAATGGAACTGAAGCCGGAAAAGATTGGGTGTTAAAAAATGTAAGCTTTGTTATTGAATCCGGTAAAACGCTTGCATTGGTGGGGGCTACAGGTGCAGGCAAGAGCAGCATTATTGCGCTCATGAATCGCTTTTATGAATTCAATAAGGGAGAAATACTGATTGATGGTGTTGATATCAGGGAGTATGAATTGAAATCATTGCGTGCTAACATTGCTCTGGTATTGCAGGATGTCTTCCTTTTTTCTGACACCATTGCAAATAACATTTCCCTCAAAGACCCCAAGATCACAAGGCAAGAAATCATTGCAGGTGCATATGCAGTGGGCGCACATCGTTTCATTGAAAGGCTTCCCGGGTCTTATGATTACAATGTTGGTGAACGCGGTGGAGTATTGTCTGTTGGTCAGCGGCAGTTGATCGCTTTCATTCGCGCTTATGTTTTTAATCCAAAGATATTAGTGCTTGACGAAGCTACTTCTTCCATTGATTCAGAATCGGAAGAGTTGATTCAGATTGCAACTTCTAAACTTACTCAGAACCGAACATCCATCATCATTGCACACCGACTTGCAACTATTCAGAATGCAAATAAGATACTGGTGATGGATCATGGCGAAGTGAAAGAAGAAGGCACTCACCAGGAATTACTCAGGCAAAACGGGCTTTACAAAAACTTGTACGAGATACAGTTTACAGGAGTCGAAGAGTAAAGAGTCCATTGAATGCAGCATGCAGCAGACAGCAGGCAGGCGGCAACAAACAACCTTCAGAGCTGACTGCCAGCTATATTAAAAAGCCTTTCATTTTCTCCAAAGCCCTTCCCCTGTGGCTGATTGCATTCTTTTGTGAAGCAGTCATTTCAGCAAAGGATAAATTATTGCCATCAGGGCAAAACACAGGATCATAGCCAAAACCTTCACTGCCTTTTCTTTCTGTTAGAATAGTTCCGTCAACAACACCTTCAAAGAAATGCTTTTCGCTATTTATATATAGTGCAATCACAGTGCGAAATTTCGCTTTACGATTGGCAACATCTCTAAGTTCCGTCAATACCTTTTCAATGTTGCGGTTGGCATCACAATCATTGCCTGCATAGCGTGCTGAGTAAACGCCAGGTCTTCCCTCCAACGCATCAATCTCCAAACCGGTATCGTCAGCAAAGCAGTTTACGCCATATTTCTCATAAACATACATAGCTTTCTGGGATGCATTTTGCCTGATGGTATTGCCAGTTTCAGGAAGGTTTTCATTGCAGCCTATGTCGTTCAGGCTTACTATTTCATGATCGTTTCCGATAATAGATTTGGCTTCGGCAAGCTTGTGTTTATTGTTGGTGGCGAAAACGAGCTTCATAAATTTATTAAGTAACGATTTTGGGCGAATATAGTACAATAGTAATTCCATAACTCATCTGTAATTCTATTGTTTCTATTGCGATGAATTACCACCGGCATAGAACCGAATTACAATGGGAATTATTACTTTTGAAAAAATTTAATCTATGAAGAGAGCGTTAATAACAGGTATTACAGGTCAGGATGGAGCTTATCTGGCTGAATTGCTTCTTGAAAAAGGATATGAAGTGCATGGCATTAAACGCCGAAGTTCTTTATTCAATACAGAAAGGATTGATCATTTATACCGCGATCCGCATGAGAAGAATATAAAATTCAAGCTGCACTATGGCGACCTTACAGACTCTACCAACTTAATACGCATCATACAGGAAGTGCAGCCCGATGAAATATATAACCTCGGCGCGATGAGCCACGTCATGGTAAGCTTTGAAACTCCTGAATATACAGGCGATACTGACGGACTTGGAACATTGAGGCTTCTTGAAGCCGTTAGATTGCTTGGATTGACTAAAAAAACAAAAATATACCAGGCTTCTTCTTCTGAGCTTTACGGGTTGGTGCAGGAAACACCGCAAACCGAACGAACACCCTTTTACCCTCGTTCTCCGTATGCAGTAGCAAAGCTTTATGCTTATTGGATCACGGTGAATTACCGTGAAGCATACAATATGTTTGCAGCGAATGGTATTTTGTTTAATCATGAATCACCCCTACGCGGAGAAACATTCGTTTCAAGAAAAATAACAAGGGGTGTGGCGCGCATTGCTCTTGGATTGCAAGACCAGCTTTTTCTTGGCAACCTTTACGCAAAAAGAGATTGGGGCCATGCAAAGGATTATGTGGAAGCCATGTGGCTGATACTTCAGCAAGATAAGCCTGAAGACTTTGTTATTGCCAGCGGCAACACTACAAGCGTTCGTGATTTTCTCATCAAATCATTTCTTGAGGTTGGCATTGAATTAACTTTTAAAGGAGATAAAGAAAATGAAAAAGCATTCGTTGCTTCCTGCGCCAACCCCGCATTTAATTTGCCGGTTGGAAAACAAGTGATGGCTATTGATAAAAGATACTTACGCCCAACCGAAGTTGACTTGCTGCTTGGAGACCCAAGCAAAGCAAAAACTAAACTTGGATGGAAACCAAAATATTCGCTGGATGACCTCGTGAAAGAAATGATGCAATGCGACGTGGAATTATTCCGCAGAGATAAATACCTGAAAGAAGGAGGGCATAAGATTTTTAATTATCACGAGTAAAATCTGTTTGAAGTTTGAGGTCTGAGGTTTGAGGTTGCACAACATCAAACTTTAAACATCAAACTTCAAACTTGCAAAATGGACAAGCAATCTAAAATATATATAGCTGGGCACAGGGGCATGGTGGGTTCTGCCATTGCACGCAGATTAACAGAAGAAGGATATACCAATGTCCTCACTAAGACTTCTTCAGAGCTTGATCTTCGGAATCAAAAAGATGTAAATGATTTTTTCGAAAAGGAAAAGCCTGAATATGTTTTTCTTGTAGCTGCAAAAGTGGGTGGTATTCATGCAAATAATGTTTACCGGGCTGACTTTATATATGACAACCTGGCCATTGAGTTAAATGTGATTCATGCCGCTTATACGTTTGGAATTAAAAAGCTGCTCTTTCTTGGTTCATCGTGTATATATCCAAAGAATTCGCAGCAGCCCATAAAGGAAGAATACATGTTATCGGGTTATCTTGAAAAAACGAATGAGCCTTATGCTATTGCAAAAATAGCAGGAGTGAAGTTATGTGAATCATACCGTCTCCAGCATGGAAGCAATTTCATTTCCGCCATGCCTACTAATCTGTATGGGCCAAACGACAATTACGATCTTAATAATTCGCATGTATTACCTGCTTTGATAAGGAAGTTTCACGAGGCCAAAATCAATCATGCACCTATTGTTGAAATATGGGGATCAGGGAACCCGAAGAGAGAATTTCTTCATGTTGATGACCTGGCAAAAGCGTGTTATTTTCTAATGCTCAATTATAATGAAATGAATATTATCAACATCGGCTATGGTGAAGATATAACCATTGGTGATCTTGCTCTTTCAATTAAGGAAATAACCGGTTACACAGGCGCACTTAAATTCAATCCTGAAAAACCCGATGGAACCATGGTTAAGCTGCTCGATTGTTCCCGCATTAATAAGTTAGGATGGAAAGCAACTATAAACCTTCACGATGGCATTGTTCACACGTATGAGAATTTCCTGAAGGGATACAAGGAAGCATAATATCACTCAATCCTCATGCTCATAAAATTTACCAATTCACAGTCTTAAACGGGAAGGCATTGCACTTTTTTACGAAAAAGTCACAACTCCTTGCTTAGAATAGACAACTTCTTACCAAGATGTGACAATTTCTTTCAAAATAACGATCGTGATTCATTAAGTAACGATCGTGACAAACAAAATAACGATCGTGTTTCATTAAATAACGATCGTGACAAACAAAATCACGATCGTGATTTTGCGTGGATGACATGGTAAAATGCGTTTTTTTATCAAAATTTACACTTGCAGACATTAATTCATTGCCAAATGCAAGATTTCGGGGTTTTCTAATCATTTTTACCAAGGAAAAACAGGGGTTATTTTTCTATTCCGTAAATTACCTTACTTTTGTTTATCCTGCCAAACACAATGAGCATGAAAAAAATATCCCTTCTTATTTATTTTGCTTTCTTCTTTCTGAATTCTTCATTCGGGCAGGGTGGGACTTGGACTTGGATTAGTGGGGATAGTGCTAAAGGTTCATCTGGAGTATTTGGAACGCAGGGAGTACCCTCTGTAAACAACCATCCTCCGGGTTTATACGAGCCTTGCGAATGGAAGGACAAGCAGGGCAATTTTTGGATATATGGAGGCGCTAACTCTCCTGACACTTATGGTGATCTTTGGAAATATAATCCTGTTACAAATGAATGGACATGGGTAAAAGGAAGCGGAGTTACAAATCTTCTTCCTGTATATGGAACTAAAGGCATATCTAATCCATTCAATACGCCGGGCTCGAGGGGATGGGGTTCAGCTTCATGGGTTGATACAACCGGTAATTTATGGTTATTTGGAGGATTAAATCCTTTTTACGGTGCGTGTTTTAATGATCTATGGGAATATAATATCAGTACCAACAACTGGACATGGATTAGTGGTGACAATACACAAAATGCCCCAGGAGTTCATGGTGTACAAGGTGTTCCCAGTTTATCTAATGTACCTGGTGCACGACAAGAAGCGTGCTCATCATGGACAGACTCACTAAATAATTTATGGTTATTTGGTGGAGATGGCTATGATGATAATGATAATCCGGGGAGTCTAAATGACTTTTGTAAATATAATATTGCTTCAAATGAATGGACATGGATGAAAGGATCTCCTTTCTTTAAGGCAAGTGCTAATTATGGTACTATGAAGGTACCTAATATAAATAATGATCCTGGTGCGCGATGGACTTATACCAAATGGAAAGATTTAAAAGATAATTTCTGGATTTTTGGAGGATGGAATTACGACACTTCATTCAATGATGTTTGGAAATACGATTTAAGCGTGAATGAATGGACGTGGATGAGTGGCACAAATTTCCAAGATACAGGTAATTACCAATCCAAATGTGTATTCGATGTTGTTAATATGCCTTCTTCACGATTCGAACATAGATCATCTGTAACAGATAGCTACGGCAGATTCTGGTTATTTGGAGGAGCATATAGTATCAGTGTTCATTATTTTAATGACCTGTGGGTTTTCGATCCTCAACAGTTGAAATGGAATTGGATAAGCGGCACTAATGTTGGCAATCAGATGGGTGCCTATGGAAACATAGGGGTGTCATCCCTATCTAATATACCACCTTCTCGTTGGGGGGCTGTTGCTTGGTGGGGAAATGATAATAAGTTTTATATGTTTGGTGGAAACCAAGATGCAATTATTAATTGTTATTCCGATTTATGGGTATTTAATCCTGATACTAATTGCCTTTCCGGAATTGCTGTCATTCCCCCTGTTGTAGATTTTCAATCGAACAAAAACAGTATCTGCGCCAATGACTGCATTAACTTTACTGATCTAAGCACCAATGCCACTGCATGGCATTGGTGCTTTGCAGGAGGCAGCCCTGCAACAAGCACAAATCAAAATCCGCAGGTTTGTTATTTAACAGGAGGCGTATATAATGTAACGCTTATTGCATCCAATGCAGCAGGAAGCGATTCAGTTACTTTCAATAATTACATTACCGTTTCCGCTGCCCCGCCAACACCAAACATTACCCAACATCATGACACGCTTTATTGCAGCGGCAATCCTTTATACACTTCCTATCAATGGTATTTGGATAGCACGCTTATTAACGGGGCAACAGATACGTTATTAATTGTTTCACAAAATGGCAATTACAATCTCCGGGTAACAAATTCAAACAATTGCAAAACTGCTGCAGGCATCAATGTTGTTATCGGCATTCAGAATTATATGAATGATTATTTTCTTTCCCTCTCCCCTAACCCTGCAGGAAATGAATTAAGAATTATGAACCCCGCATTAAGCGGGACAGGTTCCGAATTAAGAATTGGGAAAGTTGAGATATATAATGTGCTGGGTCAAGAGGCCTGTCCTCCTACTTCTCTCCAAGGCAGAGGGGAGAGTGCTGAGATTGATGTTAGCAAGCTGTCGGCGGGAATTTATTTTGTGCAGGTTGTTACTGAAAGAGGAAGATGGACGGGCAGGTTTGTGAAAGAATAGAATGATTTGGAGAAAAGTTTTGCTATTCAAATAAATCGCCCGATATTCGTATCTTAGCAATGATATTCAGTATCCCTGCCATACGAAATAGCACGCATGAAAAAGATCTGCATCTTCTTAATCTTCTGTCTTATATATATTTCTTCTTCTGCCCGGGCAGGTGAATGGGTGTGGATTCATGGAAGCAAAGCACCCGACAATCCGGGAAATCATGGTACGCAGGGTGCTGCCAGCCTAACCAATGAACCTCCCGCTCTGTATGAACCCTGCGAATGGACAGACAAGAACGGAAACTTCTGGATGTATGGCGGGCTGGATCAAAATCTTGGTGTCCATAATGATTTATGGAAATATGATCCTGTTACCAACGAGTGGACGTGGATGAATGGCACCAATACGCTCAATGATCCGGGTGTTTACGGTACACAGGGAGTTGCTTCTCCAACTAACCGTCCTTCGGCGCGCTCATTTGCTCCGGCTTCATGGGTTGACCTGAAGGGCAATTTGTGGATGTTTGGAGGATATAATACAATTGCAGGTCTATATAATGATTTGTGGAAATATGATCCGACAATTAATGAATGGACCTGGATGAAGGGACCTGCCATTTCCAATCAAAATGGAGTTTACGGAACGATAGGTGTTGCAGATACAGCCAATGTGCCCGGTTCACGCGATGAGGGCGCTGCAGCATGGACTGACAATGCAGGTGATCTGTAGCTTTTCGGCGGCGATGGATTCAGTGATCTATGGAGATATAATATCGCATCTAACAACTGGACATGGATGAAAGGCCCTCAAACCAAGGCGCAACCCGCCGTGTTTGGAACAAAGGGAGTTGAAGATACTGCAAACATTCCGAGTGGCCGTTTGGTTTACGCACGATGGAAAGATAATACAGGAAAACTTTGGTTGTTTGACGGACGTGATAACGGGGGAGCCGTATTTTACAACGACTTATGGCGTTATAATATAGCTACTAACAGTTGGACATGGATAGCCGGTGATAGTTCAGGTAATGCGCAGGGTTTTTATGGAACTAAATGCGTCGCATCTCCATTTAACATTCCAGGGCAGCGTTTTGAAAACCGCGTGGCATGGACAGATGCAAATGGTAACTTCTGGATGTTTGGAGGCGGAATCAGCAATTTGTCTAATGCCTATGCTTTCGTTTGGAATGATTTGTGGATGTATTCAGTAGCAGCCAACCAATGGATGTGGGCGGCCGGTGACACAGTGTCAAACCGTCCTGGCAATTGGGGAGTCTTGGGTGTTCCAAATATAACTAATAAACCTACCGGCCGCGTTGGAGCAGTGGGATGGACTGATCATAACGGGCATCTTTATTTATTCGGAGGTTCTGGCGCATGGCCATCGCCTCATAATGATCTGTGGAAATATACGATTGATTCAAGCTGCGGAGGAGCCGTTGTTGCGCCTCCTGTAGCATTGTTTCAATCCAGCGATACAACTATCTGCACATTTGATTGCATTAGTTTTATAGATCAAAGTACAAATGCAACTATGTGGCAGTGGAGCTTTCCCGGGGCATCGCCTTCATCCAGCACGATGCAAAATCCGCAAAACATTTGTTACTCAACTGCCGGCGCTTTCAAGGTTACACTCATTGCAACTAATAGTGCAGGCAGCGATACCGTGACTTTTAATAATTATATATCGGTTAATGCTTCACCACCCACTCCAAATATTACCCAATCGCATGATACGTTGTTTTGCAGCACCGATCCAACTTATACTTCCTATCAATGGTACATGGATACTACTTTGATACAGGGAGCAACTGATACATTGTATGCCTTTTCGCAAACGGGTCAATATAATGTCAAGGTATCAAATGAAAAAGGATGCAGCATTGCAGTAGGCATAACTGTTGTTGGCATTAAAGAGTTTTTTGGTGATAATTCCATTTTTCTTTATCCTAATCCTGTTGGAAATGAAATAATAATCAGGAGTAAAGAGTTAAGAATTGAAAATATTGGGATATATAATGTGCTTGGACAATGTGTGTATGCTGTACAACCCCAAACAATAAACTCCAAACCAGAAACAGCCATAGATGTTTCTGCGTTATCTGCCGGAATTTATTTTGTGAAGATCACAAATAAAGGCAACAGATTGACAGGAAGATTTGTGAAAGAATAAACGGCACTTTCAGTAACTTTTATCTCGTTTAAATTATGGTTCAAAAATCCACACTTGTTTTTCTAAAGCAGCTTAAGACAAATAATAACAAAGAATGGTTCGATAAGAACAAGGAGAAATACCTTGCGGCGAAAGATGATGTAAGCCACTTCGTCGACGATCTGATTAAATCATTTTCCGCTTTTGATAAATCTTTGGTAGGACTTAAAGCCAAAGATTGTGTTTTCAGGATTTATCGCGATGTTCGTTTTGCAAAGGACAAGCGTCCATATAAAACCAATATGGGTGCAGGCATTAATGCAGGCGGCAAGAAGATGGAGATTGCAGGATATTATGTTCATCTGGAGGCGGGCAAAAGCTTTCTTGCCGGAGGGCGATGGATGCCATCCTCCGATCATCTGAAGAAAATAAGACAGGAGATTAATTACAACGGGAAAGATTTTAGGAAAATCCTGTTGAATAAGGACTTTAAAAAATATTTCAGCGAGATGGATGTTGAGTACAAGCTTTCACGTCCGCCAAAAGGATATGACAATGATCATCCTGATATTGAATTGCTGAAGCTTAACAGCTACATCGTGTTGCATGAGTATAATGACAAGAAAGTACTTTCAAAAAACTTCGTGAAGGAAGTAACAAAAGGAGCAAAGATCATGAAGCCTTTTTTGGATTTTCTAAATACAGCAATAAGCTAAGGAAGCTCCTCCTTTCGAGGGGTTGGGGAAGCTTATATTTTCAATTCCAATCCTATCGGGCAATGATCACTGCCCATCACATCAGGATGAATGGTGGCATTAGTAATCATGTCGCGCGATTCTTTTGAGATCATATAGTAATCAATTCTCCATCCCACATTCCGTTCGCGTGCTCTTGTTATTTGATCCCAGTATGTGTATTGTGCAGGCTCTTTGTTGTATTCTCTGAAAATATCAATGTATTCCATTCCGACGATCTTGTCAATCCATGCGCGTTCTTCGGGAAGGAATCCAGTTGTTCTTGAATTTTCTTTCGGGCGTGCAAGATCAATTTCTTTGTGAGCAGTATTATAATCACCGCACAGGATAATGTTTTTATTTGCCTTGCGCCTATCCTGGGCATGTTTAAAAAGTAAATCGTAGAAATCAAGCTTGTATTTTACCCGTTCCGGCCCACGTCCGCCATTAGGAAAATAAACATTATATAATACAAACTTAGGAAATTCTATTTCAATAACCCTTCCTTCATTATCGAAGAGTGGATTGCTAAAACCCTTGTTCACGCTTAGGGGTTCATGCCTGCTATATACGGCTACGCCCGAATATCCTTTTTTTTCTGCAGAAAAAAAATAGCTCTTATAATCTTTAAAATTCTTTACCTCATCGTCCAGTTGATCGGGCTGTGCTTTGGTTTCCTGCAGGCACATGACATCAGGCATTTCCTTTGCCAGCCAGTCGGGGAATCCTTTTTTCCATGCTGCTCTTATACCGTTTACGTTCCAGCATAAAATACGAAAGTTTCCTTTTTCCATAATCGTTTTTGTTTGGATGCGAAGATAAGGAATACTGGAAATCATATTGAGAAAGGAGTGGAAGAGGGATGAGGGAATTAGGAAATAATGGTGCGTAAAGAACATATAAAAAAACAGCCCCGCATTTTAATGCGGAGCCATTTACCTAACCTAAAACAAACAACATGAAGAGTTATTATTTTCCTGTAACGAGCAATCGTTGCGTCTCTGTTTCATCACCGCAGGTGAGACAAAGCATATAGATACCGTTGCCGGTTACTTTTGTGATATCTAAATTAAAGTCATAAGCGCCGAGATCATTGGCAGGATACGTAGTTTCAAAAACAATTTTGCCGGTAATGTCACTGACGCGTACATTCAAATCACCGATTGATGTGGAATGAAAATTGACGTGCGTTGAACTGCCGTTAACCGGATTTGGACTCACATTCAGTAATCCTTTATTTCCTATGTGCACTAACACAGTTTTTGAATAGGTATAGTTTCCGTTAAAATCAGTTTGCTTAAGGCGGTAGTAGTGGTCAGTGCCGGAATCATCATAATCATTTGCTGAATATGATAACACTTGAGTGCTGTTGCCTGCGCCATTAACAGTGGCAAAGGGAATGAAGTTGATATTGTCCTTACTATGTTCTACGCTGAAGAAGTGATTGTTTGTTTCTGATGCAGTTTGCCAGTTCACTTCAATATAGTTGCTTATAGGAGAAGCATTAAAAGCTAACAATGAAATAGGGAGCGGGTTATTTCCTCCCGGAGGGTTACCCAGTGCAAAGTAAGTATGGAAAGCGCCCACCCAGGTGTTTGAAGTAATGTTCCCTGTGCCATTAGCAGTAGCAATTCCGCCAAAGTTTTGCCACATGCTTACACCATCGTCATGCGCTACTACGAGATGCGTATAATCAGTTACACCGTCATCGCTGCCGTAAAACATTTGTATTTTTCCATTTGTAAAGTTGGCAACGTTCTGGCGTGTAAACTGAACGTAGCGCATCAAAGAAACTTTTGAAATAGTAGCAGGCAGGGTATAGGGCAACGCTGAAGCTGCATTATTAAATATTTCAGCTTTATAAGTTACAGCTGCAGCAGAACTGTGCTGTACCGTTAATACCACAGGACGGTAAAACCCTGCTTTAGCAATCGGGTAAGTGAGTGTTTTGGAAACAACGGAAGCAACCGTGCAAACCATCGGCCCGTCAACGTAAGCAGCTGCTGAACCTATATTGCTGTTAGCAGTGCTGGTAAGCGTAAGTATCTTTGCAGCAGTTGTATATAATGCACCCACTACCATTGACAGCGAGTTAGTCACATTTTCCGATTTATTCAGGGTGATATTGTTGCTGTTATTAATAGAGAGGTTGTAAAAGTTTGTGGAAACGGTTCCTCCGATAGATTGAGCCCCTGTAGGATTAAACTGCACTGTGCTGAGGCGTGCCGTAAATGTTCCGTTGCTCGTAAATGCTTCTATGCCGTTCCAGGTGCTGGTAAGCGTCATGGTCTTATTATCACCGGCTGCTCCGCTGATAGAACGAATATCAAAGGTTTTGTTTACATCAATATATAAGCTCATCAGGCTGAAGCTGGCAAGAGAACCGCTCGAAGTGGCAAGCGAAAAAGAAGTGCCTGCCATTCCTGTAATTTTAAAGTTTGGGTAAGTAGCAGTGGCGTATGGCTTAAAGTTGAATATCTTGCCTGCTGTGGTTGATGCATCACCAAATTGGACGGTACCACCTGTAGTTGTCACAGTACCATTAGTTCCGCATATAGCCAGGTCAACAGCTCCGGCGCCGGATGTATTTGGCTTTTCAAGGGTGATGGTTCCTCCACTCATATTGAAAGTGCTTCCTGCGACATCTGTTATAAAAAATAACTCGCGCGCTGTTCCTGTAGTGCCGCTGTTTAGAAGAATGTTTCCACCCGTCATTTTAAAACCAAATGGTTTGGCAGCTGAACCTGCAGCATAGGTAATACCACCATAAACTGTAAGACTGCCTGCACTCACTTCAAGGTAAGGGCCAAAGGCACTGTTTTGGATGTAAAATATTCCCTGCAAGCCGGCAGCGCTGCCAACAATGCAACTACCGCCATTTACATATAATTGTCCCTGTATCGTGAGCGAATTAGAACCGGTGGCAAACCCAAGTACTCCCTGCGGAACTTTAAAGATTACATTTGGCCCGATGGTATAATTGGCAACAGCAGGGTTTACATTGTAAGTTCCGGGGTTATTGTGATTGTAAGTGCCATAAGTGGCTGTAAGCGTTTTAACAGCATTCTCAAAGTTGTTAGTTTGCACATCAAGTAATGCAGTTGGTGAAGTGGTTTTGGTAAGAGTCACTATATTCAGAGCCCACGCTCCTGTGCCACTTATTATGCTGTTGGTTGCCTGGTTAAAGGTTATATTTACCACGTCAATAGGAGTAGAGTAGAAGCTAACAGTACCAAAGTTGGTAAAACTCCCACCAAGGCTCAGTGTATGAGTACGCCCGTTAATACCGTTGTACAAAAAGTTAGCACCGTTATTGAGTGTGATATCACCTGTAACGGTGAATGCATAATTCCCTGTATTCTTGTATGCAAGAATGCCCGAAGTGCCTTGACCTATATTAAGTGTTGCACATGCAATATTCGCACTTATATTAATAGTATAGCCGTCACCGATGTTTACTACATCACCTGCTTTAGGAAACGTGCCTGTGTTAGTAGCGTTGCCATAAGTAACTGTTGACCAGGTTGTGTTCACATTCCAGTTACCTCCGCTGGTTCGCGAATAGTATGTGGTGGCTTTGGCAAGGTTGCTAATCAGTAAGATTGCAACGAGTACAAAGAGACAAGTAGATTTTGTAAAGTTGTTTTTCATTATTATATATGATTTATTAAATTATTGAATTCGGGATTTCAGTCAACTTGTTAGTTGCTTATGAAATCAACAAATTCTTATGCACCCATATTACACCCCATTAAGAAATGGAGTTCCCCTAACGGAAAAAGAAATTGCTTTTGTAAGAAATAAGATAAAATGCTTCGATAAGCAGGAGATAAAGGCTTTAAAAAGTAGTAAAAATCATATATATTTAAATATATAAGGCATTTTTGGATGTAAGATTTTAGCTGAAAAAAGCCGGGAAGGTTTAGGTAAAAGGGTAATCTGAACAAAAACAAGGTAATTCTTACAGTTTGAATTGCTCGTTTTTTACCTGATTAGTTTAAAAAACAATCGGTAACCGTCTTTGGAAATAGAATTCAAAGATTAATATTGGTGACAAACTCTGCTAATAGTAACTTTGAACCTTGAACTTTAAACCTTAAAAGCGTGATCGCAAAAGAAGAAATAAGTAGCTGGTTCAGAAGTTTGCAAGATGATATATGCCAAGCGATTGAGGCCGAAGACGGCAAAGCAAAGTTTGAAGAGGACAATTGGCAGCGGGGAGGAGGAGGAGGAGGAGGAGGAAGAACCAGAATCCTTCAGCATGGAAATGTAATTGAAAGAGGCGGGGTCAATTTTTCTGAAGTATTCGGTGTTGCTTCTTCTTTTTTAACCTCTCAGCTCGAAACACAAAACAAGAAACAAGAAACTACAAACTTTTTCGCCACCGGTGTGTCCATCGTCATGCATCCTCAAAGCCCGATGGTTCCGATTATTCACATGAACGTGCGGTACTTTGAATCAGGCAATGACAAATGGTTTGGCGGTGGCATTGATCTTACTCCTCATTATGTGAATGAAGAGGATGCCAAGCATTTTCATCATGCTTTGAAAAATGTTTGCGATAAACATCACACTACTTATTACAAGGAGTTTAAAAAATGGGCTGATGAATATTTCTTTATCACTCACCGGAATGAAACAAGAGGAATAGGCGGAATCTTCTTCGACCATCTTCGGATCAATGAATTTTCCGTTCAGGAAAGATTTGAATTTGTGAAGGACGTTGGCAATTGCTTTGCTCCTTTATATGTGTCGCTGATGAGGAAAAACAAATCTCTTCCATACACGGATAAAGAAAAGCAATGGCAAAACATCAGGAGAGGAAGGTATGTGGAGTTTAATCTTGTCTATGACCGCGGAACAAAGTTTGGATTGGAGACGAATGGCAGAGCAGAATCCATACTGATGAGCTTACCACCACAGGCAAACTGGAACTACAATTATCAACCTAAGAAGGGCAGTGCAGAGGAAAAAACTTTAACCTATCTTAAAAAGGAAATTGACTGGGATAATTAAAAATTATGAATTGTAGATTATAAATTATAAATGAAGTGATGAATCGGAGCATTCCAAATTCATAATTTAAAATTTATAATTCATAACTTCAGGTCAGCATGCCGCCATCGCAATGAATCACCTGCCCGGTGATATAGGAAGAAAGATCACTGGCTAAGAACACCACAAGGTTAGCGACATCTTCAGGAGTGCCACCGCGTTTCAATGGAATAGCCTCACGCCATTGCTTCACTGTTTCTTCCGGCAACACACCTGTCATTTCCGTTTCAATAAAACCCGGTGCGATGGCGTTACAACGAATGTTGCGCGAGCCAAGCTCAAGCGCAACCGATTTTGTAAACCCGATAATACCCGCTTTGGAAGCAGCATAGTTAGCCTGCCCCGCATTTCCTTTTATTCCAACCACGCTGCTCATATTAATGATACTGCCTGAACGTTGCTTCAGCATGGGCTTCATTGCTGCCTTAGTAATATTAAAAACAGAATTAAGATTTGTTCTGATCACATCGTTGAACTGCTCTTCGCTCATACGCATCAACAAGCCATCTTTCGTGATGCCTGCATTATTTACTACTGCATCAATCTTTCCAAAATCAGTTATTACACTATTGATCAATTCCTCTGAAGCCTTGTAATCAGCAGCATCAGAACAATAGCCTTTTGCTCTGATACCGAATGCCTGCAACTCTTTTTCAAGTGCCTGTCCTTTTTCAACTGAAGATAAATAAGTGAATGCAACATCAGCGCCATGTTCGGCAAGCTTCAATGCCACGCCACGGCCGATGCCTTTGCTAGCACCGGTTATGAGAGCTACCTTTCCTTGTAAAAGCTTATTCATGTTTGATTATTTTTTTATTGATTATTGATTATTAAAACCGGCCTGTAATTGACAATAATCAATAATCAGTAATCAATTTTTTTAAGCAACTACTTTCTTCAACACACTTGCCATCGTTGTTCCAATCACAGCAGGAGATTCACAAACGCGAATACCGCACTCGCGCATGATCTTCATCTTGGCTGCTGCTGTATCTTCTGCACCACCGATGATTGCACCTGCATGCCCCATGCGTCTTCCCGGAGGAGCTGTTTGTCCTGCAATGAAACCGACAACGGGCTTTTTGCTATTTGCCTTTATCCATCTTGCTGCATCGGCTTCAAGACTTCCGCCTATCTCACCTATCATCACAATGCCATCCGTGTCTTTATCATTCATAAATAATTCAACAGCTTCCTTTGTTGTAGTGCCAATGATGGGATCACCGCCAATGCCGATGGCTGTTGATATGCCCAAGCCAGCCTTCACCACCTGGTCAGCGGCTTCATAGGTTAGTGTTCCTGATTTAGAAACAATACCTATGCGTCCTGCTTTAAAAACAAAACCCGGCATGATACCTACCTTACATTCTCCTGCAGTAATTATTCCGGGACAGTTAGGACCTATAAGACGACTGGTCCTGCCACGCAGATATTCTTTCACCATAATCATATCTTTTGTAGGAATCCCTTCTGTAATGGCAACTATAAGAGCGATCCCCGCTTCTGCCGCCTCCATGATGGCATCAGCAGCAAATGCAGGAGGAACAAAGACAATGGAAACATCAGCGCCGGTTTGTTTTACTGCATCTGCAACCGTGTTGAATACCGGCTTCTCCAGGTGCCTGCTTCCGCCTTTGCCTGGCGTAACACCACCCACCACATTCGTTCCGTATTCAATCATCTGGGTAGCATGGAAAGTACCTTCTGTGCCAGTAAAACCCTGAACGATGACTTTGCTGCTCTTATTTACTAAAACGCTCATTAGAAAAGTTTAATGTTTAATGTCTAAAGTTTAAAGTGTGGAATCCGATCTTTGCTTTGATAAATCGCTGCGAAAGTAATTTTTTATTCTATACCTTTTAGTAAATGGTAATTGAGGTAAATGGGAAATTAAGGTAATTGAGGAACGATTTATTTACCCCAATTACCTTAGTTACCTTAATTCCCTTATTTACCTTTGCCCAACTTTGTACGCCATCCTCGACATAGAAACCACCGGTGGAAGCGCACGCTTCGAGAAGATTACCGAGATTGCCATCTATATTCATGACGGGCAAAAGGTGGTGAAGGAATATTCCACCCTCATCAATCCTGAAAAAGTTATTCCTTATTTCATCACCCGTCTCACGGGCATTGACAATGATATGGTGGAAAATGCGCCGAAGTTCTACGAAGTAGCTAAAGAAATCATTGAACTAACCGAAGGTAGGATCATCGTAGCGCACAATGCCGCTTTCGATTATTCCTTTATCCGTGAAGAATACAAATCACTTGGCTATAATTTTCACCGCAACTTGCTTTGCACGGTGCGATTGAGCCGCGTGATTATTCCCGGCTATGAGTCGTATTCGCTTGGTAAACTTTGCAGTGACCTTGACATTGGCAACAATACCCGTCATCGCGCTGCAGGCGATGCCATGGCAACCGTGCAATTGTTTGACCTGCTCCTGCAAAAGGACAGGGACGGACACATTACAAAGGCAATAACCGCCGATGCCGTTGCTTTAAAGCTCCCGCCTTATCTTGCTAAAGAAACGTTAGACAACATTCCCGAAGAAACCGGTGTTTATTATTTCTATAATGAGAAGAAAGACATTATATATATCGGCAAGAGCAACAACATCCGCAAGCAGGTGCTGAATCATTTTTCTGAAAAGAATCACAACAAGGCGCTTAAAATGAAAAATGAAGTATGCAACATCACTTTTGAAATCACGGGCAGCGAGCTTATTGCCTTGCTCCTTGAATCAGATGAAATTAAGAAACATAAGCCGCGTTATAACCGTGCGCAGCGGAATGCGTATTTTAACTTCGGTATTTTTCATTCTTATAACGAGGAGGGATATATAACGTTGTGGGCAGGCCGTATTGACGAAGGCAATGAGCCGCTGGCAAGAGGGCTGAATATGGAAGAGCTGCGAAACACGCTTCATGAAAAGGCGGAACTTCATCGCCTTTGTCAAAAGCTTTGCGGCTTATATGATCATTCCGGCGCCTGCTTTCAGCACAGTGTCGGCATGTGCAAGGGCGCCTGCGTTGGCAAGGAGCCGCCCGAGGAATACAACAAGCGCGTCATGCAGCTGATGCGTGCATGGCGTTATAAGCATCAGAATTTTTTAATCATCAGCCAGGGGCGTGTTTTTAATGAGAAATCCGTGGTCGCAGTTGAAGGAGGGAAATACCTCGGCTTTGGCTATGTTGAAAACGATTTCCAGGTTACCAATCCGGAACAGCTTAAGTTCTTCATTAACCGTTATTCTGACAATCGTGACGTGCATACTATTATCCGCACTCATCTAAGGAAGAATGTGAATGCGAAAATTGTTACTTATTAAAAGTAAAGATTGCAGGTAACCATCCACTTTTAACACATATTATAAATTTAAGAGGAAACTTGTATTAATTTACACAATTTCTGTGCTAATCAGAAGACGATGTTATGATAAAGGACATTATTCAATGGGACATAAAATCATGGTCAAAAGCGCTTACTTATTGGGACAATAACATTGAGTGGGACAAAGTTCAAAATGCTCTTGAGTTAGGTGGGAGGGAAGGTGGACTCTCTCTTTGGCTGGCATTAAAAGGGATAAACACCATTTGTTCCGACCTGAAGGATGTAAAAAACACAGCAGAAAGTCTTCACGCAAGATATAAAGTTTCTTCGCTTATCAAATACGAAGATATTGATGCAACTAACATACCATACAAAAACCATTTTGACATCATCGTCTTCAAATCCATTATCGGCGGAATTGGAAGAAACGACCATTATGAAGTGCAGCAACGAGTTTTCAAGCAGATATATCAAGCCTTGAAGCCCGGCGGGAAGCTTTTATTTGCAGAAAACCTTATTGCCTCTCCTTTTCATCAAAGACTACGAAATAAATTTGTCAACTGGGGAAGCTCTTGGAGATATGTTTCAATTAAAGAGATGAAAGAGTTTCTAAAGGAGTTTTCAACCTATAGCATACTCACAACAGGCGTGCTTGGCACCTTCGGAAGAAATGAAAGTCAGAGGAATTTCCTTTCAAGAGTTGATCATATTATTTTAAATAAAGTCTGTCCTGACAGCTGGAAATACGTTGCCTATGGAATTGCAGAAAAATAAATCCGGGTGAAGTATTGTTTAGCGCAAAATTCTTTTTATTTGGCAGTATTTTTGCTATTCTTGCACCCATAAAATAAAATTAACTTAATTACTTAAAGAATATGAAAAAAATAATTGTGGCAGCATTTACATTGCTTGCACTTAATTCTTACGCGCAGGTTGCACCTACTACCCAGGAAGAGTACACATACGCGACTAAAGGATATAAGGTAGAGGTACAAAACGGACTCGATGTAAAAAAAGGTTACCACTGGGTTGACTATGGAAAGCATACAGATGGCGGAAATACGCTAAATATTTCAGGGCTTATCCGTGACAATGAAACTAAACCATGCGCCATTTTGCTCTATTATGAAAAGGATAAAGTAGATAAAAAGGAGAAAATAGAAGCCTATTTATGTATGCCAACATCCGGTGCTCCTTCTGCTCTTTGGGATAGTTACAACGGATCATTGGGTCAGTTAGGTGAAAATTTAAAATGGGCTGATTATTATATTCACAAATTGTTAATGCGTTTTGCTGATCAATAACTCTTTTAATAAATATGAACCGCTTGTTGAATATTGTTTTATAATCTTTTTTTCATGGTTCTTAATAAACAGATTGTCCTCATTCATTATATAGTAATAATTACATTCGTGTGGTTTAAGTATATAAGAATCTACTTCACTTAACCAGTATAGTTTTTGAGTTCTCTTATAAAAACGTATTGTTTGTGCATAAAGAGGGTCAATTCCTAATTTCATCGTTGATATGTTGTCTTGTAAAGAGAAACTTTTGAGATCATTCAGCATCTCTTTTGTTTGACAATCAAAATGCCAGCTCAGATAATAATTAAAATTTGCTGATCTGACGGTATGGCCAACTAATAAAAGAGCAAGTAAAATACTCAAGCTATATCTAACTAACGATCTTTTGATAGATGTGATAATAGATGACAAATGAAGCATAAATAATGGGATGAAGAACAACGCCATTCTGTCAGTCAAAAATTTACTTCCAATCAGATAATGTTGTGTAATAGAAACTAAAGCGGGTAAAACAATCAGTAAAAACGACAAGGAAAAAAAGTTTAAATTAATTTTTTTTGTCGTTAGTGTTTTCCAAAGAATAATCCCAAAGGAAAAAACTGTAATAAATAAAATTAAGTTACTTACAAAACTTAGCAAACAAGTTGCGTAAGGTTGTCCATATAATGATGTTTGGGCTATAGATGTAATAGTATCATGTTTAAATCCAACTTCTCCTCCAAAATACAATCCATTAAACTTAATCAATTTTCTGATAGGCTCATAGAGAATGACAGTTAAAATAAGTGTCGTTAATATTGGTATTAAAAATTCGCTAAATATTACTTTTAAAGAAAAAGGAGAATCGTTTTTACAAAAAAATATTAATGCAGTGACTATAAGCAAGGATGCAAAGTATATCAACAATGAAAAATTACTTAAAACTGCAAGAGATGCAAATAAATACGCATAAAATAAATTACTTCGAATATAATTTTTATTATATTCTAATAAAAAATAAACACTTGCCAGCATTGTAGACGTCGCCAATGCATAACCTCTACATAAAGAAAAGAAATCCAATAGATATGGATTTGCCGTTAAAAATATAAAACAGCAGATAACACCTAATAGGTTGTTTACTTGTTTTGAAATTAAATATGAAAAAAGCAGATAGATTATACATGCAATGAAATTAGGAGCGCGAAGAACAAATTCGCTAAAGCCAAATAGTGAAGAAAATAATTTCACAAGCAATGTATTTAAAATGTGATTATTCGCGGATAATTCCTGATTGTATGAAACAATTTGCATAAATGAAAGAGGAACAAAATCGTTGCAAGTTTGACTTTCATCAATTGTAAATGATAAATGATAAGACCTATACCCTGAATAGGCCAATAACAGCAGTGATATTGAAATCAGAGTGATTTTTATTATTTTATCTGAGATATTATTATTTTGTTTTATTCTCATTTTCATTATATTAAAGATACTTTAGTATACTCCAATCTTTGGGATGGATTTTATGAAGTTAAATGTACAATTCATTTAGTATTGATGCTGTAGTATTTCTTTTTTCTTGCTAACAACTATTAATTTCTTCATAACTAAATGTGTAACTTCTTCTTGATGCTTGTAATCCTTCATTAGGTCAGCTGGTGATAATTTAAAATGGGCTGACTACTACATTCACAAACTGTTAGTGCGTTTTGCCGACCAATAACAAACAAGTTTGCATTAATTTTTTACAAATATTTGCTCAAAAAAGAAGGGAACAATTATAAATTATTCCCTTCTTTTTTGTGATTATCCCCTTCCTTTTACAAATAAGAACCTTCTTATTTATAATTATTCCCTTCTTTTTACTAATAAGAGCCTTCCTTTTTGTAATTGTTCCTTTCCATTTATAAATAAGAGCTTTCTTATTAGTAATTGTTCCCTTCTTTTTTGTGATGTTTCGGCTTTTCCTGTTGTTTTCCTCGCTTTTAAATGAGGCGAACCTGAACCAATGGAATATTTTATCCTTTCAACTGAACAATTTCATCCATTTTCTTGCATCAATCTTACACTTTTAGCGCTTAATTTACGATATACATAATTGAATTACAGTATTTTAATAATATTTAATTAATGCATTTCCAAGGGTTTTCACAGGGTAACCGCTTTTCAATTATTCGCGTTGGAATAACACAATAAACCAATAATAAACGAAAAATAAAATGAAAAATTCTTTCTTATCACGCATCGCTGTCACCGTTTTGATGGTTATGCTATTCGTAAATGTTGTTATGGCAACCTCAGGCACTATCACCTTTACAGTGCATGGAGTGATAACAGATGAGGAAACAAAACAGCCTTTAATTGGCGCTGTTGTATTGTTGCACGACGGCACAGCAGGAACTGTAACCGATGCTACCGGAAGATTTAGCCTCGATGTCACTTCAAATGATGAACGTGGACTTGTGGACATCAGCTATGTAGGTTATGAGAAAAAGACTGTTTCTGTCGCTAACGATGGCAAAGAATTGCAAATGACGCTGCACATGAGCCAGGTAATGGTTAAAGCAGTGGTCGTATCGGCTTCTAAAATTCCGGAACGTATTATGGAATCGCCTGTAACCATCGAAAAGATAACGGCTGAGGATATTAAGGAAACACCTTCGAACAACTTTTATGAAAGCGTTGCCAACCTGAAAGAAGTAGATATGGTAACAAATGGTATTGCCTTCAAAACCATTAATATGCGTGGCTTCAGTAATACTGAAAATCCGGGCTTTGTGCAGTTGGTTGACGGTATGGATAACCAGGCGCCGGGTCTTAACTATTCTGTTGGGTATGGCATTAATGATCTGGATGTTGACAATGTTGAATTGATACCGGGTGCTGCATCTGCTCTTTACGGAGCCAATGCTTTTGATGGTATTATGAACGTAACCAGCAAAGATCCTTTCAAATATCAAGGCATTAGTTTTCAAGAGAAGGTTGGTGTGAATCATGTAGATGGTATTGATCATAAGCCTGCTCCTTTAAATGATTTCGAACTTCGTTTTGCAAGGGCTCTTAACCCGCATTTTGCCTTCAAGGTGAATGCAGAATACTTTCAAGGCACTGACTGGATTGCAAATGACACAACTGATATATCCGCTAACAAGACTCCCGGAATGGAAGGCATTCACAATCCTGCATACCAGGGTGTGAATGTATATGGCGATGAAGTGAATGCTCCTTTGCCAATTGGTCCCGGCGGATCACCTGTTGTAATATCCCGAACCGGCTATGCTGAAAAAGACCTTGCGAGTTCTAACTCCAGTTACGTAAAGTATGACGGAAGCGTGTATTACCGTTTCAATGATAAAACAGAACTGTCTTATACCTACAGATCTTCTTTAACCAACTCTGTGCTTGAATCTGCTGACCGTTATGCTCTTCAGGGTTTTGGTCTTACCCAGCAAAAGGTAGAGTTCAAAGCTCCTGACTTCTTATTCCGCGCTTATACGAACGGTGAATCATCAGGAAACAGTTATGACACACGCCTGCTTGCCATCAATATGGATGAAGGATGGAAGAACAGCAACCAATGGTTTACAGATTATGCAACGGCTTATATGGGTGGCGCAAACGGAGTGGCGGCAGGTAATTATGCGGCAGCCACCGATTATGCTAATATTGGCAGACCGTTGCCCGGTTCCGTTCGTTTCAACCAGTTGAGGGACTCTATAGAAGCACTTAGTGTTGCACACGGAGGCGGAGGCTTTGACGATCACACCCGTCTTTATAATGCTGAAGCACAATACAATCTTAGCGATAAGATAAAATTCGTTGATGTGCTTATGGGTAGTAGCTTCCGCTACTTCAACCTTAATTCAGCCGGTACGCTTTATACTGATACCGTTGGCAACCCGCTCAATTATTATGAATACGGAACCTACATGCAGGTTGGTAAAAAGCTTCTTAATAACAAGCTAAAGCTTTCTGCAACATTACGTTATGATAAATCTGAAAACTACCAGGGACAGTTCAGCCCGCGTTTCTCTGCTGTGTATGATCTTGGCAACGATAACTTCCTGCGTGCTTCTTACCAGACAGGTTTCCGCATGCCTACTTCACAGGATCAATATATAGATCTTAATCTCGGTGGCGAACGTGTAATAGGAGGCTTGCCTTCTGTCGTAAATCCGTTTGATGTGATCGGAAAAGTATTCACCGTTCAATCTGTAACCAATTATGGCAATGCCGTTGCTGACTATATGGCTGCCCACCCGACAGATTCAACCGCTGCTGCAGAGGCTGTTCAGAAATACAAGAATCAATTAGTTGCTCTCGATTATAATTACGTGAAGCCGGAAAGAAAACAGTCGGTTGAAATTGGCTTTAAAGGCCTGTCTCCTGATAAAAAGCTGTTCTATGATCTTAGCACCTATTACACCATCAATCATGATTTCATCGGCTACTACACTGTTGTGCGTCCGCAGACAGGAGGCAGCAAGAATGCTGATTCCGTCACTGCCGCTGCTTATTCACTTATTGACCCATCTCAGGTAGCCACTGCCTATTTGCTTACTACTAACTTGCCGGGCACTGTTAATACATACGGAGTTGCTCTTTCACTTGGCTATCATTTACCGGGTGATTATGTGTTGTCAGCAAACGCAACATACTCTAAACTTGACGCTGCCAGCAGCGATTCTGCAGCGAGCACCATGTTTAACACTCCTACTTATAAGACAAACGTGGCCTTCAGCAATAGGAATGTTTTCAAGAACGTAGGCTTTGCCATTAACTGGCGCTGGACGGATAGCTATTTATGGGAATCTCTGTTTGGTAACGGCATGTTAACAGCCGCAAACAATCTTGATGTGCAGGTAAGCTACAGGTTTCCAAAAGTGGCAACTACGCTGAAAGTTGGAGCTACCAATGCCCTTGACTATCGCCACACAGATGTATACGGTGGAGGTACTACAGGGGCCATCTATTACGTTGCCTTAAGATACGACGGTCTCTTTAAATAATATAACCAAGACAAACAATCATCGCCCTGCTCCCAACATTTGGGATGCGGGGCTTTTTTATTTTATTCATCGTTTTACTTTATCAGACCTCTTTCATAATTCACAGTGAATCATTGAAAGAAGTTCAATAGGCAGATAATTATCGCCACTCATTCCAAATTTTCTGCTTCTTTCCATTCAAAAAAGACAGGTAACTATCAGATGATTACTAATCACTACATGATGTTTACCTGTAACCACGATATAGGTATCTTTCCCTATTCCGTGGTTACAGGTAATCACCAATTAGGTACATTTCCCTATTATGTGATTACTAACCGTCACACAAAAGTTACAGGTAACCACCTTGTAGCTCCCCTTCCCTAATTGATGATTACAGGCAACCATTGCGTGATTACAGGTAATCACACAATAGGGACTATTCCCTATTAGATGATTGCTAACCATTTTTGAATGGTTGACAGTAATTAAATGATAAGGAGAGGTATTTATGCCTTTTTTGCCAGTAAAAAGATAATGTCAAACCATTTGCCGGTATTACTCCAAGGTTATATTTTAAAAACTGTTGGTGAATTAAGAAAGAGGTCTATTGCATCTGTGAAAATTAAACATCTATGAATTTTGAAGACCCCACCTTATTTAATATTTGATTACTATCGCTTTAATACCTTTTGGGGAACCAAGTCGTAAATCACTTTTTTATTTCAACTTTGCCATCTTTTTCAAATGGCAATTATCCAAAATCAAACAGATACCATCGCAGCTCTTGCAACTCCTGCAGGATCGGGCGCTATTGCCGTGTTACGCATTTCGGGAAAAGATGCTTTTACTGTTTGCGATAAGATATTTTCTTCTGCAAAGAAGAAGGATAAAAGAATCAGTGAACAAAAATCGCATACGTTGCATTTTGGCTTTATAAAATCAGGTGAAAAAAATATAGATGAAGTGCTGGTTTCTGTTTTTCGCACACCTCATTCTTATACTGGTGAAGACGTGATTGAAATCTCCTGTCATGGCTCAACATTCGTGCAGCAGAAAATGCTGGAAGCGATTGTTGCAGCAGGAGCAAGATTGGCACAACCCGGAGAATTTACCTTACGTGCTTTCTTAAATGGCAAATTCGATCTTGCCCAGGCAGAAGCTGTTGCAGACCTTATTGCCGCTAACAGCGCCTCTTCCCATCATGTTGCAATGCAGCAAATGCGGGGTGGTTTTTCAAGTGAAATAAAAAAGCTGCGCGATCAATTAATTCATTTTGCGTCGCTTCTTGAGCTTGAACTGGACTTCTCAGAAGAAGATGTAGTTTTTGCAAACCGCGAAGAACTTAAATATTTAATCTTAAATCTTAGTTCCCATATCTTGAGTCTCATATCTTCTTTCAGGCTCGGAAATGTGATTCGCAACGGTGTGCCGGTTGCTATTGCAGGTAAGCCAAATGCAGGCAAATCAACACTCCTCAATGCTTTGCTTAATGAAGAACGTGCCATTGTCACCTCTATTGCAGGTACGACACGTGATACTATTGAAGAGGAGATTAATATAGAAGGAATAAACTTTCGTTTTATTGATACTGCAGGGATTCGTTCTTCTACCGACATCATTGAATCCATAGGTGTAGCCAAAACTTTCGAGAAGATTAACAA
Organism: Bacteroidota bacterium; assembly: GCA_003151745.1. Taxonomy (GTDB): domain Bacteria; phylum Bacteroidota; class Bacteroidia; order AKYH767-A; family 2013-40CM-41-45; genus PALSA-967. The sequence continues at coordinate 27,547 of PLYJ01000105.1, forward strand.
GGCAGTTGCAATCATTTATCTTTTTGATCCGAAGGAAACATCTTACGCAGAACTGAAAACAATTATTGCTGATCTTAAAGCAACAAGCATGGAGCGAAAAGCGACGTTGCTGCCTGTTGCAAATAAGGTTGATCAATATGACATTGAAAAATTAAAAAGAGATTTTCCTCCTAATGAAATCATTTTTATTTCAGCAAAGAAGCAAATCAATCTTGATCAGCTTACAAAACGATTGCTCGAATTAACTCTTGGAGATAAAATCAATTTGAATGATGCGATTGTAACAAACGCCCGTCATGTTGAAGCGTTGACTAAAACGGAAGAAGTATTGGCTAACGCTTTACAAGGATTGAATACTTCTATCACAACAGACTTTATTGCAAGTGATATTCGCAGAGCGCTTTACTTCCTGGGAGAAATCACAGGAGAAATCACCACTGACAATCTTCTTGAGAATATATTTTCTAAGTTTTGTATAGGAAAGTAAATATTTTTCCTTTATTTGTTAAGTGATTGTTTTTCAATGAATTAAAACCACTCTACTTTCTTTTGTTTGTTGCCTAACTCCACTTATTTACCTATATTTGTTGCTCAAATGTTGCTGTGATTTGTTGCCCATGTTGCCGGGCAACAGAAAATTAGAAAAGGAAAAATGATGCTACACTCTGCAACAGGCAACAACAAAGAGCAACAATATATATACTATATATATGAGTAGTAACATTCGATTAGAAAAAACCTGTCAGCATTGCGGAAGAAATTTTATCGCAAAGACAACCGTAACTCAATTCTGTTCTGACATCTGTGCAAAGAGAGCATATAAAGCGCGGTTGCGTTCTGTAAAAGTTGAAGTAGCAATTCAGAAGGAGAATGAGTTGAAGCCATTCAATCCCATCCTCAACCTCAAAGATTTTCTCAGCATCAAGGAAACTACTCAGTTAACCGGAGCAAGCAGATGGACCTTATACAGAATGATTGATGAGGGAAAAATCAAAGCTGCGAAGTTCGGCAGCCGGACAATAATAGCACGTACAGAAATCAATAACCTTTTTAAATAACCGAAAGATGAAAGTAACACTTCGTAAACGCGAGAAAAATGATAAGGTCAGTTTGTATCTTGACTACTATCACCAGGGCAAACGCAACTATGAGTATTTGCAACTCTACCTGATTGCAGAGCCTGAAAAAGGCAAACTCTCAAAAGAGCAGAAAGAAGAAAACCGCAAAACACTTCCGTTGGCGGAATCTATCCGCAGCAAGCGCCATCTTGAATTGCAGAATGGCATTTACGGTTTTCAAGATCAGGATAAGATGAAAGGGAGTTTTATCCGATACGTTGAATACCTTGCAGAGAAGCGAAAAGACAGCGAGGGCAATTACGGAAATTGGGATAGCGCATTGAAGCACCTAAAAAAGTTTGCAAAGGTTGATGTTGTTTTCTCTCAGATTAACAAACGCTGGTTAGAAGATTTGAAAGAGTATTTGCAAAAGGGATCACGAACGCCTGCAGGAAAGTTGCTTTCGCAAAATTCAGCATCCTCTTATTACAATAAAATCCGTGCGGCCCTGCGGGAAGCATACAAAGAAGGGATCCTGCAAAGAAATCCTGCTGATGAAACCGAAGGCATAAAGCCCGGTGAATCTGAAAGAGAGTTTCTCACTTATGATGAATTGCAAGCCATCGCAAAACTGGAATGTGAAATTCCAATCTTGAAAAGAGCATTTCTTTTTTCAGCCCTCACAGGTTTGCGTTGGAGTGATATAAATAAATTACTTTGGTCAGAAGTTCAGCACTCAAATGAAATCGGGTATTACATCCGTTTCCATCAGCAGAAAACCAAAGGAGCAGAAACATTGCCCATTTCAGAACAGGCTTTCAGTCTCTTAGGGAAGAGAGGCGAAAATGAAGAAAGGCCTTTCGCAGGTTTGGTATATTCAGCCTGGCATAATATCAAATTACAGCAATGGGTGATGAAAGCCGGTATCAGTAAAACAATTACCTTTCACTGTGCAAGGCACACTTATGCTACCTTGCAGCTTACTCTTGGAACGGATATTTACACTGTTTCAAAATTGCTTGGTCACAAAGATTTGAAAACGACTCAGGTGTATGCAAAAATAATTGACGAGAAAAAGACAGTGGCAGCAAGTAAAATCAAACTTGATTTTTGACAATGGAAATAAAAATATTAGATAGCATCATGCACGGAGCTTTGCGCCCATGGCAAATTGATACCACCAACAGAAAAAGATTCAGTGATCTGGTGAAACCTGCTAACGCAGGTTCACCCGCCACTTGTGCAGAGTTGCAAAAGCAATTACAAGCAATTCTTAGCGATTTTCCTGCAGAGCAGAAAATTCTTGCCGACAGTCCGCCAACTGCCAAAGCAGTTGTGCGACCTGCTTTTTATGAAATTGAATTGCCGAAGCCGTATGATGTTTTCACTCAGTTTTATTCCCACATCATTACTAAAGAAGCCCTCCGTGCATCAAACTTGCTCATTCAGGAAAACGAAACACACACAAACGAAACAGACATTCGCTATAATGCAAAGCAAGCATTGAAAAGCATCAAGCGTTTAATAAAGAAAACAGCGGATGAATTGCGTGAAAGTGGTTACGCCACTTTTCCTGATTCAAACAGCGAGTTCAAACACTTCGTGTTATTCACTCTCAAACAAATGCTTTCAGCATTGTTTTTTGATGTGCAGGAACGATATAGAAATGTTTTATCAGACTTTGAAACAGAAGAATCATTTTGCCTCACTGTGCTGAATGAAAGCTATTCCGGTACTCCTCAACTCAAGCCAACAGCAGCATTTTTTGAATATCAGATGCAGCACATCCTTTCTGAAAACAAGTTTTCAGCACCCGCAGCAGTTAATTTGCTAAAGCAAATACAAACTTTGCAAGATGCAAAGTTGCAAAGTATGCAAGGTGCATTAGAAAACCTCATTTTCTTACGTTCTGCGAATGCTCAAAAAGCAAAAATCACTCTTGAACGCCTCACAAACCCTGACCTCATTAAAGAACATTTTTCAAAGGCAAAAGAATCAATCACACAGGAAATAAACCAGCTCGATCAAGGCTACTTACGGTTGGAAGTGGTAAACACGGCTTTATCTGAATTGGATTATATACAACCAACGCCCATCAATAAACTTTCTGTTCCACAGAAACTTTATTTCTGGTTGCAGGAAAACAAAAACGTTTACACAACAACGGCAAGTCAGTTTTACGCAGTTGAACCGGATGTAGATGCAGAATTGCGTAAAGGTGGAAAGCCATTGCAAAAGAAAGCGCAAGCAACATTGGAGGCACAAAAGCAAGTTGCATTTGAACACTTAAAATTTATGAGTGGTGTGAATCGCCTAAATCAAAAAATAATGCCTGATGCTGATTTTAATAAACTTACTGGTGCAGTTGCAGTATTAATTGATACAGGTAATACTAATCGCTAATATAAAAC
>PLYJ01000086.1 GCA_003151745.1 Bacteroidota bacterium
TAACGGTTGTTTTGCAAAGCTCTCACAATAGGAAATAAGAAAGGAGTTTTTCTCACTGTTCGTGATTGGAATTCTGTAAAAAAGGAATTAGAAACTTTGCAGACCAGATTGAAATCAATTGAGAAGAGGAGAAGGGAAATCCTGCACAATTTTAAAAGGACTAAAAAGGAAGCACATAAATTTTCATCTTCCATAAGCGAATTAAAAGCGGCTCTTAGATAATGCAGATTTCTTTTAGTTCTTCATTCAGAAGAGCATTCAAAAAGCTGGTCAATCATAATCAGGCATTAGAAAAGAAATTCTGGAAGAAGACAGAAGTTTTTATTAAAAATCCCTATCACAGTAGCTTAAAAACACATAAACTTACAGGAGAACCTGAATCAACTATGGAGTTTTTCTGTTGAATATAATTGCCGTATAATTTTCTATTTTGAATCCGCTGACAAAGTTGTGTTTATTGATATTGGTACTCATGATGAAGTTTATTGAAAAGCTGTTTTCATGTTTGATGCTTTTTAAAAGCGTGTCCACAATATTCTTTCTTGGCATCTTTTACTTTTAGTGGTTTCAGTATTCCGGCCAATTGCCTGACAGCAGGAGCGATCTCACCTTCTTTAATGATTTTATAAATGTTCGTTTTCTTTTGCGTTGGCATACTACTCTTGCGTCTGTTTCTTTTTCAGCTTATCAGCAAAAACCTTTTTAAACTTCTCCAGCTTCGGAGCGATTACAATGGAGCAGTAAGAGTTCTTACCTGAATTATCATTGTAATAATTCTGATGGTATTTCTCTGCTGAATAGAAAGCTGTGAAGGGAGTTATCTCCGTCACAAGCGGATCCTTCCATGCGCCTGACTTATCTAAATCAGCTTTATACTTTTCAGCCAGTTGTTTCTGATGATCGTTATGATAGAATATGGCGGACCTGTACTGCGTGCCTGAATCATGGCCTTGCCTGTTCAGCGTGGTGGGATCGTGAACGCTCCAGAAAACTTCTAACAGCTCTTCAAAAGAAATCTTCGTTGTGTCGTAAACAATATTGCAAACTTCATCATGACCGGTAGAACCGGTGCAAACTGCTTCATAGGTCGGATTTGCAACTTTGCCTCCCGAAAATCCTGAAGTCACTGAAACGACTCCTTCCAACTGCTGGTAAATTGCTTCCACGCACCAGAAACACCCTGCGCCAAAGGTGGCTGTATCTAAATTGGTATTATTCATAACTGTATTTTTTTGATCTTGCTTTGGTTTATCGCCTTGCGCGCATGAAAATAATGCAGCGCTCAAAGACATCGTTAATATAATATATGTAGTGGTTTTCACTTTAAATTTATTTAACAAAGATACGATGAAAGGACGAATACGGATTGAAGGAACTATCTGAACGAAAAGTTAAAGAATCAAATCATGCATCAAAAAGTGTCCTTTGACCGATGTTTATCGCTCCTTCATGTTCCAGCAGCCATTGTTTGCGCCATTTGCCACCTGCATATCCGACCAATTCAAAGTTATGACCTATCACACGATGGCAGGGAACGATAATGGCTATTTTATTTTTACCATTTGCGCCTCCTACGGCGCGTATTGATTTTGCATTTGCCATCCTCTTTGCAATGTCGAGATAAGAAACGGTTTTTCCGAAAGGGATTCCCATCAGATGGTTCCATACTTTTTTCTGAAACTCAGTTCCCTCCTGGTTAAGGCTCACAGAAAAATCCTTTCTCTTGCCGGCAAAATATTCATCAAGTTCCGTTAAACACTGCAACAACACTTCAGGCAAATTTTTAGAAGCATCTCCTTCCCTATCAGCAAAAAAAACAGCACCTATAGTGGTATCACTGCTTTCAATCCCGATGATGCCGATTGGTGAATGATAATATGCTTTAAAGAGATTTTGCATAAATAGAAAAGCCGACGTTTGCTTTTACATCTTCAATCTGAACACGGTGTCTTTCTGTATGATGGATCATAAAGTGCAGCCAATCCTTCTTCGTGAGCTCTCCAAGAACAGGGTGCATGAAAAGCTGCCTGTCAAAAACAAATTCATTGTTTCGCAAGCCGTCACATATACGTTTCCTGTTGCTTACAAATTTATCTCTCAATTCAGTAAGGTTGCTGAAACGACCCATCGGCTTTACATTGTCTGATGCTATTCTTTTAACGCTTCTGTCAGCCTGCTGATCAGCAATCCTTTTCCTGCCAATAATTTCATCATGCTCTGCAATGCGCGAAGCGCTGTCTGAATTTTCTTTACATAGAATGCGGTACACACTCACCTCCACAATCACGATATGCTCCATGCACTCATGAACAGACCACACTTCCGGACTGATCTTATACTTCGATTGTTCTTCCGTAAGGTCAGTAATATCAGCCAGGAGCTTTGCTTCTGTTGATTCGAGCTCTTCAATAAATTCAGTTGCCATATCAGTATATATTTAAAATATTTTTTATGCAGCAATCCGCTGCCCAATCAGTAACATCGGTTCAACGGAAGTTGCCTCTGCCTTATGTAAAGAATTATATGGAATCATAATGACATCACCTGCCTTATGATGGCTCACTTTACCATTCACCGTCATCGTGCACGTACCCCTCAAAACAAACAACCATTCATCTTCACCGTCATGGGTTTCTTCAAGACTGGCACCCTGCTTTGCCCATGCAGCATAGGTATATTGTTTATCGTCGGAAGGAAGATCTGCGAGATAAAAAGGATCAAATTCAGCAGGCGCTGCTATTTTATTTTCTTTTAAATATTGATTCCAAAAAGCAACAGAGGAGTTTTCAAAAAGCTTCGGAGGAAGATTCGTATTGCTGTTATCTGCATCAATGCCTTGCATGATCCTGCTTCTCAAATCTCCCGAAGTCTGCTGCTGGAAGTTAGCAGCGTAAAGAGATAATGCTTCATTTACCTGCTCAATTTCATCGCGTACTGATTTATGAAGAGTGGCAAGGTGCACTACCTGTGCAGTTTCTTCCTCGTTTGTCAATCCCATGCAGTACATCTCAATAATGCCCGATGAAACAAATTCCCTTATATTATTCATTCTACTTTCTCTGATATACGTATTATATGGCTGGTTGCGCTTCTGAGATTGCTTTTTATTTGAACATCGCTCATACCGGTATGTTTTGCCACCTCAGCCATGCTTCCATTGCCGAAGAACAACAAATCAAATATCTTCTTACTCTTAATAACAGCAGGGGAGCCGCTGATGCTTAATTTACTTTTATCCAACGCTGAAAAAACAGCCGTCTCGTTATTGTGCTGAGTAAACTGGTGGAAGCTGATTGCTTCTTTGCACATTTTGCGGGCTACATTAATAATCCATACGCAAACGTTTTGTTTGTCGGGATCGAACTCCCTATGATTCTTCCAGATGTAGCGGAAGGTTTTTCCCAATACGTTTTCAGCTGCCGCTTCATTGCGTGTAATGTGCATAATTACTCCATACATCACAGGCGCATAGCTATCATAAAGAAACTCCATGGCTCTCTTGTCCCGTTTTTTCAACAAGTCATAAAAACGCTTTTCACTAATCTTATCGGTAGCCATGACATTCATTTCTCAACCTGAGTTTCGCAAATCAACGAGGAATTAAAATGTAAAAGTAAAATTTAAATAGAAAGAAGACAAATGAGATGAAAAGATGAAATAGTTAATTGCCGGAGTCTGATACTATACTCATTTCATCCACCAGGTTTTTCGCACCTGCAAATTTATCTATGATGAAAAGTACATAGCGGATGTCAACGGAGATATTTCGGCACACAGCATCGTCAAACATAATATCACTCATTGTGCCTTCCCAACAGCGATCAAAGTTTATGCCAATTAATTCTCCCTTCCCGTTCAACACGGGGCTTCCTGAGTTACCGCCAGTTGTATGATTGTCTGCCACAAAAGCAATAGGCATTTCTCCATTCATGCCATACCTTCCGTAATCTTTCTTGTCACAGAGCTGCCCCAGCTTTGCAGGATAAAAGAAATCTTCGTTGCGCGGATCAGCAGCATGCTTCTCTATTAATCCTTCCAACGTTGTATAATAATTGAATTGGACGCCGTCGCGCGCTTTATATCCCTTTACGTTGCCGTAAGCTAAACGCAGGGAGAGATTTGCATCAGGATATAATTTCCTGCCTGATTGCATTTCCATTTGCGCCTTCATATAGTTGCGTTGCAACAAATTTATTCCGGAATTAAGACTATTGAAATCAGCAGATGCTTTATTGGTAAAGTTTGCAACAAAAGCATCAGCAAGCATATATGCAGGATCGTTGAGAATCATTTTTACCGATTTCTTTTAAAACTTGGTAAACAGCGTTTCTACGTTGCCTTGAGAAGCGAAATACGATTTGCTGTAAACAAAGTCGGCATACTTAGCCACATCGCCGCCATACTTTTGATCTATTGTCTTCAAATACAACGGCTGCATGGAATCAGGAACATTCCTCCTGAACAGGCTGATCATAGCAATAAATGTCTTTTTATCAGCAGGCAGGTAATAATTCTTAAAAAATCCTTTTGCGTTTTCTATTTGCTTCAACGCAGATTTAGCAATTGTTGAATCGGCGACAGAGTCTCTTTGACAGAGCGCCACAAAAGAATGCAATCCGTTGACATAACTCAACAGCTCAACACCCATTGCCGCCTCTGAAGTAAAATCATTCAGCTTGCTGAACGGAGAAAGCTCTTTATATAAATGTTCAAAATCATTCAAGATGCTTCCATACCATTTTTTTCTTTCTTCATTGGCAATAGCCCAAGCTGAAAACTACTTTTCAAATTCCTTTTTCTTTTCAATGGTATCAAACTTTTGCAATCCTATTATCTCACCTTTCCACTTCTTATCATAGTTTGCAAGGCCCGCACTCTTGGCAGAATATTCGAGACGTATGGTATCATTCAGGTGCATCGCTTCAGCCATGATCTGCAGTCGTGGATCACGAATCATCACGCGGTTAGGATCTGTTTCATTCAAAATCATTTTCACTGCCGAAGCAGGAATATATTCCGTCGTTCTTCCCGGAAAACCATACACCATTGTAAACTCCCCTCTTTTACTCCACTGATATTAATCTTAAAGAAATTTCTTGGCTTGAAAGGTTTGTTAGAAGGAGAATACTTAGCAGGATTGTTAGTTGAATCAGCATATATACGGAATAAAGAAAAGTCACCGTTGTGACGTGGCCATACCCAGTTATCCGTCTCTCCGCCAAACTTACCAATAGATTCAGGAGGAACACCGGCTAACCGTATGTCCTTATATGTTTCCGAAACGAAAAGATAAAATACATTTCCGTAATAGAATGATTTAACCTTCGCTTCATAATGAGTCCCCTTCACTTCTTCTTTCTCCAACCGGGACGAAATAACAGCAATTGCTGAATCCCGCTGCTGCTCGCTCATCTCCGAATTCAAATTTTCCGTTACATCTTTTGTAACGTCTTTCATGCTTACAATGAAAGTAATACTAATCGCTAATATAA
>PLYJ01000173.1 GCA_003151745.1 Bacteroidota bacterium
AACTTTTTTCAGGACGAGACAGTTTGCCCTAAAACCCCGCCAAAAGCGGGGTTTTAGCTTTTCATACCTTTCCACAATGAATATCATACCTTTTTCATATAAATGCACTAACTTTGCTAATCTTTATGAAAAGATTCGCAGCCATAATCTTTACACTTATATACCTTGTTTCCAGCACAGGTGTAGTATGGAGCAATTTTTACTGCTGCGGTAAGCTAAAGCATACCTATGTCTTCGGTTCACCTGATTTCAGTAAGAACTGCAAAGGCGATAAAGAAACTAAAGGATGCTGTGATACAAAAACCGTTTTCTCCAAAGTAAAAGACGACCATTCACCTTCTGCTTATAAAGCCAATGTTTCGGATGAAGGTAAAGTTTTATCTTCTTTTCCTGCTCTTATATATACATTCAATAACACACAAAAAAAATTATTCTCCCTTTCTCATGATCCCCCTTTACTAAGTGAACAGCCCGTTTACTTAGCCCTGAACAACTTCCGTATTTGATTTTTTTATTTTATTCCCGCTATTCGGGATAACAGGTTTATTCCGCCGTTGGCGGAACGTAAGTCCTTTTTTAAAAATCAAAACCCCAATTAATCATGAAAAAATTCATTTTAATTCTTTCACTTTCAATAGTGGCATTAACACAAAATGTATTCTCTCAATCCGACAGCTCGTTAATGAATGTTGTTACCTCTTATTTCAATTTAAAGAACGCCTTAACGAAAGACAATGGCGAAAGTGTAAGAGTGGCTGGCAAGCAGCTCTATGATGCCATTAATAAAGTGCCCATGGAAAAGCTTTCCGCTGCCCGTTATAAAACATGGATGTTATACAATGAAAAGCTCAGTTACGATGCAGAGCATATCAAAGGCACTACCGACATAGATCATCAGCGTGAGCATTTCGGAAAGCTTACTGCTAATATGTACAAGTTGCTAAAAATGTTGAAAATTAACACTACTGACATATACTATCAATTCTGTCCGATGGCTAATGATGGTAAGGGTGCTTATTGGTTGAGTGAAAAATCAGAGATCAGCAATCCCTACATGGGAAAGAAAATGCCTTCCTGCGGAAGCACTAAGGAAACCTTAAAAGCAAATCAGTAAAAGTAAAGGGTGAATGTCAGATGCATCTGATGAATGATGTAACATTCTTCCAAAATTGTGTAATGTTTTTCCGTATAGGATATTCAATTTTGTATGATAGGGTGACAGCAGGGCAGCTAAATAATTAAATCAAAATGAAAAAGGTTCTGAAGGCAATTGCAAAAGTCATTACGGGTACGTTGAAATTAATTTTCATCCGCAAGAAATCTTGCTGCAAATAAAATGGACAAAAAGGAACGGCTGAAAATTATTGAGAAGTCCTCTAAACAGGTCGGCCCGGGAGTGTTTTTCTCAACCATTGTAGTAATCACTTCTTTCCTTCCCGTGTTTCTGCTAACGGGCATTGAAGGAAAACTCTTTCATCCGCTGGCATGGACAAAAACTTTTATCCTCATCATTGATGCGTTTCTTGCTATTACACTTGCACCTGTTTTAATTTCATTTTTCCTGCATGGAAAACTGAAACCTGAAAATGCAAACCCTGTTACGCGAACCTTAGAGAAGATTTACACCCCGATAATTGCCTGGTGCCTGCATTGGCGCAAAACAGTGCTTGCAATAAACTTCATAGCACTCATCATTGGTATTGTTATGATGTTGCGCATGGGTTCTGAGTTCATGCCTCCGCTCGATGAAGGTTCAATTCTCTTTATGCCTGTCACGCTGCCAGATGTTTCAAACTCCGAAGTGAAACGCATTTTACAGGTGCAGGATAAAATCATTAAGTCAATTCCCGAAGTGCAGAATGTATTGGGTAAAGCAGGAAGGGCAAACACAGCAACCGATAATTCTCCCATCAGCATGATTGAAACAATCATTCTATTGAAACCAAAATCAGAGTGGCGAAGTGGAATTACCAAAGACGACATCATCAACGAACTGAATGCAAAGCTGCAAATCCCCGGTGTCGTGAATGGTTTCACCCAACCCATCATCAACCGCATCAATATGCTTTCCACAGGCATAAGAACAGATGTAGGTTTGAAAATTTATGGGCAAAATCTTGATTCCATCTACGCTCTTGCCGTGAGGATGAAAAATGAATTGCAGGACATTAACGGCGTCAAAGATTTATATGTTGAACCCATCACAGGCGGCAGGTATGTTGACATCACAGTGAAGAAAGATGAAATCGGGAAATACGGTTTGAGTGTGGATGATGTAAATATGTATGTGGAAACTGCTTTAGGTGGAATGAATCTCACTACCACCATTGAAGGCAGGGAACGCTTCACCGTCAATGCACGGTTCGCTCAGGATTATAGGAACAGTTTGGAATCCATCAATCAGATTCCCGTGAAGACCATGAACTACGGAACTATTCCGTTATCTGCTGTGGCTGATGTAACAATTTCAGAAGGTCCGCCAATGATAAATTCAGAAAATGCAATGTTGCGTGGAACCGTTTTATTTAATGTGCGGGACAGGGATTTGGGAGGCACCGTGAAAGAAGCACAAAACAAGTTGAATAAAATGTTTGCCAAACTTCCCAAAGGTTATAGCATTGAATGGAGTGGACAATGGGAAAATCAGATTCGTGCAAACAAAACATTATCACTTATTTTACCTATCGTTCTGTTCATTTTTTTGTTCGTTTTGTATTTTACTTACAAATCAGTGAAGGAAGCATTGCTTACAATGATAACCGTCCCCTTTGCTTTAATTGGCGGTGTGTACATGGTTTATTTCTATGGAGTGAATTTGTCCATTGCAGTGGCTGTCGGTTTTATTGCCTTGTTTGGAATCGCAGTGAAAACGGCTATGATAATGACAATTTACCTGAATGAATACATGGAAAAATTGGTTGCAGACAAAGGCAATTCATCGGCAACCATTTCAAAAGATGATTTACGTAAATATATTATGGACGGCGCTGTGCAGCGCCTCCGTCCAAAGCTGATGACCGTTTCTGTTTCACTCTTTGGTTTGATTCCCATTCTCTGGGCAACCGGCACAGGCAGTGATGTAATGTTGCCGATTACCATTCCTTTAATCGGTGGTGTCATCACCTCTACGATTTATGTTTTGCTGGTAACGCCCGTTGTTTATGAAATAGCAAAGGAAAGAGAATTAAAAAAACATGGTAAACTAATGCTGCCGGGCAAAAATGAAGAACTGTAAAATCATATTGCTTTATCTTCTCAGTAGTTGCACCCTGCAATCATTCGGGCAAGTGCTTCCGCTTGATTCTGTATTAAACCGCATTGAGAAAGATAATCCCATGCTCAAAATGTATGATGAGCAAATCAAGGCAGTAAATAATTATTCACAGATGGCTAAAAGCTGGATGCCTCCAACGCTTTCAACAGGCCCGTGGCAAACACCATATAACAGCTTTAATGAGGGAATGTGGATGATAACAGGCGAGCAGATGATTCCGAATCCTTCAAAACGAAAGGCAAATTTCAATTACATGCAAAGCATGGCTGCTGTTGAACAGCAGGGAAGGGAAGCAAAGAAGAATGAAATGTTTGCAATGGCAAAACAGAACTATAATGAGTGGGTGGTATTGAAAAAGAAACAGGTGGCGTTGGAACAAACGGATTCACTTTTGAATTACATCGTGCAGGTCGCACAGCTTCGCTATACCTATAACAAAGAAAAACTCAACAACATTTACAAAGCACAGGCTGACTTGTATGAATTGCGCAACATGGAAACCATGTTACTCGGCGATATGCAAATGAAAAATGTGGAACTCAACACACTCATGAAACTTGACAAATCATTTGTGTTTAATGTGGATACCACATTAATCCCGCACAACTACGAATTGCAATTCCCTGACACGTTCCTCATTTCATCATCGCGCAGCGACATCAAACAATTTGATGCAAGCATCAGTTCAGTAAACCTTCAACGGGAATATGAAAAATCAAAGCGCCTGCCCGATTTTGGAATTTCTCTCAGCCACATGCAATCATTAGGTGTAGTGCCGAATCAGTTTTCAGCTATGGGCATGGTCACCATACCTATTGTTCCCTGGGCATCCAAAGAATACAAGTCAAATATAAAAGGGCTGGACAACACTGTCAATGCAATCAGCTTCCAAAAGCAAGCACTCATTAACGAAACTGCCGGAATGATTGCTTCACTCCAAACTCAAATTAAATCCCTGAAGCAGCAAATGGCTAATTACAAAGACAGCATCATTCCTGCTTTCGATAAAAGTTACAGGGCTTCCATGATCGGGTATGAACAAAACACCGAAGATTTATTTATCGTGCTCGATGGATTGAAAATGTATCGCATGGCAAAAATGAATGAGCTTGACCGCCTGAATGCGCTCCTGAAATTACAAGTGGATTATGAAAAGGAAATGGAAATACGATAAGCATATTACACTGAATAGTGTAATGTCTGTACTCCCGGTTTTGATCGGGATTACAACTGTATTGCTCATTTCTTCATGTAGCAGCAGGGATAAGCACAAGCACATTCCTACAAACAATACGAGTGAAGTAGATGGCTTAGCGCAGCCCGCCAATCAAACCGTATTCAGCGGGGTAAAAACCATTTCACCGTCTCAACAATCCATCACGCCGATACTAAATGCAACAGGAGTAATTTCGTATGACCCCACTTTGCTCAACAGCATCAGCGCAAGATTCAGCGGACGGATAGAAAAATTATACGTGCGCTTCAACTTTGAAAATGTTTCCAAAGGGCAGCGCATCATGGACATTTACAGTCCTGAAATACTCACAGCACAGCAGGGCTTAATTTTTCTCCTGAACAATTCATCAGGCGATGTTGCGCTTATCAAATCATCGACTCAAAAACTGCAACTGCTTGGCTTAACTCCTGAACAGCTAAAACAAATTGAAACAACTAAGAAGCCGATAAACCCGCTGCCTGTTTATAGCCCTTATAGCGGACACATTCACGACATCGGCATCAGCAACGGCGTTGCTTCCGCTTCCATGAATAGCGGCATGAGTTCAGGCATGAATAGCTCGCCACAGGCATCACCCGCTGTGCAGATTGAAAACCTCCCATCCTCACAAACTGCGGCGCTCTCCATCAAAGAAGGAATGTACGTGCAAAGCGGCCAGCCAATTTTCGCAATTTACAACATCAATCAGGTATGGGCTATGTTGAATATTTTCCCTCAGGATGCAGCACTGATAAAAGTGGGCGATAAAGTTTCAATCACAGCCGAAACTAATCCAACCAATATAATTTCTGCAACCATCAATTACATTGAACCTGTTGCGGGGCAAAACGCCGCTGCAATCAAAGCAAGAGTGTATTTACAGAACGCAGAAAACCTTCACCTGAAAATAGGAACGCTGCTATCTGCAAAAATTACATCAACTGGAATAAATGGCTTATGGTTACCTCGAAATGCTGTTGTCAACTTAGGGCAAAAACAAATTGTGTTTTTGAAAAAAGAAAATCATTTCATTGCAAAAAACATTCAATCAGGAATCGTAACCGATTCATTAGTTCAAATCATCAGCGGATTGCAGGACAATGAACAGGTTGCAGCCAACGCTCAATTCATGGTGGACAGTGAAAGTTTTATTCAAACGGAAGACAATGAGAAGAAATAAACAAATAGCGCTCCTTTTTTCCGTCATGCTGCTGTCAGCATCATTAATGCTGCTTCCATCCTGCAATAAGAATAGCAATCAGGCAGAGATGGCAGGCCCTGATGAATATTACACCTGCTCAATGGATCCGCAGGTAATAGAGAATAAAGCAGGTAATTGCCCCATCTGCCACATGAAGCTGATTAAAGTAAAAAAGAATAATCTCAAAGCCGGGCAAATAAAACTCAGCGCACAGCAAATCAAATTAGCCAACATCACCTTTGACACACTGCGTGTGCAGGTGTTGGCAAAAGAAATTACCCTCACAGGCAAAGTAACGGTTGACCAGAATCTTTCCGATGCTGTCAGCGCAAGGGTGCAGGGAAGAATTGAAAAGTTAGCAGTGAAAAATGTAGGCGATTATATCAGCAAAGGTCAACTGCTGTATGAAATCTACAGCGAAGAGTTGAATGCAGCACAGCAGGAATACATTCTTTCATTTCAAAAATCCACTCCTTCAGAGGGGTTTGGCGAGGCAGCAAAAAATAAGTTGCTGCTGTATGGCATGAGTGAATCACAAATCAATCAACTCAAAGCTTCAAAACAGCTTCTGCAGGCATTTCCCATATATGCAACAGCCGATGGCTTTGTAAGTGAAATATCAGTTGCAGAAGGCAACTATGTTTCCACAGGCACAACCCTTTTTCGTTTCGCTTCGCTCAACTCACTTTGGGTGGAGGCGCAGGTATATCTTCCCTATTTGCCTTATTTAAAAACAGGAACAGAAGCCAACTTTTCTATTCCCGCCGCAAGCGAAACATTGTTTTCAGGTAAGGTAATTTTTATTGACCCGCAGGTAGAATCGCCTGAACGGTTTGTGTTGGCGCGGTTTCAAATTACCAATCCATCACAACAGGTAAAGCCCGGTATGCTGGCAAACATCACCTTGCAAACGGAAAAGAAAAAAGCACTGACACTTCCTGTTGATGCAATTATTCAGGACAGCAAAGGAGCAAATGTTTGGGTGAGAAATATTGACAGTGTGTTTGAGAATAAAATGGTAACAGTGGGAATGCAAAACAGCCGTCAAATTGAAATTATAGATGGATTGAAGCAAGGCGATATTGTTGTGGTAACAGGCGCATACTTACTCAACAGTGAATATGTATTTAAAAAAGGGGCAAACCCGATGGAAGGCCATCAGGATATGCCGGGTATGAAAATGTAAACTCTAAATAAATAACAAAGTGAGAAAAACAATTATTTTATCAGCAGTTGCACTATCCCTGATGTTTGGTGCTTGTAACAGTTCATCAACAAAAAGTGAACAAACAAGTTCAACGGATACCTCAGCAACGAAAGGTGCAAACACTTCGCAAACTTTCAACCTCGATACAACTAAGTTGAAAAGCGGCGAAACATTTTATCAGTGCGAAATGCATCCCGAAGTGCTTTCCGACAAGCCTGGCAGTTGCCCTAAATGCGGAATGGCATTAGTAGAAATGAAAAAATAATAATTCAGGTAACAATGGTTGAACGGCTCATATCATTCGCATTGCGTAATCGCTTTGTCGTCTTGCTTATTGCAGCAAGCATGTTCGGTTGGGGCATATACGAAGTGCAGCACAATCCGGTGGATGCAATTCCTGACCTCTCCGAAAATCAGGTGATTGTCTTTACTGAATGGATGGGCAGAAGTCCGCAGGTAATAGAAGATCAGGTTACTTATCCGCTTGTAGCAAATTTGCAAGGCATTCCAAAGCTCAAAAACATTCGGGGTGCATCCATGTTCGGAATGAGTTTCGTCTATCTCGTGTTTGAAGAAAATGTGGACGTTTATTGGGCAAGAACAAGAGTGGCGGAACGATTGAACTTTGCACAGAAACTTTTGCCCGAAGGTATTTCACCAACACTCGGTCCCGATGGAACCGGTGTGGGTCACATCTTTTGGTATTCGCTCGATGCAAAAGGTTACGACCTTGGTGAACAGCGTGCCTTGCAGGATTGGTACATCAAGTTTGCCCTGCAAACAGTTCCGGGTGTAAGCGAAGTCGCTTCCTTTGGTGGTTTTCAAAAACAATACCAGGTCATCATTGACCCTGTGAAATTGAATTACTACAACCTCTCCATGATGGATGTCTTGAAGGCCGTGAAGTCAAACAACAACGATGTAGGTGGAAGGAAGTTTGAAATGAGTGATAAGTCCTACATCGTGCGCGGATTGGGTTACATCAAATCAATCGCTGAAATTGAAAACATTCCGATGAGCACCTCCAACAATGTGCCTATAAGAATAAAAGATGTCGGCTCTGTGCAAATGGGCGGCGACATACGCTACGGCATATTTGATGAAAACGGTGAAGGAGAAAAAGTAGGCGGCATTGTAGTAATGCGTTACGGTGAAAATGCCGATGCCGTAATCCGTGATGTAAAAACAAAAATGGAAGAAGTGCAGAAAGGATTGCCCGAAGGTGTGAAGTTTCACATAGATTATGACAGAAGCGGGTTGATTGAAGAAGCCATCAGTTCAGTAAAAGGAACCCTGATGGAAGTATTCATCAGCGTTTCCATCATCGTTTTAATCTTTCTCTTTCATTGGCGTAGCGCAATCATTATTCTCATTCAGATTCCTATTTCGGTGGCATCAGCTTTTATCCTACTGAACACCTTTGGTTTTTCCTCAAACATCATGTCGCTGACAGGCATTGCATTAGCAATCAGTGTCATCGTTGACGATGGCATTGTAATGGTGGAAAACGCTTACAGGCATTTAAGCGAAGCACAATTAAAAGAATAAAGTATTATGGAACATCATCATTCAATCCAAGACCATTCCCAACACAACATGAATCCTGCAATGGGACACATGGGCCACGATCATCACAAAATGATGATTGCTGATTTCAAGCGTAGATTTTATATAACGCTTGTCATCACCATTCCCGTTATGTTGCTTTCACCAATGATTCAGCATTGGTTTCATTTCAGCATTGCATTCAAGAGTTCAACCTATTTATTGTTTGCACTTTCAACAATCGTTTTCTTTTATGGCGGTATGCCATTCCTGAAAGGATTGGTTAACGAAATAAAACAAAAGGCGTTAGGCATGATGACATTGATTGCAGTTGCAATCACAGCTGCCTATGCTTACAGCGTTGCAACTGTTTTTGGTTTGCAGGGCATAGATTTCTTTTGGGAACTCTGCACACTTATTTTAATCATGTTATTAGGACACTGGATTGAAATGAAATCCGTATCAGGGGCATCAAAAGAATTAGAACTGCTTGTTCAGCTCATGCCATCCGATGCACACATGATAATGGGTGAAATGATTCATGAAGTAAAAACCGATTCACTCAAAGAAGGTGATTTGATTTTAATAAAGCCGGGTGAAAATGTTGCAGCAGACGGAATTATTTCAGAAGGAGAAAGCTATTTGAACGAATCCATGCTCACAGGCGAATCCGTTCCTGTAAAAAAACAAAAAGGAGAAAAAATAATTGCAGGTTCAATAAACGGCAACGGCTCATTGAAAGTAAAAGTAAGCCATGCATCAA
The DNA here is from genome assembly GCA_003151745.1 of Bacteroidota bacterium. Lineage (GTDB taxonomy): Bacteria > Bacteroidota > Bacteroidia > AKYH767-A > 2013-40CM-41-45 > PALSA-967. The sequence continues at coordinate 9,207 of PLYJ01000173.1, forward strand.
AAGATTCTTACTTATCAAGAGTCATTAAATTGGTGGACGATGCACAAAAGACAAAATCCAAAACGCAGTTACTTGCAGATAAAGCAGCCCGAATCCTCACTATCGTTGCATTAGTTGCCGGTTTCGCCACGTTATTTTTTTGGTGGATGATTGCAAAGGAAACTTTTGTATTTGCACTGGAGAGAATGGTAACGGTAATTGTTATCTGTTGTCCTCATGCGTTAGGTCTTGCAGTGCCATTAGTAGTTGCAATCTCAACATCAATCTCTGCAAAACACGGGTTGCTCATTAAAAACAGAACTGCGTTTGAAAACGCAAGAAAGATTACCACCGTCATTTTTGATAAAACAGGAACGTTGACGTTTGGAAAGTTTGAAGTAGCGAGAATAATTCCCCTCTCTTTGGGAGAGGGGTTAGGGGTGAGGCTTGATGAAAAAGAAATAATTCGCATTGCATCGGCATTAGAACAAAATTCTGAACACCCAATTGCAACAGGAGTTATTGCAAAAGCAAAAGAACTTGCCATCACCATTCCCGCAGTCAGTAATTTTAAAGCCCTCACAGGAAAAGGAATTGAAGCGGATGTGGAAGGGAAAAACATAAAAGTAGTAAGTCCCAGCTATCTCAAAGAAAATAATTTTTCATTGCCTGAAAACTATTCAGGCAGCAGCGCGGAAACAATTGTGTTTCTCATCATCAATAATCAGTTAGCAGGATACATTGCCCTGGCAGATAAAATCAGGCCTGAATCTGCCGAAGCAATTAAAACACTTCACGCAAACGGGATAAAATCAATATTACTTACTGGTGATAACGCAACAGTAGCAAAGAGCGTAAGTGATGAATTAAAGATGGACGGATTTTTTGCGGAAGTATTACCCCATCAGAAACTCGAAAAAATAAAACAACTCCAACACGATGGTGAATTTGTCGCCATGACAGGCGATGGAGTAAATGATGCGCCTGCACTTGCGCAGGCTGACATCGGCATTGCCGTAGGAAGCGGCAGCGACATAGCAGCCGAAACGGCAGGAATCGTTTTAGTAAACAGCAATCCCCAAGACATTGCAAGTTTAATTCTCTTCGGCAAAGCAACATACAAAAAGATGATTCAGAATTTAATTTGGGCAACAGGATACAATGTAATTGCCCTGCCGCTGGCGGCGGGTGTCCTCTACAAATGGAACATCATGTTAAGCCCTGCAGCAGGTGCAGTGCTGATGAGTTTAAGCACCATTGTAGTTGCCATCAATGCAAAATTGCTTAACCTGAAATAAGCATTCATCTCTCTCTAAAAAAGGAAAAAAGATTTCGGTGTGGTTTTACCACGACTTATTTAATGCCTTCTCCGCTAAAGCTCTAAAGGCAAATTACCCAACGCACAAATCCAAACAGGTTATAATGTGTTCCTCCTCCTCATTCCGCAAGCACAGCGCCAACTCATTCAGTATCCTGCCTTATCTAAAACTTACTTATGGTAGGCAGGAAACTTCATGCCCCTTTCCCCCATAGCCGTCAGGTTAAGTT
>PLYJ01000021.1 GCA_003151745.1 Bacteroidota bacterium
GCTGGATTGAGTAATTAACAAAAAAGTAATCAAAATTGAAGTAGATAAACTAATAAAAGAGACTTAAGCCAACTTGAAAATCATTGAATAATGAGAAAGAAAATTTTAACGGTTGTTTTGCAAAGCTCTCAATATGGCTTCTAATCCTGTATCAGGAACACCATCCAGTTCAAATTATCTTAGAGGTGATGGAACATGGAATACTCCTGTTGGCACAACTTATACAGCAACAGCACCTATATCAATATCAGGTGGCAATGTTATTAGCTTATCCACTCCCTTATCAATTGCAAATGGAGGCACAGGACTCACTGCCTTCGGAGGAACAAATACAGTGCTTTATACCTCTGCCGCAAATACCCTTGCTTCTGTGGCTGCGTCTTCTGCAGCCGGGCAGTTTCTTCAAACAACTACATCCGGTGCAGCGCCGACATGGTTAACTACTCTTGGTGTAGCCAATGGCGACACGGGTGCAAATACATTTACAACCAATGGACTATTATTTGGAAACGGTACAAGTGTCATAGGTGTTACTGCACAAGGCACTGCCGGAACAGTATTGCATGGCAACGGAGGAGTGCCCTCCTTCAGCGCCGTGAGCTTAACTGCCGATGTAACAGGAACGCTACCCGTAGCCAATGGAGGCTCGGGAACCGCCACGGCTTTTACACAAGGGTCGGTAGTTTTTGCAGGTGCAAGCGGAACTTATTCACAAAAAAATGCTAATTTTTTCTGGGATAATACTAATAATAGGCTGGGTATCGGAACAGTTACTCCCGGCAGTGATTTAGATGTAAAAGGTACATTAAGATTAAGCGGTTCAACATCGGGTTACGTTGGTTTTGCTCCTCCGGCTGTAGCCGGTTCTACAACTTACACTTTGCCAAGTGCAGACGGTACGAGCGGGCAGGCCCTGACTACTAATGGAAGCGGTGTTTTAATCTGGACAACATTACCATCAATTTTAGTAAGTGCTTCCAGAACTTCCGCTTATACGCCGGCCGTTGCGTATGCTACGTTGGTTTATAATACAGCAGCTGTTAATGCAGGCGCTGCTTATAATACCGGTACAGGCATTTTCACGGCTCCCGCTACAGGCATTTATCAAATTATAATATCAAACATGTACTCGTCAACAAACACAGTAAACAATAGTCTAAACGCAAGAATAGTAGTAAATGGCTCTACAGAAACCGAAGTAGCCCAATGGTTAGCGCCTTATAGCACCGGTACCAGCTACGCCACATTAAATGCCGTTACCATTGTATCTATGACAAGCGGACAAACAGCAAATATCACAACCGGAAACTTACAAAACACAATGACACCGATGGTTGGTACAGGTCAACATAATCTAAAAATAATACGCTTAAACTAAGAGCATTTGCGTTGTTATAATATTATTTGCAATGAGCATAAGTAAAAATAAACAACAAGGCCATAATGTTTCAAAGCGATGGAACCCATGGTGGCAGATTCAATAAAGACTAAGAAAGGTAAGGATCAAGAGTTATCATAAAATTCTAAGTGACAATATAATCATTAATAAAAAAGTGTATCAGCAAATAAAATATTTGCACTTATATATAATAGCCATCGGCTTATTATCCGTTACGCTGCTGAACGCACAGTCGGCAGTAACGCTCGATAATTTACCAATGACCTTAACCTCCGGTTTGACGGTAACGGTAAAAGGTGATATTCAAAATCAAAACAGCGGAACTATTAATAATGCCGGAGTGATAAACGTTTCCGGCAACTGGACGAACAATGCTGCCAATGCGGTGTTCAGTACCAACTCAGGAAAAGTGCAATTGAATGGTACTGTTGCTCCGCAAACCATCGGCGGAAGTTATTCTACTTCCTTCTATGATCTTACTTTGAACAATTCTGCAACTGATTCTACCAGGTACGTTTTAGGTGATGCTTAAACCGTGAAAGACACGCTTGCATTAATAGGAGGCAATACAAATTTATCGGGCTATTTGCTCACTTTAGGCGTCTCAGGCCCGGCGCCCGGTGCATTATCCTATAGCGCAGGATGGCTCTACGGCGGCTCACTCATTCGTTGGTTCGGCACTTCCACCATTGCAGATGGCGCTGTAGCCGGCTTGTTTCCCTTAGGCACTTCCACCGATTTCCGTCCTTTTTATATTAGCGCACCTGCCACCGCACCCGCTTTGGGAGGAACTGTAACTGTTGCTCACGTCGGTGTAGCAGGCTCCGCCGCCTCTTCGTTTACAGATATAAATATTACCATTAACAGAATATTTAATTCCTACTGGGCGCTTGCAACGGGCAACGGGCTGGTAGGTGGAACATATAATCTTCAAGCCGGAGGAACAGGTTTTACAGGCATTATAGATTCTTCTTCATTAAGATTAGTTCAGGCAGGCAGTTCGGTTGGTACCTATGGAACAAATGCCGGAACTAACTTAAATCCGCAGGTAAAAAGAACAGGACTTACCGCACCGCAATTATCTAACTACTTTTATATAGGATACCCTGCGGGCGGAGGACCCTTACCTGTAACGCTGCTTGAGTTTGATGCAAAACCCGAACAATCAGAAGTAAAAGCACATTGGGAAACAGCCTCTGAGATCAATTCAGATTATTTCACAGTGGAACGGTCAGCCGATGGCGAAACATATAATATCATTTCCACAGTTCCTGCTGCCGGCACCAGCACCAGTATCAAAGATTATTCATTAGCAGATAATAATCCGCTGCCCGGCACCAGCTTTTATCGTTTAAAGGAAACCGATTTTGACGGGGTTTATAACTATTCTTCATCCGTTGAAGTTCATTTTGATAATATTAAAAGTGAAATTGAAATTGTTTCAACCCACTCCTTAAACGGACAGGCAACGATAACTGTCCTCTCATCCGTCAATGAAAAGTTTGATTTAGACTTTTACGATAGTACCGGCAGATTAATTGCACACGTAAATGATAATTTAACCAAGGGCTATCAGGATGTCACGATTCCTTTTACTACTAATGCAACCGGTATGTATCTGGTCATATTAAGAACAGCAGAACGGGTCATCTCAAAAAAGATGCTTATAAAGTAAGCCTGGTCATGATGATGTCGGAAATAGCTATACTTGATTTGTGGTTAAAATCACCACAGCACTTTCATTCATTTAACCACAAACTAAAGGTGTTTGAAGTGGTAAAATCGCTTCCTTGATTTAGAATATGAATTGTCTTTTCATGAAACCACTTAAACTATCACAAAATGATTTGGAGTATGTCAAATTGCTCATTGATAAAGACATTCCCGAATCAGCAACCGATGTATTTTTCTTTGATGAAATGAAAATAGAACCCAAAGATTATATTGATCAAATGATTGCCATCGCCAAAATGTTTGAGATGGATTTTTGGGAAGTCATTGGCAGAAACTGTTCGGATTTTGAATCAAAAAGATTGCATGTTTTATATGACGGTCAGCCTTTAAGAAAAATTATTGCCATTAATAAGAGAAAAAAAACCAAACAAATGAATCGGTAATAATTCAGCTTTATGATAAAATGTATTCAAGTTGATCCGGATAAGAAAAGCCGCGAGGTTACGGAGCGACTGATAAAAAAAGCAGGCAAGCTGCGGTTAGCAAGCACTTTTGGCGCTCTTAATAAGGCCGTAAGTTTTTGTAAAAAACACAATGTCCCTATAATGTTTATTCATTTGTTTGATTTCCCCATTCCGCAGAATAAAATCCTTCTGCTTAAAAAAATAGAAGAAAACGGAACTCAAATAATCATCTTATCTTCAAAAATAACTATTGCAGGGGAAGCGTTTGCTTTTAACGCCGCAGATTTTGTAATGCTTCCCACCACGACAAGACGACTGTGGAGAGCCTGCATAAAAGCATTAAAAATAAAAGATTATGGCATAGAAATAACCGATGCACAAGTAAAGAATCTCACAACGCAACAATCTCACTAACCAATTAAATTATATTATTTATGGAGCCAAAACTGCTCAATATCATGATCGTTGATGACGACAATGTGGACATCATGTCGCTTCAGCGTGCGTTTAAGAAAAATAATTTAGCCAACCCGCTCTTCATTGCCAATGACGGTGTGGAAGCTTTCGACATGTTGAGAGGGACAAACGGAAAGGAAAAAATTGTTCCGACACCGAAAATCATTATTTCCGACATCAACATGCCGAAGATGAACGGGCTTGAATTTATTAAGGAGTTGCGCGCTGATAAGGACCTGCATGCCATCAGCGTTTTTGTTTTAACAACCTCTAATGATGACAAAGACCGGATTGAGGCACATAATTATAATGTGGCGGGATACATCATTAAGCCCATCAACATAGAACGCTTTATTGAGGCAGTGGCAACACTTCATAATTTCTGGCAGCTTTGTTTTAATGATGAGCCGAAAAAGGAAGCAGCAGTCAGTGCTGAAGCGGTTTCAGGCAGCGAGTCGTTGAGATAAACGCTATATAATATTAAAGGAAGTATTTTTATTCAATAAGAATCTGTTTAAAATTAAAATTAAAATAATTCTAAGTAAGGAAAAATTGCCACAGATTCACAGATTATTTTTAAATTAACTTGTTTTTATTTAATCTGTGAATCTGTGGCATGTATTTTCTTTAATACAATTCTAAACAGTTTCTAAATCTCAACAAAAAAATACATTGTCTTAAAATAATATGGCGAATAATCTTCTGAGCATTTTATTGATTGATGATGACAATGTTGACATTCAGTCGCTTCAGCGGGGATTTCAAAAAAATAATATGACTAATCCTCTTTTTGTTGCCAATGATGGAATGGAAGCGTTGGATAAGCTGAGAGGGACAAATGGAATAGAAAAAATTCTTCCCACACCGCGCATCATCCTTCTTGACTTAAATGTGACCAGGATGAACGGGCTTGAGTTTCTGAAGGAACTGCGTGCAGACAAAGAACTACACTCCGCCAACGTCTTTGTTTTAACCTCATCAGAGAAAGATAAAGACCGTATAGATGCATTCAATTATAATGTTGCCGGGTATATTATTAAGCCCGTCACTGTCGAAAGTTTTATCAAAGCAGTAGCCACCCTGAAGAATTTCTGGAAGCTTAGCTTTAAGGATGACAACCTGAAATAAATCTGACCATGCCTGACTGATTTCAAATATCCCGATCGCACGCAGACTTTCTCCGGGAATTAATAAGAATCTCTGCCTGATATTGAAAGTATATATCGCTTACAGAACATCAATCAATTCTGCATTCATCTTTTCTCTGACCAGGTTATGACCGGACTCTACAATATGCAATACACTTTTATTATTCAAACCGCGAACAAATCTTTTGCCGATTGAGGGAGGAATGATGCTGTCGTATTTGCCAAAGAAAAGATGAATGTTGATTTTATTTGTGTTGATGATACGCTGAATGTTACTGACATCGGGCTTTATGTTTTGAAGGTATCTCGACACATCCCAAACCAGTTGCCTTTTTTCACGCGTGCTTAATTGATTATGCACAAAATCAGAAAGCTTGGGGTTGATGAGTTTTATAGTTTTCAACAAAGTCACAATTTTAAATAAGCGCGAGGGATTATTGATGATGCGTTGATAAACCATTTTGCCAAAAGAGGTTTTGGTAATAAAACTATTTTCCCAATTGTTGCGAATGCCGTCAGGTGCAAAAAGAATGACTGTGTTGATGCGATCGGTGAAAAGGCTTATGAGTTGTAAAACAATTCTGCCTCCAAGACTATACCCCATCAGGGAAAAAGTCTTCACTGAGTTTTGAGCAAGACATGTTTCAACTAATTCTTTCAAATCATCTTTAGTTAGCAGTGAGTCGGGAGTTGGGTGTTGAGGCTCGCCTTCCATGATTCCTGCTCCTGACTCACTACTTCTATGATAAGGAAGATTAAAAGAAATGATCTTAAATCTTTTTCCCAATGCCGGTTCCAGTCCTTTAAAATCGGACGAATGATTGTCAAAGCCATGAAAAGCGAGCAATGGTTCGCTTCCATTTCCAAACTCTTCATATTCCCAATTATCTCCCTTCAACGATTTAAAATGGCTCATGCTGATTTACGGGGGACAAATGTAGTTAACAAGGATTCAAAGCAGTCGTGTGGTATAAATAAATGCCTTGATTTTCAAGCACAAAACAAACTTTAACACTTACTATCATCAAAGCTATTATTTTTTTGCCTATATTGCAATCATCAATTTTGACGGTAATACAATCATAAGCAAAAACGTCCGAATGCTCTGTCCCGATCCTGTCGCATACGCGTCAACCTAACAAAAATAAATATCAATGCAAATAGCTGATAATCAAATAATAATAGTGCTTTCAGAACGTTTCCTTTTCAGGTCGCTCCTAACGGAGCTTTGTACACCTTGTGTTTCCTTTTCTACAAACAGAACAGTCCTACGGACTTTGGCTGCAAGCTCCGTTAGGAGCGGTCTGTTTGTAGCAATAAGAGGTTCGCAATCTACATGTAGCTCCGTTAGGAGCGACCTGATAACGTTTCTTAGGTTGACGGCTATGCGATCCTGTCGGGACGAAGTCCCGCACTCCGAAAAACCTTCGGAGGTGACACCGAACCCGTTATCAGTTTGATTTATTCGTTCCCGCAATTCCTGCGGGATCCCACAGAAATGCGGGACAGGATTAACAGGTGGTGTCATTTCGGTATATATCGGAATCCTGCAATACACAGACAGTATCAATACTAATTCATTAACGTTATGAAGACAAATAACGAATACCGGAGCGACCGGGAAGTGCTTGAAAGGATTTTAGAGTTTGTTGAAATCATTGCCAAAGCCATGTCTGAACCCAAACAAATTACAGCAAGGGACATTGGATTAATTTCTGACAAAGACCTGATGCGCATCCTGGGCATCTCTGAAAAAACAACAAGAGCCATGCGGAATGACAAAACACTCCGTTACATCACCATTGGCAGGTTTATCTTTTATAAGATGGACGATGTGGAAGCCATGATCAGGGAGAAACTAAGCAGAAGTTGAAATACATCGGATAGCAAATAAAATATGAATTTACGATTCCGTGAGATTCGCAATTCGTATACCTGTCCCGAGCTATTCGGGATTCGTTACTTATTCGTTATCCGATGGAATCACATTTCAACGTTTTTGATATTAAATTCGTGCAATCCTTGGTATTTTTGCAGGAGCATGCTTCAAAGCCACTTAAGGCTTTATCACTGTCATGCATGACGCCGACCATTCCTCATCAACCTTTTGAAATGTCATGCATGGCATTGGTGATTCCTCTTATACCCTTCACTACCCCCTCCCTGACTTTTTAAATTGTTCGTATGGTTTTATTAATTTCATATCAGACATCAGTCATTCCACATCATCTTTTATAAATTGCATGCATGACATTTTCAATTCCTCATCAGGCATTATCAATTTCTCATCAGGCCTTATACCCCCAACGCATGACATTTGTAATTCCTCATCTACTATCAAAAATGCCTTATAAGGCTTCAGTAAAGGTTTGGCATAAACCGGACGACTTTCATCACACCCCGGTTTAACCTTATCTGAAAGAAAATGAGTTATGGATGTGTTTGATGAAATATGATGTGACGGCGTGATGTCTTTTATTGGCATTCTTATTATTTTGAGAGCATGTTACATAGCTTCAGATGAAAGCTTTTAAAAAGTGTAATGGCGGAAAAAGGCTTATGTTGCTCAACTCTTAGTAAGCGCTGCAATAATGATCTCATCAGCTGCAGGATTTGGAGAAATAGCAATTAAATTATCAAAGTAATAATCCCGAATACCAATGCTGATGTTTATGCCAATAATTGTGACTGAAAAACAATTATGCCTCGTTCGTTAGTTTTAGC
>PLYJ01000081.1 GCA_003151745.1 Bacteroidota bacterium
TGAATAAAATTTAAACAGTTTCTAAAGATAATTATAGTTACTATAATCAATGCTTGCGTAGGAATATTTATATTGCGCATAGGCCAAATTTATTCCTATTACAAATTTATCAGTGATCGCGTTTTCATACTTATAAATAACAGGGGCCCAAATAGGAAAAATTTACTGGCGAACCATTATCTATTGTAAGGTAGTTTTCGGGGTAAAGCACTCCAAACCCATACCCAGCCGAAATCGTGTCGTCTCCTTCCTTAAATGCCTGCGCTTTTAGCAATGCGCTATGGAACAGCAGAAAGGATGCAAAAATTAAAATTGCTTTTTGGAATATTCTGTTCATGATTATCTGTGTTTATAAAAAAGATTGGTCAAATATAAATTAAATATTTTTCTATCTAAACTTATAACTCAACCCCATCTGCGCAATTGACTTTGAAAACGTACTTATTGTGAGGTTTTTAACTTAATTTGCCGCTACACGCTATTAATTTGTAGTGTAACTTCAACAATTTGTCATCACAAATTGACGATTTGTAGTGTAACGTAATCAATTTGTCACTACATTTTAGCAGTATGTCATCACACTTCAATAATTTGTCGTGTACTGTCGTTAATGTGTAATCACACGTTGTCAATTTGTCACTACATGTTAGCAGCCTGTCATCACATTTCAATAATTTGTAGTGTAATGATGAAAATTGTTCATCACATTTTGAACTGTTGAATTAAGTGTAAATTTGCATGTCTTATTAAATGAATTGTATGTTCAAAAAAGAATTCCTATCTATTAAAACCTTAGGCGAATTAAAGGGTGCAGGATATATAAGTCAGAGCATCAAAGAAGAGTTACGCCACAACTTAGTGCTAAAAATAAAAGCAAAGGAAACAGTATTTGAAGGCATTAAAGCCTATGATGAAACCGTGATTCCTGATTTGGAACGCGCCATACTTTCCCGTCATAATATTTTATTGCTCGGTCTTCGCGGGCAGGCTAAAACACGCATTGCCCGCCTGATGACCAATCTGCTGGATGAATATATACCCGTCGTTAAAGGCACTGAGCTGAACGATGATCCTTTAAAACCCATATCACGACAGGCGCACGACCTCATTACCCAGTATGGCGACAACACTGAAATTGAATGGATGCATCGCAGCGACCGCTATTCTGAAAAGCTTGCAACGCCTGATGTATCTGTTGCCGACCTGATCGGTGATGCTGATCCTATCAAAGCAGCGAACCTTAAACTCCCCTATTCTGATGAACGGGTTATCCACTTCGGATTAATACCGCGTTCGCATCGCGGCATCTTTGTTATTAATGAGCTTCCTGACTTGCAGCCGCGCATCCAGGTTGCATTGTTTAATATCCTGCAGGAGAGCGACATTCAGATACGCGGTTTCAAAGTGCGCTTGCCGCTTGACATACAATTTATTTTTACTGCTAATCCGGAAGATTATACCAATCGCGGCTCCATCGTGACGCCGCTCAAGGACCGCATCGAAAGCCAGATACTCACTCATTATCCCAAGGACATTATTTCTTCCAAACAAATTACCCTGCAGGAAGCAAAGCCAAGCGAACAACAGCGCAACAGCATTAAAGCATCACCGCTGATTGAAGACCTGTTGGAACAGATTACCCTCGAAGCCCGCAAGAGCGAATTCATTGATCCAAAGAGTGGCGTAAGCGCACGTCTCAGCATTTCCGCTTATGAAAATCTTTTCAGCACGGCAGAGCGAAGGATGTTGCACAGCAATGAAAGCAAATCTGCTATCCGTATCACCGATTTTTATGGCATCATTCCAAGCATCACAGGCAGGATTGAGTTAGTGTATGAAGGGGAGCAGGAAGGAAGCTTTATCGTGGCGCAAAATCTTATCGGCAAAGCCATACGCTCTCAGTTCATTAATTATTTTCCTAATCCTGAAAAGCTGAAACGCAGCAAGCAAGTGAGCCCTTATCAATCTATCACAGACTGGTTCGGCAGCGGAGGCAATGTTGATTTGCTAAATGAGGCCTCAGCAAAGGATTATGAAAAAGCTTTAACCTCTGTTCCCGATCTAAGTGAAACCGTGAAAAAAATTCACCCAAAGGCACAAGGAGATGAGAAGCTATTATTAATGGAGTTTCTGTTGCATGGACTTGCTGAATATTCTCTGCTCAGTAAAAATACACTCACAGCAGGCCTGCGCTTTAAAGATTTGTTCGGTTCTGTTTTCTCAAATAAACCGGGTGACAGCAGGGAAGAAGAGTAAACTTTTTTTCAACGTGGGGGATTAATGAATTATCTCCTTAATCATAAAGAAAGCCATTGCAAGGATAGCAGCAATCTCGATAGCTATTGCAAAAGGATTGAACAATATTTTCCAGTTTCCTTTACTGCTTGCATGTGAATGCTGCATGGTAATGGATTCTTCATTCTCCTCTTCCTGCAGGTGGTTGTAGGCAATGATTGGTTCGTTTTTCATCGTAATATGTTTTGTATAATATTACGACGGGCGCATTCAACGATACACCTTTTTCCTCAATTCATTGCACTTGTAAGATTTGAGGCAAAAAAGATTAAAAATAATGAAGAATTAAAACTCTATTGTACGATAGTGAATTCCACCCTGCGGTTCTTTTGGCGGCCTTCTGCTGTTTTGTTGGAAGCTATTGGTTTGGTCAAGCCGTAGCCCTTGGCAGTAATGCGCGATGCATCAATGCCTTTGTCGGTGAGATATAGCTTGACTGCATTTGCGCGGTTGTTACTTAGCTTCAGGTTGCTTGCAGCCCCTCCCACGCTATCAGTGTGTCCGTCAACAAGGATCTTAAAGGCTGGTTTCTTCTTCAACAATTCAGCAAGTTCGTTGAGTGATGAATAAGAAGACTCACGTATAATACTTTTGCCGGTTTCGAACTCAAGGTTCTTGAAGACTTTAGCTATTACCTCCTCTTCTTCTTGCGTAAGCGTTGCCTTGACAGGCTCTTGTTTTTTAGCTTCCACCTTTTCAACAACCGGACAACCATGATTCCAGGCGGGACCTTTTACCAACGGACATGAATCCTGCGGATCGGGAATGCCGTCACCATCCGTATCAGGACAACCGTGGAACTGAGGCAGACCGAAAACAGTAGGGCAGCTATCCTGTGGATCAGGGATACCATCACCATCGGTATCAGGACAGCCATGAAATTGCGGCAGACCGAAAACAGTAGGGCAAGAGTCTTCTCTATCGGGAATGCCATCACCATCGGTATCAGGACAGCCATGAAACTTAGCAAGACCAAAAACATCAGGACAGGAATCATCTTTATCAGCAATGCCATCATCATCGCGATCAGGACAACCAAGCGTAGCCCAGGTTCCTCTCTGATCAGGACATTTATCCATCTTGTCGCTCACACCATCACCGTCGCGGTCTTTGATCTTGTGCCTGCCGATAGAGAATTTAAGAGAAGTGTAAAAATCCATTCCCCCTAAATCACTTAGACCAAGGATAGACCCAAATTTATCAGAACCTATAATAAAGCTTCCTAACCGCAAAGCAAGACCAATGCGAAACTGACTATAAGAATAATATGAAATGGGCACAGCCACATCCATCCAGTTTTTCTCAAAACGTGGAGTTATTGCAAGGTTGTTAGCTGCCACAACACCCGGACCTCCGGTAGTAATTTTCTGAATCATGGTTGCATTAGCATAAACATATCTTGTAACCTGGTAATCAAACTGAAGGCTAAGAGCATGCGGCAAAGCCATATCAAACTGATGCTTTCCATTATTGCTGGCAAGTTGTGAATTGTAAAATACACTGCTAAGAGTAGTATCATAATCTGTAATATTTTTAAATTTAACTGTATCCCATCCTACCCAGGTGCCATTGTTTCCTCCTGTATTAAATGCTTCAGCATTTTTGTTGAAATTGATATGTCCTATGTCGAGCATGCTGACACCTACTTTCCATTTGTATTTGTTCTCTTCGGGATTATCCAACCTCTTTCCATCCATTTCATATTGACCGGTCTGGAAGTTGGGTCTGTATTCATACGTGAATCCAATATCAAATCCCCAACCGCTGCCATTGCTAAGGCCTCCCAATGATTGTCCTTTAGGTGAGTCATTAAAAGAGTGTCCATATTGGGCATTGGCTCCGTAGAAATTAATTGTGTTTGAATCTACCTTATAATCAAAACCATCCGTGCGGGCATACGCGGCAGCATACCCGGTTAACTTTTTAACTGTAATAGCTCCTTTCAGATAATTCTTTTCGTTGTTAATAATTTCTCTTCCATAAGTAACACCTATTTCGCTCCACACCATAGTGCCGACGGAAAATGCGCCCGAGTTGAGAAGCTGATTCTGCAAAGGCGCATACTTGAGCCCCGCAGTTTCATACCCGAATTTTGCCGCCGAGTAATTGAGATTGCTGATATCAACCGCTGCACGCGCGTCAAGGGTAATGCCAAACCAATTCTTTCCAACATGAAACATGACAGAAGGCCCGCGCACAAGAAGACTTAAGTTGAAATTCTTATTCACATCGCCGGGGTAATTCTTCGCATCCGTATATCCTGTTCCCTTGTTTTGTGCATCATCAGCTATTTTTTTAAAGCCAAAGAAGCTGAGATTGCTTTTTGGGATATATAGATAATTGTTGTCTGCCGTAATGCCGACAGTAATTAAATTGAGGTCGAAACCCAAGCGGGAATCCACAATGGAACTGGGGTTGAGGTCAATGCCATTAAGACCTGCATAGTTGGAATTCGCAATGCCAAACATATCCTGCGCGGAGGATATGGTGTAAGAACAGGTTAGAAGAAGAAGAAGAAGAAGAAGAAGAGTGAAAAGTTTTTTCATGCCGGTTGGTTTAAAATTATTTATGTAATTGCGTGAGCAGCAAATATAATTATTGTTTGCAGATGCAAAAATTAAACACGCTTAATTTTGATAACAAAAAAAGGCAAAGTGTAAACCTGTCTTCTGATAGATGGTTAGTGTGTGTATTTAGCCGACTTCGTGTTAGGTTTTTTAGCTTTATTGATTTTTGAGGCAAATTCGACGTTTTTGTATAAAATTGATGATTCCCCGACATCGGGGTGAGGCTGGCGGGTTTCCGCAAAATGGATGAGGGTCAATCATTCAACTACATACAAATAAAGATTGCCGTCGCTGCTGCCTGCTGCAATGTACTTTTTGCCGTCGCTGTTTAAGGGAGTAACCGTAAATGCAGTGCTTCCTTTGACGGGAAAACCGGGATAGATGCTTCCATCAGCATTAAATATCGTGATCTCATTGGTTGAAGAAGATACACTTCCAACCAATCCGCCGGAAACATGGACAGATAAACCTTGCGTGCCGTCTCTGAACTCATGCGTAAACAACAGGTTGCTGTCAGGTTGCTGCACACTGAGAGTATTGCTTCCGAATAAAACGTAATTCGGTTTACCGTCGTTGTTTATATCTGACACATCAAAGAAAACAGGTTGTGTAAGATGATTTGTAAAAATTTTGTGCGCATGTCCATCCGTATAAACGGCGAAAATAGTTCCGGCAGTATCCGCAAGAACAACATGCGCCAAAGCAGCATCGTCCGTATCAACCGGCACTACTTTGCTCAACGGGCTAATAAATATCTTTTCGGTAACCCTTGCACGAGTAGCCCCTCGCCTGTCAAGCAACTCCATCCTTCCGTCTGTAGTGGCCACAAACAGGTAATCTTTATCTTTCACTTTAAAATATTTTATGGGAAGCGAAATATTTCCTACAGGTTTGTTATAAGCCCACCCGCTCATGGCTTTGCCATTTGTTTCATAAGCATAAAACATTTGATTGGTGCAGGCAACGAAAATTTTATAATCGTGATTATTATCAAAGTCAGCCACTGCACAACCATTGCTTGCGGGAGCCGGAAGCCTGATAGGATAATTTCCAAGATACGCGCCCGCATTATCCACGAGATATAAAAACGAAGAAGTATTAAATAAAAATTGTTGCGTGCCATTGCGAAAGAAATCAATGGAATGTATATCACCGATAATTTTTTCATCCAACTGCTTTTTCCAAAGCAACTGGCCGCCGTTATCAAATAAATAGAGACGGTTCGCATCATCCTGAACCATGAAAAATGTGCTGCTCCCATCCGTTACCACCTGTGGCTTCGTATGAACAGATGTGTCACACTCCGCCGACCACACAAGGCTTACCTTTCTTTTCACATCCTCAGAATACTGCAGCACAAAATGATTGTAGATCAGATTTTCCTTATTGCTGAATTGCAAAGAAAGGGCAGTGAAATTTTTTATCATGCTATTATTATCATCAAGCTCACGGAGTGTTGCAGCCGAAGACATGGAGCGGATAATATTGAGTGAGCCCGAGAGGTTTAAATACACAAAGATGTTTGAAACTGATTCTGAATTAGCAAGCACCTGTTTAAAAGCATTGTCGGAAGACAGATTTTTTTTACCGTCTGCATCATCAATAAAACTACGCAATGAGGAAGCCTGGTTGGCAAAGACAATATAATTACCGACAGAAGTAAAATAATTTTTCTCAATGCCCGCGAACAACTTACCATACACCATCTTTAGCAACCCATCCATTTTAATTAAACCGATTTCATGCCTGTGATATAATTCCGTTTTGCACTGTGAAGCTTTGCCGGGTTCGGTTGCAGCACAAATTTCTTTCAGAGCGTGCATTGCTTCCAACGTATCACGCGCTTCGATGCAGGCAAACGTGTTATTTCTGTAATTAGCAGTATTCGATTCTGTGATTGCCAACGCCATCTCCCTGCCTACCCATGAAGTAAGATTCCTTTTCAGGGAAATGCTATTACGCACTTTGAACCGGTGATTAAAATCTTCTTTCATCTTTCCGCTGCCAAAAGCAGAGAATTGCAGCCGATCAAAAAAACTTTTGGGATCACCGAAGCCAATACGAAAAAGATAAGCAGTTCGTGCCGGCAGTATACTTGCCATGCCAATTTCCTGTGGTTGCTGATTTCTCATTACAGCCATAAACTGGCTTGTATCCTTTACAGAACTGTAGCCGTTCATTAAAACGGACGTTGAATTCAGCTTTAAGTCTGCTTCACTCCATTCCGCAAGTGATGAACTTAAAGAAAGCATTGCAGTTGCCTCCTGGTTAGCGAAAATGCCAAGAAAGTGACTGAATGATTTGTAATTGAAATAAAAATCGGCATCGGTATTTTTACCGGATGCCTTATATACAGCAAAAAAAGATTTGTTTGATTTAAGAGAAGTACCCGTTTTCAATTGACGCACGGCATCTTCAACAAGAAAAGAAGTATAGCTGCACATTAATATACCATTGTTCAGGGCAAAAGAGAAAGTGCGGCCAGGACTTATGGTGATCTCATTGATAAAAACACCTTCATACTCATGCCTTGAAACCTCTGAGGAAACAGAAAGTATTTTCTTTATAAAACCAGTTGCATCCGTTTCATCTGTCCCGCGGGGTATTTCGAGCAGAAAAAGAAAATCAAAATCTTCCGACTTCGTAATATGGGCAGAAATGATTATTGATTTTTGTTTCCAGATGGCAGAAAAATTCGGATCAACGGAAAAAACGGAATCTATATGCATCAGGCTTTCGCCAAATTGTTTCATGGATGGCATGCTCGAAATGTTCTGCCAATACTCCGTTTGACGAAGCGTAAACAAGGAGGTCTGCGTGTTCCTGCACTCCATAACAAACGCTGCATCCGGCGGCACAGCCTTTATTGCCTCAGCCACATCACCTGAATAATGGCGATAAAAAAAATATCCTGCACTCAGCAGGCCTATTACAATAAGCCCGGCGATACTGGAAATCACAATCCTTCGCATATAGGGATTTTAAGAAAATGTAAAGCTATCCGGCTTGTTAGAGGAAATATTTTTTATTATTATATCTTATGTACACCGGCGTGTTGAAAAGCCTGTAAACTGCCGCCCCACATTCGGATTTGAATTGAAAAATTAAAATACTTTTATGCTGTGATTTTCATTTACAATATTTCTATCTCTTTTTATTCGCTTGGCATTCGGCTCGCCGCAATCGGAGGAAACAGCAAAGCGCGCCTGTGGGTTAACGGAAGGAGAAACATTTTCAAGCATATATCTTCAACTTTAAACTCCGGAGAGAAACGCATCTGGTTTCACTGCGCATCGCTGGGTGAGTTTGAACAGGGAAGACCTGTCATGGATAATTTGAAAATGAAATATCCGGAATACAAAATTGTGTTAACCTTTTTTTCTCCTTCCGGATACGAAGTGAGGAAAAATTATACCGGAGCTGATTATGTTTTCTACTTGCCGGTTGATACTTATTTTAATGCAAATAAGTTCGTTGACCTCGTTCAACCAGAAAAAGCATTCTTTATAAAGTATGAATACTGGCATCATTATTTTAAAACATTAAAGCGGAAAAATATTCCGCTATACATCATTTCCGCAATCTTTCGCAAAGATCAGTCTTTCTTTAAATGGTATGGCATTTTTTTCAGAAAGATGCTTCCAGGTGTAACGCAATTTTTTGTTCAGGATGAGGCATCTGAAAACCTCCTTCACTCAATCGGATTTAAAAATGTCACTGTAAGTGGTGATACGCGCTTCGACAGGGTTGCAACAGTTGCACGAAACAATAATAAAGTTGCAATCGTTGAAAAATTTAAAAACGGAAAGAAACTTTTCATTGCCGGAAGCACCTGGCCGCAGGACGAAGAAATAATTATTCAATTGATTGCCAGCAAACCGGTTGAAATTGAAAAGTTCATCATTGCTCCTCATGAGATTAGTGGGGACAGAATTCAGCATTTATATAACAAGCTCAGCGCTAAATTAGATGAGGATAAAATTATTCTCTATTCAAATGCAAACGAATCAAATGTTACCAATGCAACCGTTATGATCATTAATAACATTGGATTGCTTTCTTCATTATACCGCTACGGTGACTTTGCACTGATTGGCGGCGGCTTCGGAAAAGGCATTCACAACATTTTAGAAGCGGCTGTCTTTGGCATGCCCTTATTTTTCGGCCCCCATTATCAAAAGTTTAAAGAAGCTAATGATCTTGTTCAGTTTGGGGGCGCCTTTACAATAAATAGCTTTACTGAACTTCGATCAAAGCTCAATGAATTTAGTGACGATAAAACGAAGTGGAAAAGCGTTTCGGCTATTTCAAAAGAATATGTGCAAGAAAAATGCGGGGCAACAGAAAAAATACTGAAATTTATTCGCATCACGCCTTGATAAATTTTTAACAATAATCAAGGATTCTCCTCGTTTATTGTACCCCTTCCATCATTCACTATACCTCTTTCCTAATTCACTCACAGTTTTTAAAAATACACCCTTAATAATACCGGAAAATGGGTTGATGTGATCTTTTTACCGGCAAAAAAGGCATAAATGCTACTCTTTTCCATTTAATTACCTGCAACCATTCAAAAATGGTTAGTAACCACATAATGGTGAGTAGTCACTATTGTGTGATTACCTGTAATCACGTAATGGTTACCTGTAATCATCAAATAGGAACAGGTAACTACAAGATGGTTACCTGTCATTTTTGTGTGATGGTTAGTAATCACCAAATAGGGACAGGTAACTACATAGTGGTTAAAGGTAATCATGATGTAGTGATTAGTAATCATGTGGTAGTTACCTGTCATTTTTGAATGGAAAGAGGAAGAAAAATTGGAATGACGGGTAATGATTATCTGCATATTGAACTCCTTTCAATAATTGACTGCGAATTATGAAAGAGTCCTGATAATTAAAAGCTATTGCCAAGTAACATAAAAAACAAAGCCCCCGACAAACTGCCGGGGGCTTTTTCTAAAGGTTGTCTCGTCCTGAAAAAAGTTGAC
>PLYJ01000229.1 GCA_003151745.1 Bacteroidota bacterium
AGTTTGGTTTTTAAACTGCGCAAATTAATAAAACTATACTTATTTAACAATCCCATTTATTTCATTAGAAGTTTTTTAATCTGTGAATCTGTGGCAATATTTTCAACAGGAATTCCTAAAAACACATAAGATTTCCAACTATCCCCTCCGATTTTGGTACCATCTTCATCACGGTTGGCAACATCTTCGTTGAAAGTGTTGCCAACTCTGTCGAAACTGCTACCATCTTCGTTGAGAATGGCAACATCTCTGTTGAAATTGGTACCATCTTCATCGTAGCAGTTAAAGAATTATGGTGATTGGCAACATCTTCACCGAAGCTGGTAACATCTCTGATGAAACCGCTGCCATCCTCGTTAAAGATGGTGCTAACTCTGATGAGATTGGTAGCAAAACTGTTGAAGATGGTAACAATCTTGTTGAAAGTGGTACCAATTTTCTGAGTAATAGTTATGGATGTTACAGGCAAAGAAAAAGGGTATAAGGTGTTGTTTACCTTATACCCTCATTCCTCTATATCCTTAAAAAGGAAGGAAAGAAATCCGTTGATTTAATCTACCTCGCCCGGAAGATTAGATCCGTCCGTGTGAGCAAAGGGAACTGTTTGCGGGATGTAATCATCATTCGCTCCCGGCTTGCCGTAATCATAGGGCCAACGGTAAACAGTTGGAATGGCACCGGGCCAGTTGCCATGCAGATGTTCAATGGGCGCTGTCCATTCAATGGTGTTCGACTTCCATGGGTTCTGCACTGATTTTCTTCCTCTGAAAATGCTGTAGAAGAAGTTGGAGATGAAAATCAATTGGGCAAACGCACCGAGGAGTGCGAAAGAGCTGATGAGTGAATTGATGTTTACAATGCCTTCAAATCCGTCGTAAGCAGTATTGAGGTAATATCTTCTTGGCACACCGGCAAGGCCGATGAAGTGCATGGGGAAGAATACACCGTACACAGCAATGATGGTTAGCCAAAAATGCCAGAATCCAAGCTTCTTATTCATCATCCTGCCGAACATGCGAGGGAACCAATGATATATACCTGCAAACATGCCGAAGATGGCAGAACTTCCCATTACGATGTGGAAGTGAGCAACAATGAAATAAGTATCGTGGAGGTTGATGTCAAGAGCTGAATCGCCGAGAATGATGCCTGTTAATCCGCCACTGATGAAGAACGAAACCAAACCGATGGCAAACAGGATGGCAGGAGATAATACGATGTTTGCCTTCCATAATGTAGCAATGTAATTAAACACCTTGACGGCGGAAGGAATAGCCACCAGCAGGGTGGTGAATACAAACACCGATCCGAGGAACGGATTCATGCCTGTGATAAACATGTGATGCCCCCATACGATGAAAGAAAGAAAGGCAATGACGAGCATAGACCCGATCATGGCTTTGTAGCCAAAGATGGGTTTGCGTGATTGTGTAGAGATTACTTCAGATGCAAGTCCTAATGCAGGAAGCAATACAATATATACTTCAGGGTGGCCAAGGAACCAAAACAAGTGCTGGAAAAGAATAGGGCTTCCGCCATTGTGAGCAAGCGGCTCGCCGCCGATGAAAATATCAGAAAGATAAAAGCTGGTGCCCATGCTTCTGTCGAACAGCAGCAACAACGCAGCAGCAAATAGAACAGGGAAAGAAAGAATGCCGAGGATGGCAGTGATCATGAATGCCCATATAGTAAGAGGGAGGCGGGTCATGCTCATGCCCTTCGTGCGAAGGTTGATAACTGTAACCACGTAGTTAATACCGCCTAACAAAGCCGAGCCAATGAATAATACCATGCTCACCAACCATAATGTCATTCCTGCTCCTGAACCTGGAATAGCTTGCGGCAAGGCGCTAAGCGGAGGATATATAGTCCATCCTGCGGATGCAGGTCCGTTTTCAAGAAATAATGAAGCGCACATCACGCCACATGACAAAAAGAAGAACCAATAAGAAAGCATGTTCAGAAAGCCGGAAGCCATGTCGCGGGCTCCCACCTGCAATGGAATAAGCAGGTTGCTGAAGGTGCCGCTCAATCCGCCCGTCAGTACAAAGAACACCATGATGGTGCCGTGAATCGTAACAAGAGCGAGATAAAAGCTTGGATCCAGATGACCATCTTTGCCCCACTTGCCCAGAACAGATTCAAGAAAACCAAACTTATGATCAGGCCAGCCCAATTGCAAACGGAAAATGACAGACATGAGCATGGCAAGCAATGCCATTAAAATAGCAGTGATCAAAAACTGCTTGCTGATCATTTTGTGATCGGTGCTGAAAACGTATTTCGTCCAAAAGGTCTGGTGATGTTCATGATGCCCATCGTGAGCATCTGTTGTATGACCGTGGTTAGTATCTGACATTTTATTTTTTTATAATTGGCAATAATTAGAAATGAAATAGATCGAAATAGATCGAAATAAATTGAAATATTTCTTCCTGTTTCTATTCATTTCTTTGTTTCAATTTATATCTATTTATTTTAAAGCTACTTTCTTCAACGTGTCTTGGGAAGCGGCTGTGGCTTCAACCGCGTCGAGTGCATAGGGCTGATCCTTATACCACTTCATAAAATCCTGCTGCGTGTCTATTACGATTTTAAGGTGCATGGTATAGTGAGCTACTCCGCAAATCTTATTGCATAGCAATACATAATCAAACTTCGGATTATTTGTAATCTTGCGCATACTATCTGTTGTGATGGTAGTCTCCATGAAAAATTCTGTTGTCATACCCGGCACGCAGTTCATCTGCGTGCGAAGGTGCGGGAAGTAAGCGCTGTGGATAACGTCACGCGAGTGAAACTTTAAAATAATGGGAACACCCACCGGGAAATGTATTTCTTTATTCAAAGCTACTTTATCATCCTTTGAATGAGGATCGTTCACATCCACGCCAAGCGGATTATCATCGGTGATTAGTTTAAAGTTTGATCTTCCGAGAATATTATCACCGCCTGCATAACGCGCGCTCCAGTCAAATTGCTTGCCGTAAATCTCAATGACCATGGATCCTTTGGGAGCAGGCTTGGTAATATCATTCCATAGTTTTAATCCATAAATGATTAAGCCGAAAAGCACGATGGCAGGAACGATGGTCCATATAAATTCAAGCTTGTGATTGACAGGATAGAAAAATGCTTTCGCACCTTTTTTATGCCTGTAGCGAAATGCATAATAGAAAAGAAGAATTTGAGTAATGAAGAACACTACGATGATGAGAGCAAAGTTCATGTTGAGGTAATTATCTGTCAGTAAACCGTGTTTGGTAGCAGGGACAGGCAACAAATATTTCTTTGCATCAATTGTAAAATAGATCATGAAGGCAAAGCCAATCACCATGAAAATAATAAAAAGAATGCCGTTCATCTTGTTGTCCTTGTTGGTGATATACTCTTCCTCTTCACCACCCAGAGTATTCACCAGTTCCAATATCCTCACAATCCTTGCCACCGTAACGATTGCAAGCACAACAACTATCCAAGTTAAAAGACTTACCATGTAGCCCCCCCACCCCCCAAGAGGGGGATTTCAGATTTCAGATTATTTTTCATTTCGTTATTCGTCATTACTTTTATATTCAATTATCATCGCTTTCCGCAAGCCCTCCCAAAGGGAGGGGCTTGCGGTGGGCTTTTTAAATATGATGATGCAGTGTCTCAACAAGCATCGGATTGTTCTTAGGAACAAGCGCTGCTTTTGAAAGCTGGTTAAGCACCACGTAAATGAATAGTCCGAGAAAACCGAGCATCGTGCCGATTTCAATAAAACCAATATGCCAATTCTTGCCAACGATTCCCGGCTCAGTCATCATGAACACATCAATCCAATGCCCCACACAGACAATTACTCCTACTACGGTCAATATTCTTACCTGGCGCTTTGCATCGCGCGTCATCAGGAAAAGGAAGGGTATTACAATATTAACGAGCAGGTTAATCACCCACAATACTTTAAAATATTTCCAACGCACCTGGTAATATTCTACCTCTGCAGGAAGATTGGCGTACCATATCAATAAAAACTGTGAAAACCATAAATAGGTCCAGAAGATAGAGAAGGCAAATATAAACTTGCCCAAATCATGAAGATGATTGGAAGTTACATGATGCATATATCCCTGCGATTTCAGGTAAAGAACAAACAGGCAAATGACAGTGAGCCCACTGACAAATAATCCGGCAAAAACGTACCAGCCAAATAAGGTGCTGAACCAACGTGCATCAATGGACATGAGGAAATCCCATGCAGAGGTGGAAGAAGTGACGGCAAACAACACAATAAATATAGCCCCGGCCCGAATGCTTTTATTGTAGTTCGTTAATCCTCCTTCAATATCTTCTCTGAGAGAATTCCTGCGAAGCCATAAGGTGAATCCAAACCAAATGACAAAATATGCGACCAGACGGAAAGAAAAGAAGCCCATGTTAAGGAATGCTGTTTTGCCAGCCATAATGGGATCGTATTCAGGGCTTGCTTTGTCATACAATTCCGAATGTGTCCAAAAATAAATTTCCTTATGTCCGAGCAGGAAAATTAAAATCATTGCAATGCCACTATGCAAAAGGAATCTTCCCATGGCTTCCGGTACTCGTATGAAACCCATGGCCCACCCGGCCTGTGCCACATATTGAAAAGCGACAAAGAACGTTCCGCAAAGCGCAATAGCCATGAAGTAGAAATCATTATGTAATAGCGTTGCCCATGTGCGCGTTACTTGTCCGCTGCCGAATCCGTATGCGATTGCAGCAACACCAATAGCCATCAGTGCAATGGAAACAATTTTGTTCCGGCTGGTAAACGTGTATTTCCTGTCTATCTCAAAGTCCATTGATTCTTTATTTTGATGCAGTAATTTTCTTTTTAGTGCTATCCGTTGCAGCAGAAGTTCCATCAGGATGTTGCATTGTCTGCACATACCTAATGATCTCCCAGCGCTGCGATGCTGTTAGCTGCGATGCATACGAGCCCATGTTATTTTTACCATATTGAGTAGTGTGGAATGCTTTTCCTTCCGGAAGGTTTTTCAACTGATCGCTTGAATAAGCTGGAGGCTTAGGTCCATTATGTTGTGTTACCGGTCCGTCACCCATTCCCTTATCACCGTGACATTCGCCACAATAATTTTTATATAATCGAATTCCTTCTGTCATATTGTCAGCTGTTTTTTCAAGCGGATTATGCAATTCTTTACCTGCTGTTTCATAGCCGAGGCTGTCACCGGCATATGGATAGGGTAATCTGTCAAAGCTTGTATATACGTCGTTGCCGCGAGCTACTGTTCCTGCAACAGGCTGGCGCTCCGTCATGCTGTCAGGAAACAATGGATTCATTGAATTGGTTTCGTAAGAAGGAGAACGATACATATCAGGCATGTATTCATACCCGGGCTTCTTCGGATCATCATTGCATGACACAAAAACTGCCGCAACCGCTATGATGCATATATATTTATAAATTTCTTTCATAGTCTTATTAAAAGGAATAATGAATAATTAATAATGAATAAATTGCATGATTAACTCCTGTTTTTTCATTTTTCATTATTACTTATTCATTTATTAATTACTTCCGAAGCTCCTGCGCTTTTTATTTGGTTTATAACTTCGTTCAGCTTGCTTTCGTCTTTTACATCAATGTGTGCAACAAATTTATCATCTGTCGTTCTCGGATGAAAAATAGGAGCGGTAACACCGGGAAGCAATTTACTGCGCAGAAGAAATGTGATTGCCATGCCATGTGCAGCACAGAATACAGTAGATTCAAAAGTAACAGGAATAAATGCAGGAAGATTCATGTAAAACATAAAATCCGGCTTGCCTCCGATGTTGATATGCCAATCATGAATCATCATATACCAGGTCATCAACAGGGCAAGAGAGGTGCCCATAATTCCAAACATAAAGCTGACAATTGAAATTCTTGTACGGGGCACACCTATCAGCGCCTCAATGCCGTGAATAGCGAAAGGGCTTTGCACGTCTTTCACTACAATGCCTTTCGTCTTCAATGTTTTGATGGCGTCCTTCAAAACATCTTCATCGTCAAAGATGCCATAGATTCTTTTGCTCATTATTCGACTTCTTTTTTCTTGTATTGGTTTCCTACTTTCTTAAGCGTTGATTTCAATTCAGCCAATGCAATCACAGGGAATAACCTGCTGAAAACAAGGAATAACGTGAAGAATAGACCGAGTGTGCCAACGAATATACCCACTTCAATAAACGTTGGATGATACATCACCCAACTTGATGGAAGAAAGTCGCGATGCAGCGACGTTACAATAATTACAAAACGCTCGAACCACATTCCGATGTTTACGAAAATAGAAATGATGAATGTGGCAACAACACTTCTCCTGATTTTACGCACCCAGAAAAGCTGCGGCGTGATTACATTGCATGTCATCATGGTCCAGTATGCCCACCAGTAAGGACCCGTAGCGCGATTGATAAATGCATAGGATTCATATCCATCACCCGAATACCAGGCAATGAAGAATTCAGTGATATATGCAATTCCCACAATGGAACCGGTGAGAATAATGATCTTATTCATCAGCTCAATGTGCTGAATGGTGATGTACTGCTCAAGATTTAAAACTTTCCTTGCTACTATCATCAATGTTAGCACCATGGCAAAGCCGGAGAAAATTGCTCCTGAAACGAAATAAGGAGGGAAGATGGTAGTATGCCATCCAGGAAGAATGGATGTTGCAAAGTCCATGGATACAATGGTGTGAACTGAGAGCACAAGCGGCGCAGATATACCTGCCAGCACGAGGCATACTTCTTCAAAACGATGCCAGTCACGCGCTGTGCCTTTCCAACCGAAAGCAAGAAGCCCGTACATGAATTTTCGTACCGGAGTGATGGCACGGTCACGGATAGTGGCAATATCGGGAATGAGACCAAGATACCAAAATACGAGTGATACAGTAAAGTATGTTGACACAGCGAACACATCCCAAAGAAGCGGAGAATTAAAATTGACCCATAAGGAACCATATTGATTTGGAAGCGGAAGCATGTAGTAGTCGAGCCATGCGCGGCCTGTATGAAGCAAAGGGAAAATACCGGCGCAAATAACAGCGAAGATCGTCATCGCCTCTGCAGATCTGTTAACTCCCATTCTCCAACGCTGACGGAATAACAATAAAATTGCTGAGATCAATGTTCCTGCATGACCGATACCGATCCACCAAACGAAATTTGTAATGTCCCATGCCCAGCCTATTGTTTTATTCTCCCCCCATGTACCAATGCCGACGCCAACGGTGTAACATATACAAAGGATGCCCCAAATCATGGCAGTTGCAGAAACGGTAAATGCCATCCACCACCATTTGTTTGCTTTCCCTTCCACCGGCTTACAGATGTCTTCTGTCATCTGGTGGTAGGTTTTTTTACCAAGTATAAGCGGGTCGCGGACTATCGCTTCGTGAAGTTCACTCATCTTTTTAATTAGTTGATTTGACGATTAGCTAATTAGCTGATTATTTTTTTCATTAGCTAATTCCCTAATCAGCTAATTATCACATTTAAAATTATCCTTCTTTCTTCTCTCCTGCCATAACCGGCTCATGTTCTTCTGCACTCACATTTCTCACCTTCGTTTGATAGAACACATTCGGCTGCACATCCAGTTCGGCAAGCAGGTGATAGCTTCTTTCTTCAGGCTTCCACAATGAAAGCAGTTGACTATCCTTGTTGTTGTAGTCACCAAATACAATAGCATTGGTGGGGCAAGTTTGCATGCACGCTGTTTTGATTTCTCCGTCTTTCACAGGACGTCCGGCTTTCTTGGCAATCAACTTGCCTTCCTGCAAGCGTTGCACACACATGGAGCATTTTTCCATCACTCCTCGTGAGCGAACTACTACATCAGGATTCAATACCATCTTGCCGAGATCGTTATTTTCATTGAAATCGAACTTGGCGTTATCAGCGTACCGGAACCAGTTAAATCTTCTTACTTTATATGGACAGTTATTTTCACAGTAACGAGTACCTACGCAACGGTTATAAATCATTTGATTTAACCCTTCAGAGCTGTGGTTGGTCGCAATTACCGGGCATACTGTTTCGCAAGGCGCATGGTTGCAATGCTGGCACATGACAGGCTGGAACACTACCTTCGGATTATCGGAAGGAAACTCCATAGCGCTAAGGTCCTGATGCTCTTGCCCTTCTTTCGGATCGGCATCGCTGCTATAATAACGGTCAATGCGTATCCAGTGCATTTCGCGGCTGCGTTTCACTTCATCTTTACCTACCACAGGCACATTATTTTCTGCCTGGCAGGCAATAACACAGGCGCCGCATCCGATGCAGGAATTAAGGTCAATTGCCATGCCCCAGTGATGGTTAGGCAACGCATGATCGTTCCAAAGATTTACATCTTCGGGATGCTTCTGTTTGAGTTCCTTTCCTATTCTCTCTTCTATTTTTTCTTCTTTATTGCCTGAGTTTGGATTCTTTATATATTCCTCAAGGATAGTTTCTTTTACAATAGCACGACCCATCATCGTGTGATGCTGTTGTGTTGCAGCAAATTGATAATCGTCGTCTGTAGTTTTGGTGATCACGGCAGCGCCAAAATATACTAAGCCTGAATCTCCCATGGCAGTCAATGCATAAGCATTTTTACCAAGATTGTCAGCTACCTTACCTGCCTTTGTTCTTCCGTAGCCAAATGCCAATGCACAAGTGCCGGGAGCTTGTCCGGGTTGAATCAACACGGGCACTTTTAACTCGTTGCCGTTCGCTTTTATTGAAACAACATTGCCCGTCTTCCATCCTTTATCTCTTGCATCTTTAGGAGCAACGCATAAATAGTTATCCCATGTAATCTTTGAAACAGGGTCAGGCAATTCCTGCAGCCATGGATTGTTGGCTTGGCTACCGTTTCCTAAGCCGGTCTTTTCATAAAGCACTAACTCCATTCCATCGCCGCCTTTCATTGATGAAATAGCAGAAGCCGCTGAACTTAGATTAGCTGAAGAAGATGAATATGTTTTACCGGAAGCAGTTGGACCATCCCATGCGCCATCCTGAAGCATTTTGTTCCAGGTGTTAGTGAAGATCGTACTTGATTGATCTTTAAAATTCTTATGCCAATATTCCTGCAAGTAGTCGTGATAGGTTGATTTATCACCCATCCATACAAGTAAAGTTTCCTGCACCTGGCGTGTAGAGAATAAAGGAGCAATCGTAGGCTGTGTAAAAGAGAAGGAGTTTTTGCGTGGCTCTGCATCGCCCCATGATTCAAGCGGGTGATGATCAGGACAAACATACTGGCAGTTGGAAGCTGTTTCATCCATGCGGTCAGCAAAGGACACAGACAGTTCCACTTTCTTCAGTCCCGCACCTGCGGGATTGAACGCCTCAGTATTAGCTAATGTATAACAAGGATTGGAATTGTAAACGAATAATGCGCTCACCTCTCCCTTGCCCATCTGATCAAGCAATGTTTTCAGGTCAGCATCATTACCCTGGCGCAGCATGCTTGCATTGTCAAGGTCAATGGTGTTGCCGTAACTGCCGAGCATCACGTTAATGCCGTTCACCAAATTCTGTATAGCAGCATTATTCGAACGCGAAATCACAAATGCTTTTCCTTTATTTTTCAAAAGCTCCTTGGCCGTTTCATCAATATCTTTTTGCAGGTCGCCTACGGAAGAGCCGCTAATGCCGGATGCCCCTGTTCCTTTTGCAATTGCATTATATAATGCTGCAACTGCAGCACCATGCTGTGATGGTTTCAGCATCACACGCTTATCAGCATTGCTTCCTGTTACAGACAACGTAGCTTCAAACTGAATGTGGCGCGACATATTCTTCTTGCCTTTATCCAGCTTGCGTGTTTCTGCATATTGCTTTGCAAACTCAACAGGAGAAAGCCAGTTAACAAGGAAGTCAGCGCCGAAGCTTACAATGGTATTTGCTTTTTCGAAATGATAGGTAGGAAGAACGGCTTCTCCGAAGCTTTCTTTATTTGCCTGCAACATGCCTGAAAAAGAGATGGCATCATAAGTAACCACTTTAGTAGTTGGATACTTACTGATGAACTCAGCAAGGATAGCCTTTGTAGAAGGGCTGATGATGGTAGAAGTAAGAATGCGGATGTTGCCTTTCTTAGCAGCAATAGCGTCAAGCTTTGATTTTATGGTGCTGTCAACATTCGACCAACTAGTTACTTTGCCGCCATCCGTTGGGCCGGTAAGTCGTGTTTTGTCATATAAAGAAAGAACACTTGCCTGCACGCGGGCATTCACTCCTCCTTTTGTAACAGAAGATAAAGTATTGCCTTCAATCTTAATCGGGCGTCCTTCGCGGGTTTTAACAACTATGCTGCAATAATCATAACCATCCCAGAAAGAAGAAGCATACCAGTTGGAAACACCGGGAGTAATTTCTTCCGGCTTAATAAGATAAGGAATGGTCTTTATAACAGGAGCTTCGCAGGAAGCAAGCGTGGCAGCAGCCAGGCCAAAGCCAAGAAACTTAAGAAAATCCCTGCGCGGATGAGCAAAAGAATCAGACGCTTTCTTGCTGATAACCTTATCAATAGGAAGATGTTCGAAGAACTCGTTATTTTTTAAACGAACAAATTCAGCGTCATTACTGAGTTCATCAATTCCTTTCCAGTAGCGTCTCCCCAACCCCTCCGAAGGAGGGGCTTTAAGAACCTCAGCTTTGTTAAGGTTGTTATCGTTATTATTCATACTGCGTTTTCTTTCAAAAAATATTCTATCCCTTCAATAGCCCTCCCTTTGGGAGGGTTGGGTGGGCTTTTAATAGTGGCACCGCGCGCACTCCGTTCCGCCAATGCTTTCAACGGTCATGGCAGAATCAGATAAATTTTTATTCGTCTTAAGAAACTCGTGATACATATCGTAATAATGGTTGCCTGCCATCTGCACCTGCGTGGCCTTGTGGCAATCAATGCACCAAGCCATCGTAATGTGCGAATATTGTTTTGCCACGGTCATCTCCTGTACAGGACCATGACACGTCTGGCATGCAATTTTTCCAACCACTACATGCTGCGAGTGATTGAAGTAAACCAGATCGGGCAGATTGTGAACACGCACCCATTGAATAGGCTTGGGATTGGGACCATACGTTCCTTTATCAGGATCGTAGTCTAATGCTTTATAAATCTTTGCAATTTCCGCTTCCCCTGTTGTTGGCCCTGTACGTACTGCTTTATGGCAGTTCATACATACATTCGCAGAAGGCACTCCTGCAGTCTTTCCTTTTTCAGCACCGCTGTGGCAATAGATACAGGCAATCTGCATTTTGCCGGCATGAAGCTCGTGGCTGTAAGCAATAGGCTGATCAGGCTGATAACCCTGCGTTACGTGAATATTCCATAGCGTATTCCACCCGGCTACATTGCTATATATTAAAAAGATAATAATAATGACAGCGAGAAGCTTCTTGTGATTACGCGTCCAATAAACAAACTCCTGCCAGCGTGTTTTCTTTGCAGGCTCAGGAATGTTCTGCTGCCTGCGCACTGCACGTTTTAGATTTAAAACAACGCGCCTTAAAGTTGCAGCAATGATAGCCAATACAACGGCTGCAATGAGCAGGTAAAGACCTACCGGTCCGCCTTCTTCATTTTGTGCTGCCACAGGAGTTACGGCAGCTACAGGCGGCTTCGCATTAGACACATAAGCAATGATGGCTTTTATCTCATCATCTTTCAGTGCTTGCACAGGCATCGGGATGTGATTATTATCATTGAAAAGCTTTACTGCATCGGCATCGCCTGATTTTACAAGAGACTGGGAATTATGCACCCATTTCAACAGCCATTCTTCGCTATGCCGGCCGCTGACGCCCATCAAAGCAGGGCCAATGTTTTTTGTGAATATGGCATGGCAGGAAGTACAGTTGCTTTGAAAAAGCGCTTTGCCATCCTGTGCGCGAAGCGGAGCGGAGAAAAGAAGCAGTGCAAGAAGAGAAAAGAGCAGTGATTGGAATATTCGGAGAAGATGTTTATGCATAGTATAATGTAAGTTGCTTTGTTCGCGTTTTACCATTTACTGTTTACAGCCCTGCTATTTCAAACAACAAACTGCAAAATATAACCTAAAAACCGCAAACCCCTTTTTTCGTGGCGCAAATATATCAGAAAGCATTTTTGAAACGCAAATAATTTAAAATAAATTTTCAACAAGTTTTAAGCAATCAGAGAATCAGAATGATTGGCAGAAGCCATTCAGGTAATATCTGTAGTGTACCCCAATCTTTAGACTGGATTTTGTGAAGCTAAATATACGATTCATTTGTTATTGATGATGTAAAATTTCTTTTTGCTTCTTTTTCTTTGTTAATAACCGTTAATTTGTTC
>PLYJ01000130.1 GCA_003151745.1 Bacteroidota bacterium
GTCGGATTAACGCATTGCGTTTTTTAATATCATTTGAAAATTTATACTAATTTGGCAACTTGTACTTCGTTGATATATTTGTTATGTGCAACCCTATTGGCGACAGTGCAACTTTGAGCTTTACAGCTTTGAACGAACAGACAAAAAACTAAAACAATAATTAAAATGGCAGCAATTAATCTAAGACAATTATTTAGTGAGAACATTTTTAGAATCCCTGACTATCAAAGAGGATATGCTTGGGAAGACAAGCAACTGGTTGAGTTGTGGGATGACTTAGACGAAATCACGGATGAAAATGGAGAGTATAAAAAGCATTATACAGGAACGATATATTTGGAGGGAAAACAAGCGACAGAAAATGAAAAGTGGCTTTCTGGTGTAAAGTTCTATCATGTTGTGGATGGACAACAAAGATTGACAACAATTAGCATCTTCATTTTTGAGTTACTCAAATTATCAAATGATGGTTACAGTAGCGAAAGCAAAGATGATTTAATGAAAATTTATCTGAACAAACCTAATTCTTCTGGCAATAGCACAGTTTATAAATTCAGCTACGACCAAACTGATAACAACTACAATTTCCTATTGAGAAATATTTTTGAAGACAAGTCCTTCATTCTTCAAAACAGCAACTTGAATCTTTATACAAAGAACCTCATTTATGCAAAAGATTTTTTCAAAACAAAACTTAAAAATTTAAGTCATGAAGAAAGAGAAATTATATTCAAGAAACTAACTACCTCTTTGCAATTTGATTTTAGAACGATTGAAAAATATTTAGATGTTCAAGCGGTTTTTGAAACAATGAACAACAGGGGTAAACCACTTTCAACACTTGAGAAGTTGAAGAACAGATTAATCTATTTAACGCAAAAATTAAAAGGTGTAAAAGAAGATAATGACAACCTAAGAAAAAGAATCAATGAAGCATGGGGCAAAATATATTCTTGTTTAGCACAAAACCCTGATACAATTTTAGATGAAGATATTTTTCTTTCTGCTCATTTATCACTTTACAGAAAACCGAAAGAAGCAGTCTTTTCTGAAAAAGTTGCTAAAGAAAAAGTTTTCCAAATGTTCTGTAACAAATCAGAGAAGTTTGATAAAGATGAAAGCGGAGAAAAAGAGCCAACCGTTTCATACAGTAAAATTGAAGATTACATTATCAAATTATCCGAAGCAGCACCCATTTGGTATAGGATTCATAATTCGGAATCTCTAATTCTCAAAAAAATTCTATTGCTCAATAATGGAAAAGAATTAAAAGTTTTTCTACTTGCTCTACTTCTTAAAAGCGATGAAGAAAGTTTACAACAAATATTTTCCAACCTTGAAAAAATTATGTTTAGAAATAAAACGCTTTGGTTGTTTGATGAAAGGACAGCAGCAACTTGGGGCAGGGATATTTATTCTGACGAAGATAGCATTGAGAGTATAAATCGTAAAATTGAAGTATTAATAAAATCTCCGATTTCAGCTCAAAACATTATTCAAGGCATGAATAATTTATTCACTTATGAAAGAGGTGCAAAAGGATTTCACAGATGGGGAACTTTAAAGTATTTCTTGTTTGCTTATGAAGAAATATTAAAAGAACAATTCAGAGAAACAAATGATAAAGTCAGCATTGATGATTACGAATCCACAACCATTGAACACATCATTCCGCAAGTTTGGGATAACTGGACAACAGTTGTTAATGATTTCACAGCAGGACTTGAAGAAGATGAAATTCCAATGGCTCATAAAGTTCTCATAAACACTTTAGGCAATTTGACGATTTTGAAAAACGGAAAAAACTCTTCGTTAGGTAATTTGGGTTGGGCAGACAAGAAAAGTAGATTCAGCACAGGTTCATACAACGAAATTGATATTAGTAAGAACACCGACTATACTAAAAAAGAAATCTTGAAAAGAGGAATTAAAATGCTTTTGTTTTTAGAAAATAAAATTGACGGACTTAAATTCACAGAGGAGGAAAAAAATAAAATGCTTTTTTACGAGGACTATGTAATTGAAAAATTTACCGAATTACAAACATCAAATTGAGTTTACAATGCAAACCGAAACTAATATTGTAAATCGCCTTGAACAAAGTGCGTGCGAACTTCGGGCTGACGAACTCCGAACGGACAACAGGGCAGCACATAATTGAGTAGCCAGCCGTGCCAGCAAATGCTGACAGGGAGCGGCTCTCACACCACTGTACGTGCGGGTCTCGCATACAGCGGTTCGTGGTAGTGTGGGGCTACTTTTAGATAATAGTCGAGCATGGATTCGTACCCTCGCTTTTGCAATCTTTCCAAGGTGATTGTCGTTAATAAGATAGGACTTTGTGCAGGGAAGAGCAGGAACTGGAAATACGTTAAGAAATAAGTTCAGGGTTCAAAGTTCAAAATTTCGAAACCTTGAATCTTGAACTTTAAACATTGAACATATATTTATTATATTCAATTAACTATGTTATTTATATTAAACAATGAAAACACTATACCTTGTGCGTCATGCAAAGTCAAGTTGGGCGACGGAATCGCAGCCAGATATTGACCGTCTTTTGAATGAAAGAGGATATGCTGATGCTCATAGTGTTAGTAAACATCTGTATGCGCAAAAGATTCGTCCTGATGTGATTATTTCAAGCCCAGCAATAAGGGCAATGAGCACTGCACTTATCTTTGCAGGGAACATCCGCTATTCAAAAGAAGACATCCTAATAAGGCAAAAGCTATACGACACAAGCAGAGAAGAGTATTTAGCGTGCATTCATGAAATAAATGACAGCTTTTCGTCTGCGATGATCTTTGGCCATAATCCCGTAATAAGCGAAACGGTTGAATATTGTCTGCACAGGCGAAGTGAAGACATGCCTACTTGCTGCGTTATTTGTATTGAATTTGACATTGATTTATGGGCGAAAGTGACGAAAAACGGAGGCCAGCAAAGTCTTTACTTCACCCCTGCCCTGCTCAAAACGGAGTAAACTCAATATTAACTGTATATTAATTTTTTTGTATTACTTTTACGGTACGGATATTATAAGAACATTTACGGCTCAATTCCTTTATCTATTACTAAACCACAGTTGATGAGGACTTGAGAAAACATATCTTACAACTAAATCACAAACACATGAAAAAAGGATTGAAAAAAGAAATTAAAAAGGAACTCACGGCGGCTATCGAAAAAACGTTGTCAGGGCATAATAGCCGTGCCATCGCCAAAACAAAAAAAACAATTAAAGAAGCAAGCAAATCCGTAGGCAAGAAATTTATTAAAACCCTGAAAGCTCTTGCTGAGAAAAGGAAAGAGGCTGGTAAGCCGAAAAAGAAACATTCCAAAAAAGCGAAAGCAAAGAAATCTGTTAGTTCAAAAAAAGTGAAGGCGCCGAAAAAAAATAAAGGTAAGTATAAGAAGAAGAAAATTACTTCACGTGCTCCTGTTGAAAGAAGCACAGAGACTGTAGAGAATTTACTGGGGCAGAACTAACCACTGTTTTTTATGATGAGTAAGAAAAAAGTTCCGCTCGTAAACCGGGATATAAGCTGGCTTTCTTTTAATGCCAGGGTCTTGCAGGAAGCGGAAGATACGAACGTGCCATTGCTTGAACGTATCAGGTTTCTTGGCATTTATTCCAATAACAGGGATGAGTTTTTCAGAGTACGTGTTGCCACCATCCGGAGAATGACCAAGCTTGGTAAAAAGGCAAAAGATCTTCTGGGCGCTGATCCTGATGAGTTGCTTGAACAAATTCAGCGCATCATTATACGCCAGCAGGAAAAATTTGAAACCATTTACCAGGGTTTGCTGAGAGATCTCGAGAAAGAAAATATTTTTATCATCAATGAAAAACAACTTACTGTGGAGGAAGGAAAGTTTGTAAGAGAGTACTTTCACGATAATGTGTTCCCGTTCCTGGTGCCCATCATGATTGACACGGCACCTAAGTTCCCTTATCTGAAAGACAAATCCATTTATCTTGCTATTAAGCTGGGCAGGAAAGGCAAGGAAAAGAAATCGAAGTATTCACTCATTGAGATTCCAACGGATGTGGTATCACGTTTTCTCGTTCTGCCTGCGGAGGAACATAAAAAACAAATCATACTGCTTGATGATGTCATCCGTTATTGCATGAATGACATATTTTCTATTTTTGATTACGATGACATTGAAGCTTACACGGTGAAGATGACGAGGGATGCCGAGCTGGATATTGATGCCGATATTTCAAAGGGATGGATGGAAAAGATTTCGAAGGGAGTTAAACAGCGTAAGAGAGGACAACCGGTGCGGCTTGCTTATGATGAAAAAATTCCAAACGATCTGCTTAAGTTTATTCTTAAAAAAATAAAGCTGCATAAAGAGGAGTCATTAATTCCGGGAGGGCGCTATCATAATTTTAAAGATTTTATCGGCTTTCCGAACGTGGGCCGGCCTTCGCTGCGTTATCATCTTCCTCATTCCATCGAGCATCCTGATTTGAAAGGAAAAGCAAGCGTATTTAAAGTGATCCGTGAAAAAGATATTCTCCTCTCCTACCCTTACCAGTCTTTTCATCACATTAACAATTTGCTTCGCGAAGCTTCCATTGATCCGAAGGTGCAGTCTATCAAGATTACCTTATATAGAGCAGCGCAAAACTCAGGTATTATCAATGCACTTATTAATGCGGTAAAGAACGGCAAGCAGGTAACGGCAGTTGTTGAATTGCAGGCTCGCTTTGACGAGGAGGCAAATATTGCTTATGCGAACAAGCTGCAGGAAGAAGGTGCCAATGTGATCTTCGGTGTGCCGGGATTAAAAGTTCACTCTAAATTATTTGTTATTAGCCGTAAAGAGAATGACAAGCTGGTTAATTATGCACATATAGGCACAGGAAATTTCAACGAACAGACAGCGCGTTTATATTGCGACCATTCTTTATTGACTTTCGATAAACGCATTACAGATGATGTGATAAAGCTTTTCAGCTTCTACCAGGATAATTTTAAAGCAGGAACTTATAAGCATCTTATCGTGGCTCCGTTTGATATGAGAAAGGCATTTATTCATCTCATCAATAAGGAAATTAAAAATGCGAAGGAAGGCAAGCCGGCCTACATGATGCTTAAGATGAATAGCCTTGTTGATAAAGAAATGATCACAAAGCTATACCAGGCTAGCGAGGCAGGCGTACAGATTAAAATGATTGTTCGGGGCATCTGTTCTCTCGTGCCGGGAATAAAAGGGCTTAGTTCAAACATCGAAATCATCAGCATTGTTGATAAATACCTTGAACATAGCCGCATATTCATTTTCGCCAACGGTGGGAATGAAAAATGTTTTATTTCCTCCGGCGACTGGATGTATCGCAACCTGGATGCACGTTCTGAAGTGGCTGTTCCTATTTTCGACTTAGCCATTCATGAGCAGCTCAAGCAATATATAACGATCCAGTTAAAAGATAATGCGAAGGCTCGCATCATCAACAATACGCAGGAAAATAAATATGTGCAGCCTATGAACGGAAAGGCAAGCCGCGCACAGGACGATATTTATCACTGGCTTCTTGCAGAAGGGAATAAAAATAAAAACAAACCGGATGTTACGTCAAACGGCATTCACAAGGCAGAAAAGGCGATCATTATTAATTGACAATGGAGTATTGAAAAGTTTTTGGCTATCCCTTAACTATCAATGCTTTTTCAGCCGATTTTTGGTTCTGCCAATATGTATTTTGATCCTTCCATGAAATATGCTGCTATTGATATAGGCTCTAATGCCTCACGCCTCCTGCTATGCAATGTGCTGGAAGAAAGCGGCGAGACACATTTCAAAAAAGCAGAGTTAATCCGCATCCCTTTACGGCTGGGTGAGGATGCTTTTATAACAGGGAAAATTTCTCCTCAGAAAGCAGAGAAATTTTCAAAGACGATGAATGCCTTTAAACTGCTGCTTGATGTGTACGAACCTGTTTCATACCGCGCCTGCGCCACTTCTGCCATGCGTGAAACTGCGAACGGAATAGATATCATTGAGCGCATTCGAAAAGAATGTGATTTGAGAATTGAAATTATTAGCGGAAGAGAAGAAGCAGACATTATTTATTCCAATCATGTAGAAGAGCACCTCGATAAGAACCGTTCTTACTTGTATATAGATGTCGGTGGAGGCAGCACAGAGGTAACGCTGTTTGCGGGAGGACGAATGCTTGTTTCGCAGTCGTTTGATATTGGAACTATCCGTTGGCTTAATAAGTTGGTAGATAAGCAAAAGTGGTATGAGTTTAAAGATTGGGTGCGCATGATTACGCTCGGGCATCAACCCCTCACTGCCATTGGCTCAGGCGGTAACATTAATAAATTATTTAAGCTGCTTGGAAGAAAAGATGGCAAACCCCTTTCTTTTGATAAGCTAAAGGAGCTTTACACAGAAATGAAACCTCATACCGTTGAAGAACGTATTGAAATATGGAATCTTAATCCTGACAGGGCCGATGTGATTGTTCCTGCTGCTAAAATATTTCTTGGCATTATGAAAGCAGCGCAGATACAGGAGATCATCGTTCCTGAGATAGGATTAGCAGATGGGCTTGTACATCAAATGCACGAAAAACAAAAAGTAGCTGCATGAAAATGATCAAATCGGTAGCGAAATGCACAGCCTTGATTCTCCGCCTGCCAATTGTAATGTTGCTTATTATATTCTCCCCTCTCATCATTGCAACACTCATCATTCAAGACTATTTTCTTGCAAAGCAAGCAAACTTAGATGCAGAGAATTTGATTCTGCATGAGAGAAAACTTGCCTCTCCCCGTTCTTAAAAGCGTTACCCTAAAACGAAAACGGCTCCGCATTGCAGAGCCGTTTTTTTAGTTTTAATAATTATATCAGGGAAGATAAATATTATACGTCTTTCCATTAATAGTAACCGTTGCAGCAAAATCGCAGGTTCCGTTTCCATAATCGAAAGTTCTTGCAGCTTTTCCAATTGGTGTATATATAAATGTACCTTGTATGAAAGGAACTTTTCCGAGAGGATGACAAGAACCAAAATCCCGAATCAACTGGTTGGTTATATTTACAGTAAATGTTTCACCATTTGATCTTGATCCGCTTGCATTGCCTGTAATTCCTACTCTTGCATTTGGCCAGTCAATAGGAATAGCTGCACCATTATATGTAGTACTTGTATTTAATAGTGTCTTAACCCTGTCGCAAATCCAGCTTATGCTTCCACCGCTGGCTTTTACAATATTAATGTTCGCAGTTATATGCCATGTTTCATTGGTGTTTGAAGGATTGAACCCGGCAGGAGTTGTGTTTGTAACAATTTTATTTACAATGTTCACCTGGTTTCCATCAACTATATAGTTATTAGTGGTTACTGTGAAGCTAAAGCCCGGATCGCGATAATGTCTGGCACCTAAAGTAGAACCGGAGAAATCATAAGTAATCGAGCCGCTTCTTGTGCGACCGTCCATACAAACGGCACCATCAAACGTTACAGTAATAGTCCTGTTGACACCGGTTGTATCCCACGTTATAGTTGCGCAAGCTGCCAATATGTTTTCAGGATTGCTCAACCTGTATGAACTTAGGCTGCCTTTGTCAGAAGCCTGGGCTCCTATTGTTACAATATCATTCGATGAGTTTTCAGCCAAAGCATTATCACTGGCGCCTGTAGTATCATTATCTACGGGAGAGTCGGACTTTTTGCAGGAAACAATAAGTACTGCTGATGCAAACATCAGGCAAGCAAGAGTAAGTTTAATAGCTTTCATTTTTTATGATATATGTTTAGTTTTTTAATAAGACCTTAACATTTCAAAATGGTTTAACAATTATTTATTAAAATTTGTTTCAATTTGTTGTCCTATGTCGAATGCCTTCAAACAGTGAGATAAGCCAAGTTAATGCATACGAATCAGTGCATTTGTATGTTCGCGCGAATTCGCCACTTTTCTTACACTGTCATTCCGGCATTTTTTAAGACATTCTGTCATATTGTTTCAATTTCTATCCAATTTCAATTATATATATCGAATTAATAATCGAAAAGGAGTGATTTCTTACATTTTTCAAGCTTATTTAGTTTGTTATATAGGCTCATTTCATCAAAAAGATGGCCATCTCTTTCAATCAAACGGCCATCTCTTTCAATCGAACGGCCATCTCTTTGAATCAAACAGCCGTGTCATGAAATCAAACGGGCGAGTTTTCAATTCAAACTGTACCTTCCTAAAAAAACC
>PLYJ01000235.1 GCA_003151745.1 Bacteroidota bacterium
TATATAATGGCTAATGGTATTACATACGTTAAATATCGTGCCAAGGATGTTGGAATTAATTTTTGCTTTATCCCGCGACAGGCTTTATTTGCGATACAAAGATCAGCATGCTATAAACAGCTTATATTACATAACATTGTGAATATGTTATATGATTCATACTTACGCAAACGGAGGAAATGAGGAAAACTATTCACAAAGATGATGGAACTGCGCTTTTAATCTAAAAAACCTCTTTTAAATAAGACAGAAATTCCCTAACATAAGATGAAATTCAGATGACAATATATTCATGAATTCTATTTTAATGCATGTTTTTAAGATATATTCTTGTTTTGCATTACTTTGGTACTAACTTCGGTGCGGTAATTGTATTCCAGTTGCCATAACAGTAAAAATTAAAACTATGAAAAAGATAAAATTAAATATAATTATAATAATGCTGCTCTTGCTTTCAGCAAATGCAGTGCCTTTTAAGTCAACTGCACAGGCTGCTGTGAGCTTCCAGGTTTTTTATGACAACCTTTCTCCTTATGGCAATTGGGTCACGTATCCCGGTTATGGATATGTATGGGTTCCCAATGCCGGTTCTGATTTCAGACCTTATGTAAGCGGCGGTCATTGGGTATATAGTGATGATGGATGGGTGTGGGCTTCTGATTATGATTGGGGATGGGCACCATTTCATTATGGCAGTTGGATGAGCGATCCTGCTTACGGATGGATGTGGGTTCCCGGATATGATTGGGCGCCTGCATGGGTTACATGGGGATCATACAATGGTTATTATGGATGGGCTCCTTGTGCCCCCGGTTTTTCTGTCAGTGCCGGGTATTATCCGCCAATGGATCGTTGGTGCTTTGTTGAACCGCGATATATGGCAAGAGGCGATTGGGGCAGTCATTATTATGTTGAGCATGGTGGCAGGATTTCAATAGGTGGTGGCATTGTTATCACCAACGAGCGCAGAATTACTTCAGTCAGTAATACAGCCAATTACGGTGGTCATGGGTATTATGCAGGTCCGCGAAGAGAGGAATTTGAAAGAGTTGCTCACACCACGATTACTCCTGTATCTATCAGGGAAAGCAACACCCCCGGCAGAGCAAGGCTGGCAGGTAATACGGTTAATGTATATAGACCTCAAATTAATGCTGGTACTAAAGTGTATTCAAGACCTGCTAAAGCAGTACCTATGGATAAGGGGAATGCGCGACAAAGGACTGCCAATAATGCAGGCGGCAGAGGTATGGAAAGCAGACCGGCAATTAACAATAACGTTCATCCTTCAAATCAGCAAGCCCATCCTGCTAATCAACAACAGCAGGGAATAAGATCAGGCAATAATAGACAGATGCAGCAACCTGGAAACAATGCTGCACCTACACAACATCAGCAAATGTCTCCTGCACAACAACCACAGCATGCGGCGCCACAGCAAAGAGCTCAACCTGCTCAAAACATGCAACACCAGCCTTCAAGCAGACCTGCAGCGCAATCGCAACAGAGGGAGCAAATGCCAAGGGAACAAGCTCCAAGAGGAGAACCTCAGAGAGAAGAGGGGCGTCCTAAGGGTTACAGGTAATCAGTTTTTATGTAAAAAGTTTAAAGTTCTCCGATAGCCGGCTATCGGAGAACTTTTTTTATTGCCTCATAAACTTTCCCCCTTCGTTGTTGTTTTCTACTTTTGTTCCATAATGATTGAAAGAAAACGATTATGTTCCTTAGTTTTTAGTCTTTTGTTTTGTTCTTATGCAGCCAGCTCGCAGAATATTTCGGTACGGCTTCAATCGTTAAAGTTGCAAAGCATTGACGGTTCAACTTTTTTGTTCAGTGAGATTAAGAATAACAAAGCATCAGTCATCCTTTTTCTTTCTCCCGACTGCCCTTTGTGCCAAAATTATGTATTGACTATAAAGCAAATGCAAGAGGAATTTGAAAAGACTGGCATTCAATTCTATGGAATCTTTCCCGGCACCTGGTATAAGGTTGAAGAAGTAAGGAAGTTTAAAAGCGATTATAGTTTGAATATCAATATGTTATTAGATATTGATAAAGAACTTACCCACTTACTAAAAGCGAGCGTAACACCTGAAGTTGTTGTGCTAAATAAAGAAGAAAAAATCATTTACCAAGGCAGAATTGACAACTGGATGTACACTGCCGGAAAGAAACGAACCGTCATCACTAAGCATGAATTAAAAGATGCCTTGGATGCCGTTGTAAACAACAAAACGATTACGATTACCAAAACGGAACCAGTGGGGTGCCTGATAGAATGAAATTAAGAATTAAGAATGTAGAATTAAGAATGAAAATGTCAGCAATTCTACTGACCTGTTTATTCCTTATTCCTTATTCCTTATTCCTTATTACCTGTTCTTCAGATAGGAGCAGTCAAGTAACTTATTCTGAAGACATTGCACCGTTGATATATCAGCATTGTACCACTTGCCATCGTCCTGAAAGCGCCGGCACTTTCAATCTTATTACTTGCGAGGATGTGAGGAAACATGCAAAGCAGATTGAGCTTGTAACGCGCTCAAGAGTGATGCCTCCCTGGCCTGCTGATTTTAATTATGCTCATTATGCGGGAGAAAACTATTTAAGTGATGAGGAAATCAAGCTGCTTAAAACATGGATTGACAATGGCGCTCCTGAAGGAGATGAAAAGAAAATTCCTTTACCACCTCTCTTCACAGCTGGCTCCATGATTGGAAAACCGGATTTAGTTGTTAAGATGAACGAGCCTTTTCCTATAAAGAGCAATAACAAGGACAGGTTTATGATGATGAAGTTGCCTGTGGAATTGGATCAGGATACCTTTGTTAAGGTAATTGAAATTGTTCCGGGCAATAAGAAAGTGGTGCATCACATCAATGCCCATCTCGTTCAATACAATCCCGATCAGAAAAAAGACATTACAAAAGGAAACAAGCTTGTTGACACAGAAATAATGGATAAGCAGGAGGCATTCGCCCGTCTTGATCTTCCGAATGATGATGGCAGCTATCCGCTACTTACGCCATCCGTCACTAATTATCTTCCGGGTGTTGTGGCTAGTATTTACCCGCAAGGCATTGGAGGCTATAAGCTTTCACGAAAGAGTGTTTTGCTGCTTGATAATATCCATTATGGTCCCTCTCCGATTGATACAAGTGATCAAAGCACATTTAATTTCTTTTTCATGCCTTCGCCTCCCACAAGACCTACATTTGAATTTATTCTTGGCACTTCAGGTATTGCACCTGTTGTTCCGCCATTGGTTATTCAGCCCAATACAGTCCGGACATTTAAAACCCAATATACTTTACACCAGGATATGTCCTTACTCACCATCAATCCTCACATGCACCTGCTGGGAAAATCTTTTCTTGCTTACGCAATAAAACCGGGTGGAGACACGGTCAGGCTTATTCGCATCAACAGCTGGGATTTCAGATGGCAATACTTTTATAACTTTAAGAAAATGATTTACCTGCCTGAAGGAAGCACTATATATGCCGAAGGCACGTATGATAACACCGCTTCCAATCCAAACAACCCTTTCGATCCGCCAAGAGTTGTTGCCGAGCGAAACGGCAGCATGAGAACAACGGATGAGATGTTCCAGCTTATTGTTACGTATGTTCCTTACAAAGAAGGTGATGAAAACATCAGCTTAGAAACAAGCGACAAATCCAAATGAAAATCATCGAACCATCTGCAGCCGAAGAATGGATAAAGTATTACGACCTTCGTTACGAAGTGTTACGTAAGACTTGGAACCAACCATATTCTTCCACCAAGGATAAAGAAGAAGATATTTCTATTCATTTGCTGATGCTTGGCGATGATGACGAAGCAATTGCAGCAGGTCGTTTGCAGATAAACAGCAATGAAGAAGGGCAGATGCGCTCCATGGCCGTAAGAAATGACCGGCAGGGAAAAGGATTAGGAACAATTATGGCAAAGCATATCGAAGAAATAGTCAGAGAGAAAAAATTGAAATATGTTGTGCTTGACGCAAGGGAAAACGCTGTTAAGTTTTATGAAAAGCTGGGGTATAAAACTATTGGAGAATCCTATTTGTTATTTGGAACTATCCAGCATTACAGGATGAGAAAGGAATTGTAAAAAAAACAGTTATACGTTAATCGTTATAAGATATACGATAACGGGGATACCCTTATAACGTTT
Organism: Bacteroidota bacterium; assembly: GCA_003151745.1. Taxonomy (GTDB): domain Bacteria; phylum Bacteroidota; class Bacteroidia; order AKYH767-A; family 2013-40CM-41-45; genus PALSA-967. The sequence continues at coordinate 4,180 of PLYJ01000235.1, forward strand.
AACTTAGAACGTATAACTTTACGGAGCAAAAATGAGAATAGACATCCTTACCGTACTTCCTGATCTTTTAGTTTCCCCTTTTTCTCACAGCATACTGAAGCGTGCGAAAGAGAAAGGTGTGGCTGAGATATACGTGCACAACATCCGCGACTTTGCAACCAATAAGCATAAAAGCGTGGACGATTATGCATTTGGGGGAGGAGCCGGGATGGTGATGATGATTGAACCCATTGTGCTTTGCATGGAACATTTGCAGTCGCAGCGCAAGTATGACGAGATAATATATATGAGTCCAGATGGCGAATTGCTTGATCAGAAAATGGCTAACTCGCTGTCAATGCTTAAAAATGTAATTATACTTTGTGGCCATTACAAGGGAATTGACGAACGCATACGCCGGCATTTCATTACGCGTGAAATATCTATTGGCAATTATGTTTTATCAGGCGGTGAACTGGCAGCAGCCGTTTTTGTGGATACCGTGATCAGGCTCCTTCCGGGAGTATTGAATGATGAAACATCGGCCCTTTCCGATTCTTTTCAGGATGATTTGATTGCCCCGCCCGTTTATACCCGTCCTGCTGATTTTAGGGGGTTAAAGGTTCCCGATTTGTTGATTTCAGGCAATACCCCTGAAATTGAGAAGTGGAAGCATGAACAGTCCGTAGAACGTACCAAAAAGCGCAGACCGGGAATGTTTAAAGAATAGTGATTGTGCTGAGAGACATTTTGTATCGTCCTGAAAAAGGTTG
>PLYJ01000060.1 GCA_003151745.1 Bacteroidota bacterium
GAAGCTTAACTTAACGGCATTGGGGGTGAGGGGTGAGGCCTTTACTCCTTCACAAACCTCCCTACCCATCTTCCGCCTTCATTAACAACCTGAACAAAATAAATGCCTGCGGGGAAAGGTTTACAGTTTATTGTTTCTGATTTACGGTTTATTTCTTCCTTATATATAATTTTTCCGATTATATTAAAGATGGTGAGTTTCGATTTTCCGGTTCCTGATTTCCAGTTTCCACTTACTAATAATTCATTCGAGACCGGATTAGGAGAAAGAGAAATATAATTGTCAGCAGAAAACTCATTAATACCTACGTTGTGGGCGATAGTAATACCTACTGAAATCTGGCAACCGAACTCATTGTTTACCGCCACATTATAATTGCCTCCGTGAGTAACAATGAGCAAAGTATCTGTAGCACCCGGAATAAGTGTTGAACTGTCATACCATTGATAAGAGGTATAGGTAGGATCAGTGCTGCAAAACAGCGTGTCATTGTGCTGTGTTATTACAGGCGTTGGAGGAGTAGCAAACACTTTGATATGATTGATAAAGGTAAGCGTGTCACTGCCGCCGCTATTAGAAGCAATAAGCGTAGCATCAAATGTACCCGGTGTATTATAACATATACCCTGGGGATTTTGAATGGTGCCTGAAGATGGAGTGCCGCCGGGGAAGCTCCATTGCCAGGAGGTGGCATTTTGACTAAGATCAGTATAATTTATGCAATCGCCGGAACAGAATGAAGAATCACTAGATTGAAAATTAGCTACAGGCGCAAGAGAAGTGGCCGCACATGTTGTACCGCAATTAGTATCAATTGAAAATTTCCAGAGATCATTATATATGGTAATCCCTGGATCGCTGAGTCCTCCGAAAACAAACAAATTCCCTTTGTGATCAGTCCATCCCACGCTGCCCTGCCTACCACTTGGCCTGTTTGTAGGGCTTGAAATGTCCTTCACTCCCCAGTTCCCAACCGGACTTGAAGTATTATCTCCGCCTTCCCAAGTCCACTGGTTTGAACCAACGCAATACATCCACAAATCATTCATCCTACCGGATATTGACCCAATGATGCCGCCAAACATCCATAAGTTGCCGTTATTATCAACCCAAGTGCTACGGCTTTCAAAGCGTCCTCCAGGATTATTTGTAGCATTAGTAACACACTTCGTTCCGTAAACACCCGATGTATTGCCAGTGCTGCTTCCATTCATCCAGGTCCAATTATTCGTAATCGGATTATAACGCCACAAATCGTTTTGAGTAGTAGTGATATCAACGTATCCACCGAATAACCAAAAATTCCCGATATTATCTTTCCAACTGGAATGAACCCATCTGTTCCCCGGCGTGTTTGCAGCATTTTCAGTACCCATAGTGCCATAAGTACCTGGCTGACCGGTTGTATTTGACCCCTTCATCCAAGTCCAGGTATTAGTTGCAATATTATAACGCCATAAGTCATTTAAAGCCGCCCCTAACGCAGAAGTTCCCCCGCCCCAAAGCCAGAGATCACCGTTATTATCAATCCAACGAGCCGCCGCCTCACAACGCGAAGGCGGATTATTTGTAATATTAGGAACTCCTTGCGTACCATAGTTACCAAGATCACCCGGTGTATTTGTACCATTCATCCATGTCCATATATTGTTGGTAATGTTATACATCCAAAGATCATTATAACCGCTCACCCCCAAAACAACACCACCAAACATCCAAAGATTACCATTCAGATCAACCCATGATTCAGCGCCCCATCCTCGGCAAGGTGGTCGGTTTGATGTAGATGGAACACCACGCACACCATAGTTACCAAGATCACCCGGTGTATTTGTACCATTCATCCATGTCCACATATTAGTAATAGGATTATATTCCCATAAATCATTATGCGCTGGGCCTAGTCGTTCATCAGCCCCCCCATACATCCAAAAATTGCCATTAAGATCTGTCCATTCGCAGGTCTCGTAAAGAGCAGGAGGTTCATTAGTAGCGCCTGGTACTCCCTGCACGCCAAAGTTCCCCGCATCGCCATGCACAGAACTGCCATTTATCCATGTCCACTGCCCAACCTGCGCAGAAGAAGTAACAACGGATATATAACAAATAATAAGGTATAAAGTGAATAGTTTTTTCATCATATTAAATTTAAGTTACACAACTAAAATCAAACTGCCAGTCTATCGTTCGGCTGAGCTCACGTCGAACCTTTATTCCTTCACAAACCTTTTAGTATCAATCGCACTCTCCGTTTTCATTTCAAGAAAATACATTCCTGCCATAAGCTTGCTAATATCGATCGCAGCATCCTGCCCTTTCCATTGCAAAGAAGTTGGGCGTAAGACTTCTTGCCCAAGCACATTCATTATAGAAACGGCTGCTGTCCTGCTAATGCTGGAGAATAAAGTGTGAATAGTGAGTTGAGTAGATGCTGGGTTAGGAGAAAGAGAAATAAAATTATTAGCAGAAAACTCATTAATACCTACGTTGTTGGCGATAGTAATACCTACTGAAATCTTGCAGCCATTTTCATTTGCTACAGCCACATTGTAATTGCCGCCGTGAGTAACAACGAAAAAAGTATCCGTAGCGCCCGGAATAAGTGTTGTACTATCATACCATTGATAAGAAGTGTATGTCGGATCGGTAGTGCAAAACAGCGAATCATGATGCTGTCTTATTACAGGCGTTGGCGGAGAAGCAAATACTTTGATATGATTGGTAAAAGTAAGCGTATCAGTGCCGGTGCCATTGGAAGCGATAAGCCTACTATCAAAAGTGCCTGCAGAATCATAACATATACCTTGGGGATTTTGAATTGTGCTTGACGAAGGAGTGCCGCCTGGGAAACTCCATTGCCATGAAGTAGCATTTGTACTGAGATCCGTATAATTAATACATTCACTGGAACAGAAGTTCGAGTCACTTGATTGAAAATTAGCAACAGGTGGCAAAATAACCGTATTACAGGCACCACAATTGGGATCAATTGCAAACTCCCAGAGATCATTCATCATGGCAGGCCATGGGGCAGAACTGCCACCAAATAAATACAAATGTCCTTTGTGGTCGGTCCATCCTACAGAACCCATTCTGCCACTTGGTATGTTTAAAGGGGATGTCACGCCTAGTGAACCCCAGTGCCCCGTTGAGTTGGGAGTCGAATCTCCACTTTCCCAAGTCCATTGGTTAGAAGTTACACAGTACATCCAAAGATCATTCATCATATCTCCATTACCAGTAATGGAGCCACCAAACATCCAAAAGTTACCGGTTGTATCAACCCAAGCAGCCCGACTTTCATAACGGGAACCCGGAGTATTTGTGGAAGACGTAACACACTTTATTCCGTAAACACCATTTTCATAACTACTGCTTCCATTCATCCAGGTCCAGTTATTAGTTGTGGGGTTATAACGCCACAACTCGTTTGTAGGCATTATACTACCTAGTAATCCGCCGAACAACCATAAGTTGCCGCTTTTATCCTTCCATCTGCAATGTACCCATCTGTTGGAAGGGGTGTTTGCAGAATCTTCCGTGCCCATGATACCATAGATTGCTAGCTGAAAACGAATGTTGGAACCCTTCATCCAAGTCCATGTATTAGTTGCAATATTGTAACGCCATAAGTCATTCGTGCCCATACCCCCACCGCCGAAAAGCCAAAAATCGCCGCTATTATCAGTCCAAGAAGCATCTGTCTCAATGCGCGCGTAAGGGATATTAGTAATGTTCGGAACCCCTTTTGTACCCCAGTGACCGGAATCGGCCGGTGTATTTGTACCCTTCATCCAAGTCCATATATTGCTACTTATATCATACATCCAAAGATCATTAAAGCCCTGCCAAGTTCCTTCACTTCCCCCAAACATCCAAAGGTTGCCATTCAAATCAACAAACGATGCAACACCCCATGCTCGGCAAGGTGGGCGGTTTGAAGCAGATGGAACACCCTGCACACCATAGTTACCGGAATCGCCTGGTGTATTTGTACCACTCATCCATGTCCACATATTAGTGATTGGATTATATTCCCATAAATCATTATGCGTGAAGGAATTTTCATCGATTCCCCCATACATCCAGAAGTTTCCATTCAGGTCCGTCCATTCGCAAGGTTCATAAAGAGAAGGCGGCTCGTTTGAAGCACTTGGCACACCCTTCGTGCCAAAATTTCCGGCTTGGTTAGATGTTGCGCTGCCATGCAGCCACGTCCACTCGCCAACCTGTGCAGAAGAAGTAACAACGCATATATAACAAATAATAAGGTATAAAGTGAATAATTTTTTCATCATATTAAATTTAAGTTACACAACTAAAATCAAACGGACATCCTATTCGTTACAAATGTTAAAGACAATCATTAATAAAAACAAATACTATTTTTGTCATTAACTGATACTTTAAAGGTATCATAAGCCTCACCCCCCAACCCTCTCCTTCGGAGAGGGAGCTAAAGAAACATTCCCCTATTCGGCAATAGCAATCTTTTCATCCTTAATAATTCCTGAAGAATTTTTAATGACAAGAAAATAAACGCCGGGTTTTAAATTCGCTTTATTAAATGAAAAAACATTTTTCCCTTGTTGAGCATGTCCATTATAAAGACCTTTTATTAATCGCCCTTGCATGTCAAAAATATCAATATGAATATCTGAAGACTCAACAACGCTGAATTCGAGACTAAAGAAGCTTACAACTGGGTTAGGGTAAACATTCATCGTGTTAATCCCATTCTTGCCAAGCTCATTTATTCCAACGTTAGATGGTCCATGAATTTCGGCAAGCCAGGTATCCCAAACATTATTGTAACCCGGTTGATTATTTCCATAGCTGCCGGCTATCCATGCTAGCGGCATGGCGGTGCTATTATATCTTCTTGATATACCAGTATAATCACCCCATCTCTCAGTATTCGCACTCATAAATCTTACATTGGTTATCCCTACTTTAACCAATATTGAACCTGACCAATTCATTCCGTCATCGCAAATTACGGCTCTCATTTCAGGATAAATTGATGCACCGCTTCTTCCAAATCCGATCAGGACAGACTTATCGGTAGGCGAGGTTGCAAAGGATGCAACAGCAGGGTAGGCATAATCAAAACTGCTTGCTCCAAGCATTGTTGATGTAATGGAGCCATTGGTTACATTTATCCGGTTGTAGTTAATGCCGCAATAACCGGTACTATTATAATCGGAGTGAAATACAAAATGAGCTATGCCATTCAAGTAAAAGCCGCTCAATGCACGGCAATCATTTGTTTTTAATAATACTGAAGTACCTAATTGAGAAGAATTACCACCCAGAGAGTAGGCAGTTGTTGTAATTGTTGAAGCAGTTATGGAAGGGTTGCCGCCTATTGAATCCGTGAGGTGATAAAGCATGTGTTGGTTACTTCCGGAGAAAAAAGAAGCTACAATATATATACCTGGAGGATCAACTAATCCCAGCCCATTGGAAAGAGGACACAGGGTAAAAATACTGGATGGAAATCCATTCCAGACTACATACTTTAGAGAATCTCCGTTATAACCGCTTGCTTTATTAATCTGCCAAAGCATTGCCTGGCTGAAGGAAGACCCAGTCCACATATTGCCTGAAATAAATAATTCACCATTTGAAATTGCCATCTTTGGATAATCAAACCACAAGCCCTGACTAAAAGGATCTCCGCTTAATGCATAAGTGTACCATCCGCCTGTTGCGGGATTGTTTGTCTTGGAAAAAGCAATTAATACAGGTGTAGGGCCATCGGAAGGACCATCACATTGTTCTGCAAAAGCTATGAACCGGTCAGTGTATGGATCATATAGTACAACTTCATCGCAGACATCGTAAGTAGGTTGCCCCATGACTGTATTAACGTACTGGTAGTAAGGAGAAGGATATAGATAGTTGCCTGAGGAGTCACGAATTTCAACCAAGGTGTTGTCTATGCTAACAATAACTCCGCCGTTAGAAACAGCCACAGTGTTATCCAACGGACTACCTCCGTTATATTGATTTCCCGAAAAATTAGGCCCCATTATAGGAGCGGCAGCTTCAGTCGATTGTACGCTATCTTCCTCCGGTTTTCTTTGCATTTCTGCCGCGGCTTTAATTTTTTGCTTCGCAGATTTAATCTTTTCAAGCAGTATATCATCCGGGCTTGCATTTCTATTTTCAATTTTTTCATGAGTAAGCATCGGTATCCACTTTGGATCCAGACTTGGTGGATTCACTAAGCCCCTGCATGGTGCCGTCATTACAGGAGATTTTATCGCTCTAAATTCATGCTCCGCCGTATCCGCAACAAGATAAAGGTTTTGCGAAAAGAGTGGCAAAGAGATCAGAAACATTGCTACAGTAGAGATTGAAATCCTCCATGTGTGGGAATAAGTTGCAATAATTATTTTCATTTTAATTTTGGTTTTAAATTATTGACACAGAACTTGTCCCGATTATGTGGCATAAAAATCCTGCATGATGT
>PLYJ01000111.1 GCA_003151745.1 Bacteroidota bacterium
AAGCTATTTCAGGAAGGGACAACTGACAGACGCAAAATTTGTTGAAAAATTCATAATTCATGCATTTATTGAACCTTGGCATATATAAATGTTGCAAATGCAAGGTTTGAGGCCTTTTATGCTCATTACCGTTTTAGGGGGTTTTATCTTTGCTGTATCAATTCCGAATGACTTTTACACGGTGCTGCGAAGCATTTGTAATCAGTGTTGTTAAAAACACGTTTTAAATATCATCCCTTCGGGATTTTTAATGGTTTTGTTTATTTTATTTCTACCAAAATTACATGCCTCCGGCATTTTTAGAATCACGAAGTGATGAAATTATGGTAGAAGATGATTTGAAAAAGTAAAAACAAACCCTGTAAGGGTGGCATTAGTAAGGTTTTGAACAGTACTGATTTGTAATCCTTCGCTTTTTGTATCAAGTGCATGATTCAAATCCTGCACAGCGGCATTGCAGAAAATTATTGCCGGACTTATATTTTTAATACATCGGCAACCTTATACGGCTTAAGCAAATTGCCTGCTTTAATTATGGAAGTTGTAAAAAAAGATCGGCAACTTTTTTTAAATTCTGAATACATACTTTTGATTCCAAACATTTAATATGACTATTTACATCGTTGTCATCACCTGTGTCGTTTCATTGCTTGCCTTGCAGAATCATGACATCATGAACCGGTTGATATTTAATTCCGTTGCCGTGAGTGAAAGAGGGGAGTGGTGGCGGTTCATTACGAGCGGCTTTGTTCATGGCGGCTTTATCCATCTTGCTTTTAACATGATTGCGCTATATTCCTTCGGTGTGGCGGTTGAAATGTATTATGATGAGGTTTTCATAACAGGAAGTGTATATAAGTTTTTGATTCTTTATTTTGGCGGGATGGTTGTCGCTATGCTGCCTTCTTACAAAGAGCATAAGCATGACCCGGGATATAATTCGCTTGGCGCTTCGGGAGCGGTTTCTGCAGTCGTGTTTGCCTGCATTCTCTTTGCTCCGCTGCAGCCCATTTATCTATATGGAGTGATTCACCTTCCTGGCGTAATTATGGGGATTGCTTTTCTTGCTGTGTCTTATTATGCTTCAAAACAGGGAAGAGGCAACATTAATCACAGTGCACACCTTTGGGGCGCTCTCTTTGGTATAGCTTATACGCTGGCTTTAAAACCACAGATATATAACCATTTCATTAAGGAGATTTCAAACGCACTTAACGGATGAACAAAGCAATCTTTCTTGACCGTGACGGGGTGATAAACAAGGAGCGCGGTGATTATAATTATCACCTGGAGGATTTTGTTTTGAATGATATTGCAGAACCGCTGCTTGAATTTCAGAAGCGCGGATATTTACTTATCGTTATTTCCAACCAAAGCGGCATCTCAAAGGGCATATATACCCATGAGCAGGTTGATTACCTGCATCTTCACCTGGAACGTGTTTTGAAGAATAAGGGAATCACATTAACGGAGATTTATTATTGCCCTCATCATCCCGACGTAACCAATTGTTTATGCCGCAAACCGGATTCGCTGATGCTTGAAAAAGCAATGGCACGGTTTAACATTGATCCTGCCGCATCTTATTTCATCGGAGATGCTTTGCGCGATGAAGCTGCGGGAAAAAAAGCGGGAGTGAAAACCATTCTCATTGAGCCTAACTCTTCTTTGATGAAGGTGCTGGCATTGGTTGCCTGAAGCGCTTCTTAACAAAGAGGTGAGCAAAAGTTTTTTTCAATTTTCTGATTCTTCATTTCACTTGCTTTAACTTTGTGCTCATTATGTCATCCTTCATAAACTATAATGGCAATGCCATAGACGCTGATTTGCCTGTATTAACAGCAGATAACAGGGCTTTTCGCTATGGAGATGCCGTGTTTGAAACCATCCGCCTGATGCACGGCGATGTTCTTTTTCTTGATAAGCATCTTCAACGGCTTACGAAAGGAATGAAGATGCTTCGTATGAAGGTGCCGGAGAATTTCACGATGCATTATTTTTATTTGCTCATTCGCCACCTCGACCAGGTAAACCTGCTGAAAGGAAATGCCCGTGTACGCTTGGAAGTTTTCCGCAACAGCGGCGGCTTTTATTCTCCTTCAGCCAATGACGTATCTTTTATCATACAAGCGGAACCGATCAGCGCAAAAGAATATGTGATGAATGAAACCGGTTTGAAGATTGACGTTTACAGGGAAATAACAAAACCTGTCAATAAGCTTTCGTCTTTCAAATCATCCAATGCTCTCCTTCATGTGCTGGCAGGCATCTATAAGACGGAAAATAACTTAGACGATTGCTTGCTTCTCAATACGAATGAAAGAGTGTGTGAGGCTATTGGTTCCACAGTTTTTATGATGAAAGGGGAACAGTTGTTTACACCTGCGCTTAACGAGGGCTGTGTTGACGGAGTGATGCGCGACCAGCTAATTTCGCTTTTGAAAGAACAGGGGAAAGACGTAAAAGAAAAGGAGATTACGATTGATGAGTTGCTTAATGCCGATGAAATTTTTCTTTCTGATGTGGTCAATGGCATAAGATGGGTGGGAGCATGCAAGCATAAACGCTACTTCAACAAGTTTTCGCGGTGGCTTATTCAGCATCTCAATGAGGTGCAAATAAAAAAGGTCTGAAACACTGTTTCAGACCTTTTTTATTAAGGCTTAAAAGACCACTTATTACTTTGTCGTTGTCTTGGTAGTTTTTGTTGTCTTGGTTTTGGTAGTAGAAGTACCTGTTGTTCCGTTACCGTTCGTATTTGTGGTGGTGGTGCCGGTAGTGGTGGTAGAAGTAGAAGCATCAGCAGTGGTCATAGAAGCGCTCATGTGATCGCACTCTGCCATGTTTTTTTCACAGTTGTCTTTCACTGTGTTGTAAGCAGTCTGCCATGTGTCAATCTTTGTTTTTGCATCGTTATATTTAGCATGCCAGTCAGTCATAGCTTTCGTAGCATCGTCGTTGCTTACTTCACCTTTGTCAACTTTAGCTTTCCAATCTGTCCATGCAGTTGTATTGGCCGTCCATTGTGTATTGAAATCATTCCATTGGTTAGTCATGGTTTCCATAGCAGTAACAGCTTCATGATCGTTCCTGTCTAATTCATTCATCTTGGCTTTTGTCTGCTCATCTTTAATCTTGTCACCCATGGTAGCCATCATAGCCGTTTGCTTGGTAAGATGATCAGTGGTTTTTTGCTTTTCAGCAGTCAGGTCGTTGCTCCAGTTGGTAGCAGTAGTGCCAAGAGCTGTCCAGTCAGTGTCAAATTGCTTGATGTCAGCCATATTCTTGTCATCAACCTTTTTGTTGCAAGCAGTAAATGCAAGCATAGATGCTGCAACGGCAGTAAGAATTAATTTTGATTTCATTTTCCTTGGTTTTTTAGTTTAATTGTTAATAATATGAATAGTGAATTTTGATTATCGGAAGGCAAAGTTATGATATTTTGACCTCCAAAACCCATTGTTTATTAGGATATTTCAACATCGAATAGTTAAGAAAGTTGCATAAAAACGAAAGAATAAATGAGTTTATTCAACTATTCAGTTAATTCTTCAAAAATGCTTCATTTCAAGCCTTTAAGGAAAAGGCAGTGAAAGTAATTATGGATAGACTAATTTATTGATGAATAGTAGAATTAAATGTATGGTAAGCCTTCTCAAATTCTGATTCCAGGTCATCAATAATCTGCTTCACAGGCTTGATATGATCAATCATTTCTACCGATTGCCCTGCACACCAAAGATTATTATGATTGCCCGGACGAACAGCTTCTTCCAGTTTCTTCATTCCTTTAATCTCTACAAGCATTTTAAAATATTTCCTTGTTCGCGGATTTTTGGAAAGCATCTTTTCAAACCAGTTTTGCCTCAAACCAATTTTCTTTGCAAAAGGAGTGTTGATAATAGTGCAAGGCGTTCCTGAAATACGTTCCGTTAGAACAATGTCTTCCATACCCGATTCAATGATTGCATCTTTATATTCGGACAACACGGTTGCTTCATTGCTTGCAATAAAGATTGTTCCTGCATAGGCTGCTGAAGCTCCTGCAGTCAGCACGCTAAGTATAGAGATGCCTGAAGAAATACCACCTGCAGCAAGAACAGGCTTGTCAGGGAAGTTCTTCTTAAGTGATTCAATGAGCAACATGATTGGAAATGGCCCTGCATGGCCGCCGGCTCCTTGTCCGACTGCAACAAAACCATCACAGCCATGACCGTTTGCCTTCTTTGCATGCACTATGTTAGTGACATCACAAAAAACTTTCGCGCCGTAAGCATGAGCAGCTTCAATGGTTGTCTTTGGATTGCCAAGAGAGGTAATATAAACAGGAACTTTATTTTGAACACAGATGGCAAGATGCTTTTCAAAAAGCGGATTTGTTTTCTGGACGATGAGATTCACTGCATACGTGCCGGGTTGTCCTTTACACTGTTGCAATAAGCCATTCAGACTTTGAAGAATGCGTTCAAGCTCGCCCTCTTTTCTATAATTTAAAGAAGGAAACCCGCCCATAATCCCTGATGTTATTGCTTCCCTAAGCATGGTTTCATTGGAGACAAGGAACATGGGCGCCATCACAAGCGGGAACCTTATGTTAAGCATTCTTGTCAATTCATTTTGTATAGTCATAGAAAACAGGAGATATTAGATATGAGATATGAGATATGAGAAAGCCCGTGTTAATAGTCTCACGTCTCACATCTCGGGTCTCAGGTCTTTATTTCAAGTTTTCAAAACTACTAAAGTTAATGTGCTTTGTTAAAACGAACTGAATAATTATTTCTGATAGGTAGTTTGTAATCTGTAAAAATTAACTATTTTGGCGTCTTATCTTTTCATTTCTTACACAATCTTAATTAACTTCTGATCATTAAAATATGGTCACACGAATATTCGATTTTCTAGATCATCAGCTTCAACACTATCCTCTTTCTGACGCTTTAGCTGGGAAGGAAGACGGCTTATGGAAAAAGTATAGCACCCAAGAGGTTGTTGCACATACTTATAATATAAGTGCAGGATTGCTTGCCTTAGGTTTGAAGAAGGATGATAAGATTGCCATCATCTCCGGCAATCGTCCTGAATGGAATATATGCGACATGGGCATGATGCAGATTGGAATTGTCAATGTTCCTATTTATCCCACGCTAAGTGAATCGGAGTTTAAATTTATTCTCAATGATGCTGAAATAAAATATGTGTTTGTTTCAGATGCAAATTTGTTTCAAAAGATTAGCAGCGTAAAAAATGAAGTCCCCTCACTGAAAGAAATATACACATTCAATCATATTGCCGATGCTAAGCATTGGTCTGAAATAGTGAAGCTTGGTGAGCAACATAAAAATAATAATAATGAAGTTGATGAAATAAAGAAAAGCATCCTGTCAACGGATGTTGCAACTCTTATTTATACATCAGGAACAACAGGTGTTCCAAAAGGAGTGATGCTCACACATGGTAATATAGTAAGCAATGTTCTTGCTTGTTGGGATTTGCCGCCTGTTAAGCAAAGTGCCAGAGCGTTGAGCTTTCTTCCCCTTTGCCATGTATATGAACGCATGCTTACTTCTTTATATATCTACCTTGGCATCTCTGTTTATTATGCCGCCACAACTGATAACCTGGTTGAATATATTAAGGAATTAAAACCTGAAATATTCTCTACCGTTCCTCGTTTACTCGAGAAAGTTTATGATAAGATTCTTGAGAAAGGTAAAGAACAAAAAGGGATAAAGAAAGCCATGTTCTTCTGGGCGTTAAACCTCGGGCTTAAATTTGAATTGCATGGAAAAAATGGCTGGTGGTATGAACGCCAGTTAGCAATTGCCAATAAGCTTGTCTTTGTTAAATGGCGCGAAGCGCTTGGCGGTAATGTAAAAGCAATCGTGTCAGGCGGAGCTGCTCTTCAACCAAGATTGGCAAGAGTATTCTGGTCTGCAAAGATTGTGGTACTTGAAGGTTATGGACTTACAGAAACCTCTCCCGTTATTGCAGTCAACAACACAAATAAGAAGGATGCTGTCAGGTTTGGCACCGTTGGTCCTGTTATTCCTGATGTTCAGGTAAAGTTTGCTGAAGATGGTGAAATACTTGTCAAAGGCCCCAATGTGATGAAAGGATATTACAAACGGGATGATCTTACGAGAGAGGTGATTGACACCGATGGATGGTTTCACACAGGCGACATTGGCACATTTGAAGAGAACCGTTTTCTAAAGATTACAGATCGTAAGAAGGAAATATTTAAAACATCCGGTGGCAAGTATATAGCCCCGCAAGCCATTGAGAATAAATTCAAAGAATCGTTGTTCATAGAACAGATTATGGTGATCGGTGAGAATAGGAAGTTTCCTTCAGCGCTAATCGTTCCTGCATTTGCTCATCTAAAGAAATGGTGCGAGATAAAAGGAATTCCTTTTTCCTCAAATGCTGATGGGATCAAAAATCCGGAAGTAATAAGCCGCATAAAAAAGGAAGTGGATGAACTGAATCAGAACTTTGGTCAGACGGAACAGATCAAAAAGTTCGAACTCATAGATAAGGAATGGACACCCGATTCCGGTGATCTTACACCTACGTTGAAGTTGAAAAGAAAAATTATTGCAGAAAAGAATAAAGCGTTAATAGAAAAGATATACGGAGAATAAAATATGAAGAGGACAATTAATACAGTTGCAGTTCTTGGAAGCGGAATTATGGGAAGCCGCATTGCCTGTCATTTTGCAAATACAGGAGTGAATGTTCTGCTGCTTGATATAGCGCCCAATGAATTAACAGATGAAGAAAAGAAAAAAGGACTGACTCTTGATTCACTTGCAGTAAAAAACAGAATTGTTAACTCTTCTCTTCAGAACGCAGTTAAATCAAATCCTTCGCCTCTATATAAAAAGTCTTTCGCATCCCGAATAAGAACCGGCAACTTCACAGACGATATGAAAGATATCGCCAAGGCTGACTGGACGATTGAAGTGGTGGTTGAAAATATTGATATTAAGAAAAAGGTATTTGATGAAGTAGAGAAATACAGAAAGCAGGGAACGCTTATTACCAGCAACACTTCCGGCATTCCTATTCACCTGATGGCGGAAGGAAGGAGTGAAGATTTTAAAAAGCATTTCTGCGGAACTCATTTCTTTAACCCTCCGCGTTACCTGCCTTTGCTTGAAATCATTCCTCATAAGAAGACAAGTAAAGATGTTTTAGACTACCTGTTGAACTACGGTGATCTTTACCTTGGTAAGTCAACAGTATTATGCAAAGACACTCCTGCGTTCATTGCAAACAGGGTAGGCGTGTATTCCATTATGTCGCTTTTCCATCTTGTTGAGAAGATGGGATTGACGGTGGATGAAGTGGACAAGCTGACAGGCCCTGTATTGGGAAGACCCAAGTCTGCAACCTTCAGAACCTGCGATGTAGTGGGGCTTGATACATTAGTAAAAGTAGCCAAAGATGTTTATGACCGCTGCCCTGAGGATTCAGAAAGAGAAACATTTTTGCTTCCCGGTTATGTTGAAAAGCTTGTACAAAACAAATGGTTCGGTGATAAAACAAAACAAGGTTTTTATAAAAAAGTAAAAGGCGCTGACGGCAAAAGCGAAATACTTTCTCTCGATCTTAAAACATTTGAATACAAGCCCAAGAGCAAAGTCAAGTTTGAAACGCTTGAGCAAACAAAAACGATAGATGATTTAAAAGAACGAGTCAAAGTCTTTGTTAATGGCACTGATAAGGCGGGCGAATTTTATCGTACTTCTTTTTATAGTCTTTTTCAATATGTCAGCAACCGCATTCCTGAAATAGCAGATCATATATATTTAATTGATGATGCAATCTGTGCGGGTTTTGGATGGGAAATAGGTCCTTTTGAAACGTGGAATGCATTAGGTGTGGCTGACACCGTAAAGAAAATGGAAGCCGCCGGATTCAAGCCTGCCCAATGGGTTTATGACATGCTTTCTAAAGGGAAAACTACTTTTTATCAGTATCAACAGGGTGTCAGGTTATATTATCACATTGAGACGGGTCAATACAAATTTAAAATAGGCACGGAAGGCATTGTTTACTTAAATGCAAGGCGGGACAAGACGATCTGGAAAAACTTAGGTTGCTCAATAATTGATATTGGTGATGGCATCATCAATTGCGAGTTTCACACCAAGATGAACACCATTGGCGGAGAAGTGGTGGAAGGAGTAAACAAAGCGATTGAGCTGGCTGAAAAGGATTTTAGCGGCTTAGTCATTGCTAATGAAGGACAGAATTTCTCCGCAGGAGCTAATCTTGCCATGATGTTTATGATGGCCAACCAGCAGGAATTTGATGAGATTGACAGTGCCATACGTGTATTTCAGAATATGAATATGCGCTGTCGTTATTCTTCCATTCCCGTGGTTGTTGCTCCTCATGCACTTTCACTTGGCGGCGGATGTGAAATGACATTGCATGCCGATAAAGTGGTTGCAGCCGCAGAAACCTATATAGGCCTTGTTGAATTTGGAGTAGGCTTGATACCTGGCGGCGGCGGCACCAAAGAAATGACCTTGCGTGCAAGTGATGCCTTCAGTGAAGGAAACATTGACGAGCAGGTGTTAAGAGAGTATTATCTTACTATCGCATTGGCAAAGGTTTCAACTTCAGCACATGAAGCATTCGATTTAAAGATTCTAAGAGAGGGCAAGGATAGAATATGCCTCAACAGAAGCTGGCTGATTGCGGAGGCCAAGCTGGAAGCGCTTGAATTAAGCGATGGATATGTTAAGCCTTCGCAAAGAAAGGATATTAAAGTATTGGGGCGAAGCGGTCTCGGAATGATCTATGCCGGCGCAAACGCTATGTATAGCGGTCATTATATATCGGAGCATGATAAGTTAATCTCGCAAAAGCTCGCCTACGTAATGTGCGGCGGTGATCTGTCAGCATACTCCTATGTATCAGAACAATATTTGCTTGATCTGGAGCGGGAGGCCTTTCTATCATTGTGCGGCGAGCGCAAAACACTTGAACGGATTCAAAGTATTCTTACAACAGGTAAACCATTAAGAAACTAATTGTAATTTTGCAACTGAATATATCTATTTATGATTCGAGCTGTTAAGATCCCTCTCTTATTTCTTCTCTTTTGTCTTTCTTCTGTTTTTTTATTCGCACAGTCGGAAGACAAACCAAAATACGCTCCGGGTAAAGAGAAGCATCGCAACAAAACGGATGAAGTGGACAGAAAGCAAGGCACCTGGTATTTTTATAATCGCTTTAGTGAAAAAATTGAAGAAACCGATTATGTGGATGATAGAAAGCAGGGCATAGACAGAAAATTCTATGCGTACGACAAGGTGAGAGAGGAGCGGGAATATGTGGCAGGCATAAAAGAAGGAACCTATACGAAATATTTTTATTCAGGACAGATTTCTCTCGAAGGACAATATGCCAACGGACAAAAAGACGGCAAGTGGACAAAGTATTATGAAGATGGCTCGGTGAGGCTGGAAGGCAATTACAAAAACGGAAAGAAGGAAGGCGTTTGGAAAGCCTATAACCGAAAGGGACAGGTTATTAACCAGGATACCTACAAAGCAGGGTTGGATGCAGACGCCATAGAAGCTCGGAAAAAGGTTGCGGAAGAAAAGAAGAAAGAAGATTTGAAAAAAGAAGAAGAAAAGAGAAAGTTCGAGCAGGATAAAGGTCGTTCAAAACCTACCGGTGTTTCAACACAAAAATCTCCTGTTCCTAAAGCTGCTCCTAAGGATTCAACAATGAGTAAATAATTTCTGATGAATGCTTATATCATAGCAGGTTTTCGCTCGGCTGTTGGCAAGGCGCCTAAAGGTAAATTCCGTTTTACACGTCCTGATGATATTGCCGTTGATGTCATTAAGCACCTCATTCAATCGGTTCCTCAGTTGGAGAAGGAAAGAATTGACGACGTAATAGTTGGCAATGCAACCCCGGAAGCTGAGCAGGGACTCAACATGGGAAGGATGATCTCGCTCATGGGGCTTGACTCGGTGAAAGTGCCCGGCATGACTGTGAACCGTTATTGCGCATCAGGATTAGAAACCATTGCTATTGCAGCAGCCAAGATTCACAGCGGCATGGCCGATTGCATCATTGCCGGTGGAGCGGAAAGCATGAGCCAGATTCCTTTTGGCGGATGGAAAATTGTTCCCAACTATAAACTGGTTCAGGCGCATGCTGATTATTACTGGAACATGGGATTGACCGCAGAAGCAGTGGCTAATGAATATAAAGTATCCAGAACAGACCAGGATTTGTTCGGCTATCAATCCAATATAAAAGCATCAAAAGCCATAGCTGAAGGGAAGTTTAAAGATGAAATCGTTCCCATCAAAGTTTCCGAAACGTATATATATGAATTTGAAAAGAAGAAGACGAGGGAATATATAGTTGACACGGACGAAGGCCCCCGTGCCGATGCTAACATAGAGAAGATGGCACAATTGAAACCTGTTTTTGATGCAAAAGGAACTGTAACAGCCGGTAATAGCTCGCAAACAAGCGATGGCGCCGCTTTTGTGATTGTGGTAAGCGAAAAGATGCTGAAAGAATTAAATGTAAAACCAATTGCCCGCTTTGTTGATTATGCCGTTGCAGGTGTTGAACCCCGCATTATGGGCATAGGCCCTATAGAAGCTATCCCGAAAGCATTAAAACATGCAGGCATAAAGCAGGATGACATTCAATTGATAGAACTCAATGAAGCTTTCGCATCGCAATCATTAGCAGTCATACGAACACTTGGATTGAATCCTGAAATCATCAATGTAAACGGCGGCGCCATTGCCCTCGGTCATCCGCTTGGATGTTCAGGCGCCAAGCTTTCCGTTCAGCTTTTCAGCGAAATGAGAAGAAGAAAATTAAAGTACGGCATGGTTACCATGTGTGTTGGTACAGGGCAGGGGGCAGCAGGTATTTTTGAACTATTAAATTAAGAAGCATTATATAATTTATGGATTAATTATAAAGTGTCTGCCTTGTAAATTATAATTTATTATATTTGTCTTGATGAAAAATATTAAAATAGTAATTGAAAAGCATACGGATGGTTATATATCCTATCCCGTAGGTCTGAAAGGAGTAATAGTAGGGGAGGGCAATACTTACGAAGAAGCTCTTGCAGATGTAAAATCAGCAGTAAAATTTCATATTGAAACTTTTGGAAAAGATGCTTTTGATGAGGATGAAACGCCTGTCATTGAACTGTTTGTAGCAGAAATGGCAATGGCATCATAATTATGAAGTTTCCCGTTGACGCTCCCAAGAATCATGTTGTCAAAACGCTACAACATCTTGGATTTGAGATGGTGAGAGAAGGCAACCATATTTCTATGTTACGGCAAAACAACGATGGTTCTAAAACTCCGCTCACTTTACCTAACCATCGTACTATTAAGTCATCAACTTTACGGTTGATCTGTACACAATCAGGAATTCAACGAGAAGATTTTCTTAAAGCTTATGAAAATACTTAATTTTGGTGAACAACCTTCTCAGCTTTATCATCTGCGTGATGAAAAGTGTAAACAAGTGGTCCTGCAGGTTCTTCTGCTTCCTTTGTAGCAGTTGTATTGTCATCTTCCGCTCCTCTTAAAATAGATTTAAGAGTCTCAGCAAGATCTTTTCCTTTGCTTGATCTTTTTTTTCTTGTTTCCGAACCTTTGTCGGGTGCAAACAATAATCCAATCACAGCACCGGCGGCCACGGCTCCTAACATGCCAACTATTTTTCCTGTTTTCATAATGTTGAATATTTATGTATTGATTTTAAAGATTATAATTGTTTCTGTTAAAAAAGCGTGCCAACGAAAATTAAATTTTTCTGTTCAGTTAACAACAAATAAAAAAAGACAGCCCCGGCAATCAGAGCTGTCTTTTAAACTTCAGGCTTTTCAGTAAGCTGCCACATTGGTAGCAGGGCCGCTGAACGCACCCACCTTGTTGCCCGAACCAATGGCTTCCACTTTGAATCAGTAGCGCGTGCCGGCAGTCAAACCGCCTACGGTGGCTTTTGATTTAGACGGTGTTGCAACCAGCACATACTGACTGTCCGTTTGGCCATCTACCTTCATATATACAAGATAGATGAGCTTTGTGGCAACGGTCAACCAATTGAGGTTGATCTGTCCTGTCAGGACTCCAATCATTGCTTCAAGGCCTGTCACCTGTGCAGGGATTCCCAAAGGCGTTTTCTGCCTTTTGGTTTCCATGCCTGCGCTAAGGATGGTGGTGTCTGAACCCTGTGCAATGCCATCTACATACTTACCCATCGCTGTCACAATCACATCGAAGGTAACTTCCATCTCATGCATAGTTGCAGTTGCCAACACACCACCACCGGTGGCTGCATCATGGGCATTATTTAGATTAAGAGTTGCCGTTTGAAGCGCCAAAAGTGTATATGGCGCGGGTGTCGGGAACAGTAAATTGCCTGACATATTTGAAAAAATATGACCCCCAAACACAATCTTCTGCGGCACCGTCTTCTTGTTCAATCCAAGCTTAACCAGAAACTTTCCCATTTTAAATACCTCCTTCAGGGAATTGAGGATCGCAGATATATTCCGTTTCCGTATATAAAAATGCAATACGGTATTCATCCTGATCC
>PLYJ01000241.1 GCA_003151745.1 Bacteroidota bacterium
ATTATATAATGGCTAATGGTATAACGTGGCAAGAAGATAACCGAAGAAAGGCTGCTTGCCGAATACAGCGTTACCAAGGATAGTACCGAGAACAATTGCCGTAATTTTATCAAAAGTGGATTGACTGCCTAAGGTTCTGATGTCGGCGATGCGAATAAAAAAAAGTGCTGTGAAAAATACAATTATCAGGCGCACTGCCATTTGGTAAGGCTCAAGCTTCTCCGCATGAAGTCCAAGTAAATGATCTATGGAATCCATATTCAGGTAGTTTTATTGACCGGGTATTTATTTTGTTATATCATCGATTTTCTTTTCAAGACGCTTTTTTTCGTCTTTTATAATGTCTGTGTCTTCAATGGAATGAGAGGTTTTAAGATTTTTTTCTTTTTTAGTTAGTTCTGCGAGGCGTGTATAATATGCATTCAGCCGGACGAGTTCTTCTTCCGTTAAATCTTCCCGCTCACCACACGGTTGCTTGCATTCGCATTAGCCGCCACCGGTTCATTTAATTTAATCTGGATTGCAATCGCATCTTTGTTTTGCGCTTTCTGAATAAGAAACACCATCAGGAATGTTATAACGGTAGTGCCTGTGTTAATCACAAGCTGCCATGTGTCAGAGTAATTAAATATAGGTCCAGTTGCAGCCCACACAATAATTATTAGCGTGGCGATAATGAATGCCATGTTGCTGCCGGCAGCTCTTGTAGCTTGCGTGGCAAAAGCTTCGAATAAGCTTTTTTTATTGTTAGGTTTAGCACTCATATAAATTTCATTTATAAAGAAAAAGCGCAGTATGGTGAACAGACTGCGCTTTTTCTTTAATAAGGATAAATTTACTTTTCAATTTCTTCATGTACAGCTTCAACGTTAACAACAGTAGTGCCAATTTCTGATAATTTTTCGTCAGCGGCTTTTTCTTCTTTAAGAGTTGCTTCGAGCAATTCAGCTGCATCGGTTAAATTAAGTGTTTCTGCGAATGTTCTGAGCGTTCCATAAGAAGCAATTTCATAATGTTCCACTTTTTGAGCTGCTGAAATAATACCGGCATCGCGCATAGCTCCCTCTTCGCAGTCTTCCATGATTTCTTCCGCTTCTTTTATGAGGCCGGCCATTGCTTCGCATTTCTTTGCCACTACTTTTTTGCCTAACAGTTCAAATACCTGTTCCACCCTGCTCACCTGCTCTTCCGTTTCGCTCAGATGATTTTGTAAGGCTTCTTTTAATTCTGCATTAGTGGCATTTTTAATCATCTTGGGTATTGCTTTCGTCAATGCTTTTTCTGCCCAATAGATGTCCTTTAACTCATCTTCAAATAATTTCATCAGTTGAGAGGATTCCATCGTTGAAGTGTTTGTAGTTTCTGTGTTGTGTGCACCATTATGTGCATGGTTGTTTGATTTCTTTTGCATGATAATTTTGATTTTTAAGGTTTAAATGGATTTAAATGATTGATGGAAATGAACTTATAAAACAAGCCTTCCGTATTTACATGAAAGGCTTGTTGAAAGGTGAATGAATTAACTCTCCTTGTCGGAAGAATCTTTTTCTGATTTTCCCGGAGAAAAGGACTTGCCACCGGTGCCTGAATTGCGGCTGCCTGTAGAAGTGTTTTTGGTTGTAGAGCTTCCGGTGGTTTGGCGGCTGGTGCTCTTGCTGATGGTAGTTTGGCTACCTGAATTTGATTTTGAAGTTTTCATTTTATTTAAAATTTAAAATTAATTGCAGAACACATATTAAAAAAGTGTGCCAATAGGTTTAAATAATCGCTTTCCTCATTTGTGCATTGGGCAGACGCAGTGTGTTCCTGTATTTCACCACCGTGCGTCTTGCAATTTCAAATCCCTTCTGCTTAAGTTCATGCACCAGCTGAATGTCAGTAAATGGATTCGATTTATTTTCCTGTTCAATAATTTCTGAAATTATTTGTTTTATTTTTTCACTGCTCACAGCTTCTCCATCAGAAGAATAAAGTGAAGAAGAAAATAAATCTTTTAATAGAATATTTCCATAAGGGGTTTGTACATATTTATTGCAGGTAACGCGTGATACAGTGCTGATATCATAACCCGTTCTGTTGGCGACTGCCTCAAGAATCATAGGTTTTAGGTCTTTCTTATTTCCCGTCATAAAAAAATCCCGTTGAATGGAAGTGATTACCTTCATTATCTCCAATAAAGTATGTTCGCGCTGTTGCAATGCTTCAACAAACCATTTCGCTTCATCCACTTTCTTTCTAAAGTAATTGAACTCAGTCTTATTTTTTGAGGTGGTGTCCGTTGATTTTAATAACTCAGCATAATCTTTATTTACTTGGATAGAAAACGACGGGTTATTAGTGAGAGACAATTGCAGTTGGTTATCTTCTATTGTGATGGCAAACTCAGGAATGATAACCTGTGAAACAGACAGATCTTTGGACGCCACAAAAACAGACTTGGGTGACAGATGCATAATAACTTTTAACGCTTCTTTTAAATCGTCTTCGCTTATTTGAAGGGCTTTAATAATTTTATCGTAATTCTTATGTGATAATTCAGAAAAGTAATGTGCAACAATTTCTTTTGCCAGCAAATGTTCCTTCGTCTCAGTTTGTTTTCGTTCAAGCTGAAGCATCATGCATTCCTGGAGTGAACGGGCGCCAATGCCGGGAGGATCAAATTTCTGTAAAACTTTCAAAGCCTCTTCCATCAAAGGAATTTCCACAAAATGACCGTGAGCAAACCCATAAGCTTCGGTTAAATCGTCAACTGCAGTATGTAAATATCCGTCTTCATCAAGGGAATCAATTAAATACTCAACCAAATGTTTTATTTCAGGCTTTGGATCGCATTCTTTCAGTTGATCTTTTAATTGCTCCTGGAAAGACTGATAATATGCAGCGGTGAATGAGTAAGCAGGCTCATCACTGCTTTTGTTATTCGCATAGGTTTTATAATCAGGTATGTCGTCATCATCAAAAAAATCTTCTATTTCATTCAGCTTATTTTTTTCCTGCGGCTCTGCTTCCTGCATGACGAGACTTTCTTCTGCTTCTTCACCCGTTACTTCTTCCAAAGCCGGGTTTTCTTCCAACTGGTTTTTTATATGTTCTTCCAATGCCAAAGCAGGCAAATGCATGAGGTGAAGTATTTGTAATTTTTGCTGAAGAAGGAATGTGTTAAGCCCTTGCTTTTGAGTTTGGGTCTGGGTTTGATTCTGATAGTTACTCATTGCTAATAATTTTTTAAAGACTCTTCAATTACCTTTCCAATTGTGAAATGAAAGCCTATTCTTTATTTTTTATTAAAAATAACACAATAAAAAAAGAGCTTTTGTAGAATTAATTCTACGAACAAAACAACTCTGTTTATTTTGTTTCTGCCGGTTTTTTCTTTCCAAATACTTTTTGTAAGAAATTCTTTTTTTCTGCCGGTTGGGCTTCCACAGCATTCAAATTAATTTCATGATCTATGGAAGGAATCAAAGCCTGGATAAATGCATTTTTCAATACGCCGATTATGGCATCTAAGGTTCCTATGCTTGGATTAATAAAGGAACCTTCAATAGGAATCTTGGTCGCTAACTGATCATGAGGCTGGTTCCTGAATATGACGCCGACAAAGCCTATAACATGTTCCCATACTTGTTGAAGAAAAGTATCGTTTCTGTCCTGGGGCCCAACTACTTTCAAGTCTTTAATAACGGGTTTCACATAACCCAAAAACTTATCGTCTGCAGCAGCCATTTCAGTGTAAAGTCCAAAAGTTCCCCTGTTCACATCAAACTTTCCATACGCTTTAAAGAATGCGTTGAAGTCAGGAAGGTTTGTATTTTCCAATGAAGCATTCATTTCAAAGGTTGGATATTTTGCCAGCGGATTAAGCTTCAGATTGAAGGCGAGATGGCCCTGGTATAAATTTGCTGTTGCCCTGACTGATGCAGGCAGCACGGAAGCTGAGTCGTAGCTGTTCTTTAGATTTTGAGCAAGTATATAAGTCTCCGTCATATCTAAAGCAACCACCGGCTTTGAACCGGAATCCCTGTAGGCTATAACGCCATGATTTACTTCCAAGCGATTTATATCAAGAGGCATTAGTTTTTTAAGAACAATTCGAAAATCAGCAGAATCGCTTTTAACCTGCGCCGGACCTGTTTTGTCTTTGGTAAATCTTAATACCGGGTGCTCAAGTCTTATTTTTCCTACAATAGAACCATGAAACAAAGCTTTCCATTCTACTGATAAATCAATTATATCGGAACGAAAAAATGCAGTTTGCTGATCAGTAGCGCTGTCAATTTTGTTTACATATATGTTATCAAGCTGATAAGCGCCGCGGACAAGTGCAATATTAATATCCTCCACATGTCCGTAATACCCCTGTATAGAAGAAAGTGTTTTATTAACATAATTCAAAACTACATACGGAAGGATTAAGCGAATCACTACCAAAACTCCTACAATGATTAAAAGAATTTTGATTGTTCTTTTCTTTTTAGAGCTTGTTTTTTTTTTATGATTTTCTTCCTTGCTGTTTTTGTTTGTAGTCATAATTGTTAGTGTGAAAAAAACAAAACGAGTGGAAGCCACCCGTTTTATTATTAATTTATTTACTTTAGTTTTTCATCAGGTATCCCAATCTACATCGCTAGTAGATGCATGATGGTATTCTTTTGAATGGTTGTTTGACGGTCTCATTTTTTCCACAATCCAACCAAGAATGTTTTCTGCATTCTTAGAAACCAAATTTTTTGCAAAATTTTTCACAAGAAATGAAACCACCAGCTTAGTTATCCAACCTGATTTTCTCAAAAGAAGCTTTTTTATAAGAGTATCTACGGTGAGGCCGATTGATTCGCCCATGATTCCGTCTTTATCTGAGGACACCATGTTTCTTACTGCATGACCAGCATTAGTCCATGGATGAAGACTGGCCTTAATCTGAGCAACATCTTCTTCAATAAGAAATTCAAGCTGAGCAATTTTTCGCTTTGTAAATTGCTTTTCTTCCTCTAGCTGCCGATAGGTTTCAATCTTCTTCATCTGCAACATTTTTAAGGAATGAATTAATAACAGGAATACGAATCCATTTCTCCCTGTTTATATAAATCACAATTGCTATCAGCAAATAAGCGCCGCCCACGATAAGGAACCCCAGGAATGCTTCATCAAGCTGCTTTCCTATCCACCATGCCAGGGCGAGGCTTAAAAAAAGAAGGACAAAAATTCCACACACTGAAAACACCAAAGCGGAAGCCACGCCGGATAATGCACGTGAAGCTTTATCGTGTAAATTTAGGTTGACGAGCTTAATCCGCTCCTCAGCATAATCTTTTGCATGCAACAACAAATTGTCAATATTGGATTTGTCTTCCATAACATTCTTGCTTCAATTTAGTTGGAGGAATGATGAGCTGTTGTACGGGCCTTTTTAGCAGTAGTGTCCGCTTCATCCATCGCATCTGCAACCTTGTTTCTGATGTCATCCGTTGCATCCATTGCTTTCTTTTTCAAGTCAGATACCATTGATTTTCCTTCTTCCATTTTGTCGTTAAGCTGGTCAATGAGGTCCTGAGTTTTTTTTGATAGTTTTTTACGGGTTGCACTTCCTTTGTCCGGTGCGAACAATACTCCCAGCACTGTTCCTGCGGCGGCGCCTAATAAAAGAGCGCCTAATAATTTTCCATTGTTTGTCATAGTATTTATTTTTTTAAGGTTTATAATTTATAGCCCACATATCAGAAACTTTTGTGCCAAAGTTTTCTCTTGGTAGTAATTAGCCAATTATGTTTTAAAAAAGTGATGATTAATACACATACTGTGGAAAGGAATACCCTCTTTTAAAATTTTTGACAATGCTTTTTAATAGAAGAGGCTATTAACGCACGGAATAAAAGCTGGCATAATTTTCCTTAATTCAATATAAATATTTTAAAAGATAAAATTATGATTAACTCCCACATAGGCTTTCGTCGCGAACAAAATGGAACCGAAGGTCACGATCCGAAAAAAAATGATCCTACGCGCATTGATCCAAACACAAATAACCCCCGCAAAAATGATCCCACGCGCCCCGATACAAATGATCCCGGAAAGAACGATCCGACAAGGATAACTCCAAATCCGGGGCAGAGTCCAAATCCTAATCAGCCTTCTCCATCCACGCCCGCACAACCTCAAAGAAACAGAACTTATTTCCTTTCATAATAATTCTTTTCTGATCGGTAAAAGATTCAATTTTTCTTAAAGTCGCAAATAAAGCTGACTTAAGTTTAAATTCTTGTTTTTAAGGCTAACATGACCCAAGAAGTGTTGAAAGGAGCTTAAAGATCTTCAAGTTTTTTTAAAGCCAAGTTGTATTTTTTAAAAACCAACGTATTTGGAGCAGATTTATGATATTTTGTCAGCATACTTGAAAAATTTACAAAATTTCAAAGGTTTTTATAAAAGAAACAGTTAGTTTTAAAAAGAAACAGTTAGTTTTTAAAAAAAACAGCTACATTCAACTAAAATTAGCTAATTTTTTAAAAAAGTAGCTGAAATAAAAATAAACTAAGAAACTGTTTAAATTTTATTCAAATAATTTACAGGTCGGGGTTAAAGTTCATTAAACAAAGGTCAAGTTATTTTTGCTGAGACAGCCCATAAACATTTTTTCAAATGAAATTTAAACAGTTTCTAACTGTTTTTTTTTAAAACTAACTGTTTTATTCAAAAAAAGAGGACAAATTGGCAGTATGCGTGCTTAAATTTACGATCTATACTATCTAAGCGTATTCTAACTTTAACGTGTAAATTGATTCGAGCAATTCATCACACGATTCCTGAATGTCATCTACCGCTTGTTCAATATCAGCAACATTTGAATCTTTGCGCGTGATAAGATCTTTTAACGTGTTTAGCTGAGCCGGTAAATCGGTTTTTTCAAACCGGCGTATAGATGGATTTAGCTTATGAATAAGATTGGTGAGCGCATTTACATCGCGCTGCTTTGACAATTTAATGGCTTCAAGAGGCAATTCGGTAAATTCTCTTTCAAATGTTTTTAGATAATCGGTTACAAAAGCAGGATCGTCTTTGAAAGATTTAACCAATGCTGATAAATTAATTACCTCCTCTTTTTCTTTGTCTTTCGTTGGAAGAAAATCTTCTTCAAGTTTTGATTTGCTTCTGATATTTTTTATGACTGTTTTGTAAAGAACGTTCGGATCAATCGGCTTGGCTATATAATCATTCATGCCTGACTCTATCACTTTAAATTTATCATCGTCCAGAGCATAAGCTGTGAGGGCAACAACGGGCAGGTCTTCATTCGTAAATCCCATGGCGCGAATTTTTTGAATTGCTTCATAGCCATTCATCACCGGCATCTGAATGTCCATCAGCACCAGGTCATATTTTTTTCTCTCAATTTATCAACGGCAATTTGCCCGTTGTCAGCCGTGTCAACTTGCGCTCCCCAACGTGTGAGAAATTTTGCTGCCAGCATTTGATTAGTCAGGTTGTCTTCTGCCAAAAGAATTTTTATTCCTTTCAACCTGAAATCATTTTCGCTAAGCACATGAGGCATATTTATTTGATCGGCATCACCGATGTGGAATGGAAGATTGAAAAAGAAGCTGGATCCTTTTCCGGTTTCGCTTTCCACTTTTATATTTCCGCCCATAATCTTCACCAATTTTTTGCAAATAGTAAGGCCCAGCCCTGTGCCGCCAAACTGGCGCGTGATAGATGGATGCGCCTGCGAGAAGCTGTCGAATATTTCTTCGAGGCGGTCATTTGCTATGCCAACACCGGTGTCTGAAACTTCAAATAACAATTCAACCTCATCATCTTTTTTAGAAAGCGTTTCTATATGCAGGCGCACTTCTCCTTCGTGCGTAAACTTAATGGCATTATGAAGAAGGTTGTTTAATATCTGTGTAAGCCTGGTAGGATCTCCTGTCAAAACTTCAGGAAGATTATTTTCGAGGTAAACATTCAGCTTCAGTTGATTTTCTGTGGCATTGTGCTTAAACGAATCGAGGATGCGGTGAATGAGATCAGGAAAATTAAAATTTATTTTTTCTAATTTAATTTTTCCCGATTCTATCTTTTCAAAATCAAGAATGTTATTGATGAGCGCCAAGAGGTTGTTGGATGAAAATTGCAGCACGTTGAGGTGTTCCTTTTGCTTTGGACTCGGATCTTCATCCTGCAGAAGGTGAGTGGTGAAAAAGATCGTATTCAACGGCGTACGTATTTCATGGCTCATAACGGATAAAAACTCCTGGCGCGCGCGGGCCGTTTGTTCAGCTACTTCTTTGGCTCTGCGCAATTCTTCAACCTTCTTCTGCACGGTAATATCCCGAATGATGCCTCTATATTGCAATTCTCCTTTTTCGTCCTTATGCGGAACTGTGGTAATGGCGCATATAACAGGCGTGCCGTCCTTCTTTTGCAGGATCACTTCAAAATCTTTTACGTTATCTTTTTTCTTCAGCGCTTCTTTTAAATTATTTTTCTCTTCAGGATAATAATACAATTCACTCAAGCTCAGTTTTGCCATTTCCTCTTTTGTGTATCCAAAAAGTTCAGCAGCGGCATTATTAAAATCAAGAAATCTGCCTCCATAAGTGCTTATATAGATAGGGTCTTTTGATTCCTCAAACAGCGAACGATATTTCTTTTCGCTTTCCTCTAAATTTCTTGTATGGATGAGAAGTTCTTTGCGAAGATTATTGCGCTCGATGCCATAAATAATAGCACGCCTCAACAAGTTACTGTCTAATTGGTTTTTATTTAAAAAATCGGCAGCGCCGCGGGCAACAGCATTTGTGCCGAAGGCTTCATCACCGTAGCCCGTAAGCAGGATGATGGGAATGTCATTGCTGGCTGCAAGAACCCGCTCGAATGTATCCATTCCATAACTGTCGGGCAATGCAAGATCGGATAGCACAGCATCAAACTGATGGTTGTGTAAACGTTTCAATCCTTCAGACAAGTAATCGGCTTTTCCCAAAGAATAATTGTCAGAGAATGCTTCATCCAAAAAGATGGATATTAAACTCACATCTGCAGGATTGTCTTCGATAAGCAATAATTTAATTTTGGCACTCATTATTTTTAGGGGTTAATTTTAAAAATCGGAATACAACGCCGGAATTTCAAAAATACATGAATAAGGAATATTTTGAAAGGAATTTCGATAAATTAACGGAATGTGGAGGTGAAACAGGTAATTTAGAGTAAAAAAACGTTTTCTTAATGACTCGCAACCGCAGCCTTAAAGCAGTTGTTTGATGAATCAGTTTTCTGCCTTCACAATGCCCTCTTTATAGCTATCAGAAAACATGGCTGCATAATTAACATAAATGGAAAGGTTATGAAATTTAGTATCAGCATTTTTCTTTTCTGACAAAGTTTCTTCAACAATATAAACCGCCTTCGGTTTTTTCATTCGACGTAAATATACACTTAAGGTACGATATGAAATAACCTGATGACCAATGATTCGCTGAACGATCATCAATATTGCTGCATCTCTTACTTTACTTCTTGTAGAACAGGAAACAAGCCAGATGCTGTCAATCATTCCCTTCATAATGTCGCATTCCTTTTCTTCAAGTTCCAGCTCAAGCAGCGAAAAGACTTCTTCCAATTGGGCTATCTGCCTTTCAGTATCAAGAAAAAAAATGGAAAGCATTCTAATTAATTCTTCAGACTGACAATGCTTTATTAAAAAGGGCATCATCTCTCTCACAATTAACTCGCACCATAAAATTTTCCCCAATTCATCATTAAAAAAATGATGAAAATCAGCTGCTGTTTTTTGATCGGGATTATTAAAATTAATAACGTGCATAACTTATATTTTTAAAACGCAGCTGTTTTTTATCGAAATTGTAAAGCGTTAATGAACAAAATTATAGCATTAAAAGAGGAGGAAGATAGATTTTCGATGATCGGGAATATTCGGGCGATAATAAAACAAAAACGACAGATGTTAACCGAATGGGATAGTACCAGAGCTGAAAGAGCAATGACAATGCAGCTTTTAATTTTAGATAACCTTGAGTCTCTCCATTAATTCTTTCCGGTAAGTATTACTTATCCTTATTGTTTTCCTGTCTAAAGAAAGACTTTCTCTTTTCACTCCGGTAATATTATCTATCCTTACGATATAAGATTTATGCACGCGTATAAAATCCTTTTGAGGCAATTTTCTTTCCATGGCCTTCATGGTTGCATGTATGGTGTATCTCTTTGAAGTGGTATATATATGTACATAATCGGCCAATGCTTCAACCAAAAAAACATCTTTCAATGCCACTTTGACGGAGTGCTTGCCCACTCTAATAAAAATATTATGATGACTTTGAGTTTCTTGTTTCTCATCGCGATTTTTTATAGTGAGCGCTTTTGTAATGGACTTTATAAGCCGGGGAACTGTGACAGGCTTTAGAATAAAATCATCTGCGTCAATGTCGTACGCTTCACAAGCAACATCCTTTGTGTTGCTTGTGACTATAATTCCGGGTCTGTCATAACTTAAATCCTCCAAAAGGCCGATTCCGTTTTTGCCGGGAGCCTTTATATTAAGAAATAAAATATCAATAGGTTGTTTTAATAAAAGATTCTTTGCATCTGATAATTTTCCGCAAGTTTTAACGACGTTTATATACTTTACCTGGCCAACTATATTTTCAACATGTTTTCGATCAGCCTTGTCGTCGTCAACAATAATACAATTAATCATATTGTTACTCCTCTCTTTTTTTATATAACTTTTTACAAAAGGAGATTAAGCGTTACAATATCAGATAATTTAATGAACGATTTGCGCTTCAGGGTATCTTCTTTTCCACATCTTAAGTGAAGACAACCTGTTTATAATGATGGTAGTCTTGTAATCTAATTTAACCTTGATTCGCTGCCGAATGGAAGAATTTTGTTCTTGCTGGCTGACGGATGTGTTTTTCATAATGTTAGTTTTTTAATAAAGTTTATATGTTACTATAAGTAAGTCCTAAATAGCGTGCCAACTTTTTGCAACATTTATTTTTTTGTTATATGATGGTCACGTGATAATTAACCGGATTACGGGTATATTTTAAGAGAAAAGCTAAGACGAAAAGAGAAAAATGAGGAGTGTTTACTATTACTGATTTTGATAGAAAGCACTTTCCCAAAGATTGGTATTGCAATTAATTAATCGCTTCAAAACTAAGATAAAGTGCGGAAATTTTTTCCCAACCTTTTGTATGTGAGTTAGGTCAATTTAATATTTTACCTTGAAGTTTTTCATAAAACATTACTAAGATACCAGTCCTTTTTGAATGGAAAGGATAAGAAAATTTGGAAAAACGAGTAATGATTATTTGCATATTGAACTCTTTTCAATAATTCACCACGAATTATGAAAGAGGTCTTAAAAGATCACTACCCTATTTTGAAAACAGACATGATTTTTTGAACATGCAGAACGGGGCGTAATAAAAAACTGCGGGAAAGCTGAAAAAGCTTTCCCGCAGTTTTAAGACCGCCCTTATATTATGGAAATATTTTTTGCTTTATTTGTTATCAAATAGCATGCATCACTGTATCGCGAAGTGTTTTAACCTGCTTATGATCATGATCCAACTTTTGTCTTTGCTGGCTAATGAGGGAAATTAAATTAGCTGGAAGATCGTTTTTTGATTCAAGAACCTTATCATACGTTTCTAAAGCTGCATCCTCGCCAAACTCACAAGAAGTAAGAATAGCTTTGCGATCCTTTCCCGTCATAGCTGCCTTTAAATCCATCCAAACCCGGAAAGCTTTTCCTGAGGTAGTGGTGCCTTCAGTGTATTTCCCGCCGCGATTCGTTATTTCTGAACCCAGTTCGCTTTTAAGCAAACGGCTCTTGGAAGCCATGGCAGTAAATAAGCTCTTCAGATCACTGTCTTCAGTTTCCTTTCCAGCCCTTTCATAACCTTCAATACGATCGTTATTTATTTGCACCAGTTCATTCAATAAGTCATTAATTTTTTCGTTGGTTTCCATAATGATAGTGTTTTTAAATTTGATTTATTTTTATGATGTGATTAAAATTCTATGCCATAAAATGATTTTCTAGAAATATCTCATCAAGGCATAGTTTTTAGAGTGCTTTGAAGAACTCAGTAGTTAGTGCTTTATGGATTTACGTTCAGGTTATCCTTACTTTTTGTTGAAGAACGGCTACCTTTTTTCTTATCCAGTCCTTTCAGAAGATATTCATGCAGATGTCTTGATAATAGGAGCAGGAATAAGCGGTGCTTTAACAGGATATTATCTTATCAATTCAGGTGTGGACGTTGTTATGGTTGATAAGTGCCACCCCGGCATGGGAAGCTCATGCGCCAGCACTTCCTTATTGCAATATGAAATAGATAACAGCTTAGTTGAGCTTTCGGCCAAGATCGGAATATCTTATGCAACAGCTTGCTACCTGTTGTGCTTGGATTCAATTTATACACTTAAACATATTTCACAACGACTTGCTATTGATTGCGAGTTTGAATTTTAAAAAAGCTTATATGTGGCTTCAACAAAAAAGGACGTACTTTAACAACATTATATTCCACATACGCTGTCATTTCCGAACCCTTTCCTTACCATCAAATAGATTACCTGATGTGGGAAACAGCCAAACCATATTTTTATATGAGAGGCACACAGGATCAAAGAATTATGATAGGAGGTAAGGATGAGCGGTTTTATAATCCTAAGAAAAAAGATAGTTTAATTGTCTCGTCCTGAAAAAAGTTG
>PLYJ01000204.1 GCA_003151745.1 Bacteroidota bacterium
TCAACTTTTTTCAGGACGAGACAGACCTTAAAAAAACAGCTTATCAATTCTTCACAAACAAACATCATAAAGTTGCGTTTGGCTTTGTTAGTTTGAAATGAATCATGTAGGTTTGTTGGGATTAAAACCATTCTTCCAGAATCACTATGGCATATAGGATTACGAGCTTTAATGAGTATAAGCAGGAATATCAAAAAAGTGTTGAGCATCCTGAAGCTTTCTGGGCGGAGAAAGCCGAAGCATTTGTGTGGATAAAAAAATGGGATACAGTTCTTGAATGGAATTTCACAGAGCCCAATGTGAAATGGTTTAGCGGCGGCAAACTCAATATCACGGAGAACTGCCTGGATCGTCATTTAGCCGAGAGAGGTGACCAGGTGGCCATGATCTGGGAACCAAACAACCCGGATGAGACAGTGCGTAAAATTACCTACCGCCAGCTGCATGGTGATGTATGTCGCTTTGCCAATGCGTTGAAGAATAACGGGGCGAAGAAAGGCGATCGCATCTGTATATATATGCCGATGGTTCCTGAGCTTGCTGTGGCTGTGCTTGCCTGTGCGAGAATAGGGGCGATTCATTCGGTTGTGTTTGGCGGTTTTTCTTTTAATTCTCTAAGCGAACGGATACAGGATGCAGCCTGCAACATTGTAGTGACAGCAGATGGCGGCTTTCGCGGAGCAAAAGATATTCCGTTGAAAAAGATTGTGGACGAAGCTTTGTTAACATGCCCTTCCGTGAAAAAAGTGATTGTTTTGAAGCGGACTGGGATTGCTATTAACATGGCAGATGGCCGCGATGTGTGGTGGGAGAGTGAAGTTAGAAAAGCCTCTACTGATTGCCCTGCCGAGGTGATGGATTCAGAAGACATGCTGTTCATTCTATATACATCCGGATCAACGGGCAAACCGAAAGGCGTTGTTCATACAACAGGCGGCTACATGGTGTATGTGGATTACACGTTTAAAAACGTTTTTCAATACAATGACGGTGATGTATATTGGTGCACTGCTGATGTGGGTTGGGTGACAGGACATTCATACCTTATTTACGGGCCTCTTCTTGCTGGCGCCATTACACTTATGTTTGAAGGTATTCCCGTTTTTCCTGATGCAGGTAGATTCTGGAAAGTGATTGACAAACATCAGGTAAATATTTTTTACACGGCACCTACTGCCATCCGTTCGCTGGAGGCACATGGACTGGATTATGTAAAACCATATAAATTGGATTCGCTGCGTGTGTTAGGAACAGTGGGGGAACCAATTAATGAAGAGGCATGGCTTTGGTATCATGAAAATATCGGTAAAGGACAATGCCCCATCGTGGATACATGGTGGCAAACGGAAACAGGAGGCATCATGATCTCTCCATTAGTAGGAATTACTGAAACGAAACCAAGCTTCGCCACGCTGCCCTTACCAGGTGTGCAGCCTGTTCTTATGGATGAAGGCGGGAAAGAGTTAAAGGGCAATAATGTGGAAGGGAGATTGTGCATGAAGTTTCCGTGGCCTTCTATTATAAGAACGACTTACGGAAATCATGAACGCTGCCATGATAATTATTTTTCTCATTACAAAGGATATTATTTCACAGGCGATGGGTGCAAGCGTGATGAAAACGGTTACTACCGCATCACCGGCCGGGTGGATGATGTGATAAAGGTTTCCGGGCATCTGCTTGGAACAGCAGAGATTGAAAACGCCATCAACCAGCATCCTGATATTGTTGAAAGCGCCGTGGTAGGCTTTCCTCATGACATCAAGGGCTGGGGCATTTATGCTTTTGTTATTTGCAGAAATGAACGAAAGGATGTTGACACACTTCGGAAAGAAATATTGGAGACGGTAACAAAATACATGGGTGCTATTGGAAAGCCAGATAAGATACAGGTTGTGCCGGGGCTGCCGAAAACACGCTCGGGAAAAATCATGAGAAGAATATTACGTAAAATTTCAGAAGGAGAAACGGCTAATTTTGGAGACACTTCGACTCTTCTCGATCCTGCTGTTGTGGAAGAAATAAAAAACGGAGCAGTGAAATAAAGCTTAATGTCCAACATTCAAAGTTTAAAGTTATGATAGCAGAAATTATTCTTGAAAAATTTATTCGCGACCTCGGTCAATTGAAAGAGGAGCTATCGCTTTATAAAAATGAAAGTGATTTATGGGTGATAAAAGGAGATATTAAAAATGCTCCGGGGAACCTTGCTCTTCATCTAATTGGTAATCTGAAACATTTTATCGGCGCAACACTTGGAAATACGGGCTATGTTCGTCAACGGGATAAAGAATTTTCTGACAAGAATGTTTCAAAAGCAGTACTTCTCTCTGAAATAGATGAAGTTATTGCAACAATGAAAAAAGTTTTGCCAACTCTCAAAGATGAAGACCTCGCTAAAACTTTTCCGCTTGAATTCTTAGGAAAGAAAGTGCTTACAATAGAAATGTTAATTCAACTTTATGGGCATTTCAATTATCATCTCGGGCAGATTAACTACCATCGAAGATTGATTCATTGATCTTCTTGATTTTCATGCAAGTTTCATTAATAAAGCAACCTGCAATTGTAGATTTGCATCTAATCTATACCTTCGTTTTTCTAAACCTGGTTTTGTGAGCGATTCAATCGTAATTATTCCCACTTATAACGAGAAAGAAAATATTGAGAAAATGATCAGGAAGGTTTTTTCTCTTCCTCATGATTTTCATTTGCTCATTATTGATGATGGTTCGCCGGATGGAACAGCTTCCATTGTAAAAAAATTACAACACGAGTTTACAGGAAAGCTTTTTTTGGAAGAAAGAAATGGGAAGCTCGGACTAGGCACGGCTTATATTCACAGTTTCAGATGGGCAATAGCTAAAAAGTATGATTACATCTTTGAGATGGATTGCGATTTCTCTCATAACCCTGACGATCTTTTAAAGCTATATCATGCCTGTGCCTCGCAAGGTGCTGATGTTGCAGTAGGATCGCGATATATTAAAGGAGCAAATGTTGTTAACTGGCCGTTGGGGCGCATTATCATGTCTTACTACGCTTCTGTATATGTAAGAATTGTGACCGGAATGAAAGTCAAGGACACAACAGCAGGATTTAAGTGTTATAAAAGAAGAGTTTTAGAAACCATTGACCTGGAACAAATAAAATTTATCGGTTATGCTTTCCAGATTGAAATGAAATTTACTGCCTGGAAGCTTGATTTCCGCATTGTGGAAGTGCCGATTGTGTTTACTGACAGAACAGAAGGAACAAGCAAAATGAGTAAAGGGATTTTTAAGGAAGCAATCATGGGTGTGATGCAAATGAAATGGAAAAGTTTTTTCAGAAGCTATAAAAAGGTTTGAAATCATACCTGATAAAAAATGCAAACATCGTTAACGAAGGAAAAATCGTTGAAGCAGATGTTTTAATTCAAAACGAACGGATTGAAAAGATTGCAAAAGATATTTCTTCCCCTCATGCCGAAGTAATTGATGCTTCCGGCAAATATCTTTTCCCCGGTGTAATTGATGACCAGGTGCATTTTCGCGAGCCGGGATTAACGCATAAGGGAGATATTCATTCCGAATCGAGAGCAGCGGTGGCAGGTGGTGTAACAACCTATATGGAAATGCCAAATACTGTTCCCAATGTTTTGACACAAGAGCTGCTTGAACAGAAATATGCAATCGGCGCCGCAAAATCTTTTGCAAACTATTCCTTTTTCATGGGCACTTCAAATGATAATATTGAAGAAGTGCTGAAAACGGATGCTAAACAAGTTTGCGGCGTTAAAATATTTATGGGATCATCTACAGGCAATATGCTTGTTGATGATCAGAAAACTTTAGAAAATATCTTTTCCAAATCCCCTATGCTTATTGCAACACATTGTGAGGACAAGAAAACAATTCGGGAGAACCAGCAGTTATATAGAGAACGATACGGAGAAGATGTGCCTGTTAAATTTCATCCTTTAATAAGGAGTGAGGAGGCTTGTTATAAATCTTCTTCTTTAGCCGTCTCTCTTGCTAAAAAATACAATACCCGTTTGCATATTCTTCACATAAGCACAGCAAAGGAAGTGGGTTTATTCAACAATGCAATTCCTTTAAGCGAAAAAAAAATCACTGCCGAAGCATGCATACATCATCTTTGGTTTGATGAAGGTGATTATGAACGACTCGGCAATCTTATTAAATGGAACCCTGCCATTAAGACAAGAAATGATAAAGAGGCAATACTAAAAGCTGTGCTTGATAACCATATTGATATTATTGCCACTGATCATGCTCCTCATACATTGGAAGAAAAGAAGCAGACCTATTTTAAAGCTCCATCAGGTGGCCCGCTGATTCAACATTCACTTGTGGCAATGCTCGAATTTTATCATCAAAAGAAAATGACATTAGAAAAGATTGCAGAAAAAATGAGCCATGCAGTGGCAACCTGCTACAAAATTGCTGACAGAGGTTTTATAAGAGAAGGGAATTTTGCAGACTTAGCCCTTGTTGATTTAAATAGTGCGTGGACTGTAGAAAAGAAAAATCTTCTTTATAAGTGCAAATGGAGTCCGTTTGAGGGAGTTCAGTTTCATTCTACCATAACTCATACTTTTGTAAATGGTATTCTTGCCTTCACGAACGGGCAAGTGAATGAAGATTGCAGGGGCAGAAGAATTTCGTTTAATCGTTAATATTAATAATATTTTGAAGCAGGAATGAAATCATATATAGTAAAATATTTCCTTTTAATCTTCACGATGGGATTTATTTTAAGCTGCTCTAAGAAAAGCGTTTCCATTCCTGCCGATATAATTCCTGTGAAACAAATGGAAGAGGTAATGGCTGATGTACATCTTGCCGAGGCTGCGAAACAAGTGCCCGACTATAACGATACAGCAAGGCATACGATCAGTGAATATTATGCTTTTATTTTAAAAAGTCATCATATTACAAAAGATCAGTTTGAACATAGCTTTACTTTTTATAAATCTCACCCTGAACTCATGGAA
Organism: Bacteroidota bacterium; assembly: GCA_003151745.1. Taxonomy (GTDB): domain Bacteria; phylum Bacteroidota; class Bacteroidia; order AKYH767-A; family 2013-40CM-41-45; genus PALSA-967. The sequence goes on from PLYJ01000204.1 coordinate 5,000, forward strand.
GAAATATATTCAGAAGTAATTAACAGGTTAAGTGAAAAACAAGCCAAGCAGGGAAATCATTAATCGCAGATGAATGTATAACTTGCATTATAAATTACAATCACTTAACTTGCGGTAAATACTGCAAAATTAATTGACATGAATTCTCTTAAATATATAGTAGCTTGTTTTTATCTCCTTTGCGTACCTGTTTTTATTTCATGCGCTACTGAAGCTCAGACAACGGTTACTTTTCTTGCTAAAGATGGTCTCGCTGTGGTAGGTGATTGGTATCCCGCGGCAAAAAGTGATGCCCCCATTATTCTTCTTTGCCACCAGGCAAGATTTAGTCGTGGAGAATATTCTGAAATTGCTCCGCGGCTAAATAAATACGGCTTTAGCTGCCTCGCCATTGACCAGCGCTGCGGAGACAGAGTGAACAGAATAGAAAATGAAACTGCAAAGCTCGCCAAGGAAAAGGGTTTGAACACAGAATATAAAGATGCAGAGTTGGATATAGTTGCCGCAGTAAAATATCTGAAAGAAAAATACAAAAAGAGAATTATTATTTTCGGAAGCGCTTACTCTGCTTCACTTGCATTGATGGTTGCAAAAGAAAATGACGAAGTAGCCGCCGTCATTGTATTTAGCCCTGCTGAATATTTCGACGATAAAACTTTTGTTGCTGCACATTGTGAAGGTTTGGACAAACCATTATTCGCAATCTCTTCAAAGGATCATGCCGATGAGTTGACTGACCTGATCAAGGATGTTGTTTCAAGATTAAAAGTTCAATATATACCCAAGGAAGAAGGTGAAAGCGGAGCGAAAATGCTTTGGAGCGACAAGCCGGATAACCAGGAATACTGGATTGCTTTAATGAGTTTTCTTACGAAGGTGAAAGATGTACATTAATTTGTGCTTAATGTTCAATAGTTCACTTGTTCATTGGTAGTGTGGATTCAAGTATCAAGTGCGAC
>PLYJ01000140.1:0-17763 GCA_003151745.1 Bacteroidota bacterium
ACCGTGTGAAATAAAAACCTTTCAGGAGAGCGTTCACCCAACTGTGTCAAAAGGAATAAATACCTTTAGAGACAATGAGAAAAAAGAAAGAACAAAAGATGGAAGAGTTAAAGCCAGAAAGAAAGGCAATAGACTATGATAGCTTTGAGCAGCAAGCAATGGCTGCATTAAAAGAGGATCCGGACAAGCTCATGGGCAAGGACGGACTGTTAACCAACTTATACAAGCAACTGCTTGAAAAAGCGATGGAGGGAGAGATAGACCATCACATGCTATATGAGGAAGCGGAATTAAAAAACCGCAAGAACGGAAAGACCAAAAAGAGAGTACGCACTTCAGGTGGCAGCTTTGAGCTCCAGACCCCGCGAGATCGCAACGGAAGCTATGAGCCGGAGATAGTCAAAAAGCGGCAAGTGTTTCTTGGCGGGGAGATAGAAAAGAAAATCATCTCGTTATATGCTTTTGGAATGAGCTATAAAGACATCTGTAACCATGTAGAAGAAATGTATGGAGTTGAAGTATCTCCGGCGCTGATCTCGGCGGTTACAGATAAATTAATTCCTGAGGTAGAACAGTGGCAAAACCGCCCCCTGGACGAATGTTATCCGGTAATATGGATGGATGCCATGCACTTTAAAGTAAGAGAAGATGGCAGGGTAAAAAGCAAAGCGGTGTATGTGATACCAGGCATCAATGACCAGGGAGTAAAAGAAGTACCAGGTTTATATATCAGCGAAAGTGAAGGAGCGCGTTTCTGGTTACAGATACTGACACACCTGCAAAACCGCGGAGTAAAAGACATCTTCATCGCCTGCATCGATAATCTTAAAGGATTTGTGGAGGCAATCCAGAGCGTCTATCCGCAGACCGAAGTACAACTGTGCGTGATACATCAGATACGCAACAGCATCAAATACATCCTGAGAAAAGATTTAAAAGCTTTCATGGAGGACCTGCGCAAAGTATATCAGGCCACATCTGAATCACATGCCCTGCATGGCTTGGATGAGTTGGAAAAGGTATGGGGAAAGAAATATGCAACTGTCATCAAATCATGGCGCAGCAACTGGAATGCTCTGAGCAGCTACTTTAAATACAGTGATCCTATCCGTAAAATGATGTACACCACCAATATTATCGAAGGGTTCAATCGTCAGATACGCAAGGTAACTAAAACAAAAGGCAACTTTACTTCAGAAGTCGCCCTGCTGAAACTGCTTTATGTTGCCGCCAGGAATATTGACAAACAATGGTGCGCTCCAATTAAAAACTGGAAACTTATTGCTGCACAGTTTGCAATTTTATTTGAAGGAAGATTTAATCTGGAACAAAGCATACCATACATAACGCCACGTTCCCCTGACTATTAATATGTTGATAAATCTCCATCCCAAAAAGGCCTGCCCTGATTTATCAACATATTAACAGTCCATCAACAATAAATAGTAATTTTGAAAAAAAAATCTGAAAATGAAAACCATTCCTGACACAGTTCAATGAACGCCTCCGATTGACACAACGATTTCGCTCAAAAATTTGTTGAAGAAAGTGGAAGGAAGTCTGAATAAAAACGTCATTTGCCAATCGTCATTAGCCTTCGGTTGCAGGGAAGATCACTGCTGTGTTTATGCTCTTTACTATATCTCAATTTATGAAAGGACAGCGGCATTTCATGTTGTACGCTATCTTCGCACGGAATGGATTTAAGAAAGGATATTGCAGTTATAGGAGGAGGCGCGGCGGGATTTTTCGGCGCTGTCAATTGCGCAGCCATGTATCCGCAGCATCGCATCACGATTTTTGAAAAGGGAAATAAGCTGTTATCGAAAGTGCGCGTCAGCGGTGGCGGGCGGTGCAACGTCACGCATTCCTGTTTCGACATTCAGTTGCTTGCAACGCATTATCCGAGAGGGGAGAAGCAGTTGAAGAGCACCTTTAGCAGGTTTATGGTCAGCGATACTATTAAATGGTTTGAAGCAAGGGGCGTGCAATTGAAAACAGAACCGGACGGGCGCATGTTTCCCATTACTGACAGTTCCCAAACCATCATTGACTGCCTAATGGAGGAAGCAGAGCGGCACAAGGTGAGGATTGAAATGAATGCTGACATTCTGAAAATAGCCTGCCCGACTGATCCCGCACGTGCGGGATTCGGGCGGGAAAAAACAGAAAACGGAAAGCTTGAACTCTCGTTTCGCGATGCCAGGAAGCTGAGCTTTGACAATGTGTTGATTGCCACAGGTGGAAGTCCCACCAATAAAGGTTTTGAATGGTTAACTAAAGCAGGGCTAAGCATCATCAGCCCTGTGCCTTCTTTATTTACTTTTAATATGCCCGGCAATGCCATCACTGAATTGATGGGAATTGCAACAGAGCCAAGAGTGAAAATACTGAATACAAAGTTTGAGGAAGAAGGCCCTTTGCTCATTACGCATTGGGGCATGAGCGGGCCTGTTGTGCTGAAGCTAAGCGCACTTGCTGCACGAACACTGGCGGAGATGAATTATCAATTTGCCATTCAGATCAACTGGCTTCCCCAATTAAAAGAAGATGACTTGCGAAATGCAAGTACTAATTTTAAAAAAGAACTGTCGTTGAAATCCATGACCACACGTAATCCTTTTGCACTTCCGGCCAGGTTGTGGGAGCATCTGATCGGCAAAGCCGGCATTGATGAACATCGCCAGTGGTCGCAGCTTTCAAAAGAGCAGTTGCATAAGCTGGTGAATGTGTTGCTCTATGATCATTATGATGTGAAAGGAAAAACAACTTTTAAAGAAGAGTTTGTAACCTGCGGTGGAGTAGCCCTAAATGAAATTGATTTTAAGACGATGGAAAGCAAAAAAATAAAAGGGCTTTATTTTGCAGGCGAGGTGCTGGACATTGACGGCGTAACAGGAGGTTTTAATTTTCAATCTGCGTGGACGACGGGATATATAGCAGCCACGGCAATGGGGAAGTAAGTCCTGATACCAATGTAGTTAAGGGAGGATAGATTATAGCGATTAATCAACAGGATTCTTACAGAATGACACATTAGATTATGAGCGGGGTCATGGGGAAGAAGAGAGGGCGGCTTCGCCGCCCTCTCTTCTTCCCCATCCATTTCATTCATTTCCGAACGGTCCTTCTGTAAGAATCTTTTTGCAAGTTGCCGAAAACTAACTTATGGACGGGAGCTTGAATAACAATTTTTTAGCTGAACGATGCAATCTTACCAGCGTTTCTTTTTGAACCCCGACTTTCTGTTATCTGACCCGGTCTTCCTGTTATCAGATCCTGATTTTTTTTTCTCTTTTCTAAAGCCATCGCCATGTGTTCTTGGCTTCGCTGAAAAACCGCCCTGGCCTTTGGCCATCGGAGCAAAATCATTGACCATTTTAAAATCTATCTGCTTTCTCAACAGGTCTGCACGCGTCACCATGACCTGCACCGTGTCACCCATGGTGTATTTATTTTTTGTGCGGTTGCCGATGACGCAATAGTTAGTTTCGTCAAATTCGTAAAAGTCATCTTCCAGGTCGCGCAGGCGTATCATGCCTTCGCATTTGTTCTCTACCAGCTCAACATATATACCCCATTCCGTCACTCCGCTGATGATTCCGTCAAACACCTGTCCTATTTTATCCTGCAGGAATTCTACCTGCTTATATTTTATGGAGGCGCGTTCCGCTTCTGCTGCGCGTATTTCCATTTGTGTGCTGTGCTTGCATTTTTCTTCAAGCTCGTCTTTGTCAACAGCCTCCTTGTGATTCATGTAATGTTCAATCAGCCGATGCACCATCACATCAGGGTAGCGCCGTATAGGTGATGTGAAGTGTGTATAGAAATCAAATGCCAGACCATAGTGACCGATGTTCTCTGTCGTATATATTGCCTTTGACATGGTGCGGATGGCAAGCTGTTCCAGCACATTCTGTTCTTTTTTGCCGCGCAGGTTTTTCATTAATGAATTCAATGACTGGGAAATTTCCTTGTCATTATCAGTCTTCAGCTTGTAACCCCATTTGCCGGCAAATGCAGCGAAGTTGTTGAGCTTCTCGGTTACAGGGCTGTCGTGGACACGATAAACAAACGGGTGAAGCCCCCCTGCCCCCCGAAGGGGGGAATTCAGCCCATCAGACAGTGTTCTTCGCTCCCCCCTTTGGGGAGTGGGGGGGCGTCCGATGGTTTCTGCAACAGTTCGGTTTGCAAGCAGCATGAATTCTTCTATTAGCTTATGCGCGTCCTTGCTTTCTTTTAAATAAACACCAAGAGGCTTTCCTTTTTCATCGAGCTTGAAACGAACTTCCATCTTTTCAAATTCAATAGCCCCATGCTTGAAACGCTCGCCACGTAATTTCTTTGCAAGCATATTCAGGGTTTGCAATTCATTAACGTACTCACCCTTTCCTGTTTCAAGAACCTGCTGTGCCATTTCGTATGAAAACCGTTTATCAGAATGAATGATTGTTCTTCCAATCCATTGTGAATAGATGCGGCCGTCTTCACCCATTTCGAAGACAGCGGAAAAGCAAAGCTTATCTTCGTTCGGGCGCAGTGAGCAAACACCATTCGACAGTTTCTCAGGAAGCATGGGTATCACGCGATCCACAAGGTAAACGGAAGTGGCACGGCTATAGGCCTCTTTGTCAAGAAAACTCCCTGCTTTTATATAGTGCGCTACGTCAGCAATGTGAACACCTATTTCCCAATGTCCGTTATCCATTTGCCGGATAGATAAGGCATCATCAAAATCCTTTGCGTCTTCAGGGTCAATGGTAAATGTTGTGATCTTCCTGAAATCTTTTCTCCGTGCAATTTCTTTCTCGTCAATGACGTCAGGAATCTTGGCTGCCTCGTTTTCCACACGCTCGGGAAATGACAGCGGGAAACCATATTCAGAGAGAATGGAGTTCATTTCTGTATCGTTCTCTCCGGGCCAGCCAAGCAGTTGCGTTATTTTTCCGATAGGATTCTTTGTTCCCTTTGGCCAATCATCAATGGTGGCTAATGCTTTCTGCCCTTGCTGGGCTCCTGCAAGATGATTGAGCGGAATAAAAATATCTACCAGCATCTTCGGGCTGTCGGGAACTAAAAAAGCAAAGCGGGGTGAAAGCTGCACCGTGCCTACGAATTCTGTTTTTGAACGTTCAAGGACATCCACTACCTCTCCCTCCATGCGTTTTTTCTGATGCCGTGCATAGAGATAAATTTTTACACGATCGCCATTCAATGCATTCTTTACATTTCGCGGGGCGATATAAATGTCTTCTTCATCCGTTTCACTCAAGAGGTATGCATCGCCGCTGTGTGCAATATCAATAATGCCTTCCATGTAAGCATGGACGGGCTTCAGCTTGTATTGGCCGGGGCTTGTTTCTATCAGATCGCCTTTTGCGGCAAGTTCCTGCAGGAGGTGTATGATGCCCTGTTTCAGTTCGCGGTGAAGTTCATCCGTTGTTGCGGCACTTTCTTCTTCCTGACGAAAAGCATAATAAGATTCCTTTACCTGTTTGGTAAGCTGCTTATAGTTAAAGGTTCTGTTGGGATGTTTGTCTAGTACCTTGAAAAGCTCTTCTGTGAGGCGCTTTACATTACCGCTTGAGCGGGAGTCGTTTTTCTTTTTACCCATTAAAAATATAGGAAATATAAGTGTAAAGGTATCAATTATTATATGAATGTGCCGTTAAGGCTGCGTTATATATGCCTGTTTTCAAAGAGTTGTTAGCAAGCCGGTTGAAACTTTTGATGTCTTAAAAAATGTAATCAAATGATTTTCTATACCTTAGCACTACGTAAAAATTAAAAACTTTTTTAAAATGGAAACGGAAGATCAAAATAAAAAAAAGCGTGGTGGAATGATATGGATCATTCTATTAATTGCTTCTTTGCTATTGAACCTCTACCAATGGAAAAGCCACACCACTATTGTTAATACGATGGAGCAGCAGGTGTCGAACCTTGCAAGTGCTGATGACAGTGTGAAGCAAGTGCTGACGAGCACCCGCACCGAGTTGGAGCAATACCGTGGTAAAAGCGCTCAGTTGGACAGTTTGCTGGATCAGGCAAAGCGTGACCTCGATGAAAAGGAAGTGAAGCTAAAGAATCTTACAGGCAAGGAAAGAAATATGGAAAAGCTGAACGCAGAACTGAAAAGCCAGCTTAAAGATTTGCAGGGACTTCGTGATGAATACCTCGCAAAAGTTGATTCCTTACTTACCTCGAACAAACAACTCACAGTGGATAAACAACAATTGAGCGGCAAGGTGGAAACGCTTTCGAAAAATCTTGAAACTACCGTTAATAAAGCATCTCTGCTGCAGGCTGAATACATTAAGGTAACAACTTATAAGAGATCGGGCAACGGTAAATACAAAGAAAACCCTAATGCAAAGCGCATACATAAAATGCAGGTATGTTTTGATTTGCTTGAAAACAAAATTACAAAACCGGGAGATAAAAACATTTACCTGAAGATAACGGAACCGGGAGGCAAACCGTTGGGGGACCGCTCAAAGGGTTCAGGAGATATGAAGATGGTTGGATCGGATGAAATGGTGATGTATGCCTCTACTACCACGATTAATTATGCAAATGCTAAACAGAATGTGTGTCTTAGCTGGGAAGAACAAAAGGATAAAATGTTTACTCCGGGAAAATACCTGATAGAGATATATGTTGACGGAAGCCTTGCAGGAGCAAGCTCACACACAATGAAATAATCAGCAGCCCTTTTTAAATAGAGCGAGCGTTGTTAACTGGAGCGTTTTCTTTATGTTCGTTCGGACTGGAATAATTAGAAATAGTAGAAGATATTTATTCATCTTTTATAACTTTGATCTTTTCATCTACATTTTTTTGAAATCAACCATGGGCAAAAGGAATTCAAAAGAAAAGACTCCGAAGAAGCCTTTGCCAGGCAAAACATCCCTAAAGACAGCGCCGATTAATTTTTTACTCCAGCATCTCAATAGCCCCATAAGCATTTTTGACAGCCGGAAGCGAAAATTTATTTACGTAAATCCGCAGTTTATGCAGTTAACAGGCCTCACATCAGAAGAATTATACAACATTAACCTGGATGAATTTTTGACGCGCGTTCATGCAAAGGATCTGTTAGTGGTGCTAAATGAAGTTGCAAAACGAGTGAGGGATACATGCTCAAAATTTATTAAAAATAAAAAGCAGCAACTTACTTATACCGTGAACTATCGTTTCAAGCAGAGGGATGGGAAGTATATTCATGTGCTGGCGCAAAACACGGTGATAGAATGGCATGAGGATCTGCAGCGGTCAGTTTCTTTAAATCTATATACTGACATAAGTAATCATAAAAAAGATCATAAAGTTATTCTTACGATTACAATTTACAATGAATCTGATAAGCAATGGAAAACCATACTGACAGAAGAGTTTCTAAGCAAGCCTGAAATGCTTTCCGAACGGGAACAGGAAATTATGAAAATGATCGTGCATGAAAATACAGCGTCAGAAATTTCGGAAAAGCCTGGTATGAAATTTTACACAGTTCGATCGCATTGGCGCAACATTTTAAATAAAACCGGTTGCAAGTCTCAAAAGGAGCTTAAAGAACTGGCACACAGGGAGGGATGGGTGTGATTGGAGAGGTCTTCTCAATTCCGGGCAATAAAAAAAGGAGGCATCAAACAGATGCCTCCCGTATTTTTATTTTTCATGTTATTCAAAAAGGGAAGCACAAAGGTGAGCGTTAAAACGGTGCAAGTCAATAGCACACGGGTGTTAGCACACGTGTGTGTATTAGAATAGGTGAAAAGCGGAAGAATTCAAAGAAATTAAAGAATCATGCCAAATGCACCTGAAGCATGGAATATAATTTTGACGCAATTTCAAATCCTTTCATACGCCATACTTCGGTTCCGTTTTTAAAAAGTATAAGCGTGGGCACACTCATCACATGGTTCTGGCGGGTGAAATCAGGATGTTCATCAATATTTACTTTGTGAAGAAAAAGTTTTCCGCTGAACATTTTAATAACCTCGTCTAATACCGGTTCAGCCCATTTGCAGGGTTCGCACCAGTCAGCGTAAAAATCAACGAGAAGAAAATCTTTTTGGGGAAGCAAGTTGTTGGGGGTCTTGAATAATTAATTCCGTTTGCAGAGCAGCTTTTTTACGGAATCACAAGATTGCCAGGAATGCCTGTTTCAATAGGCACGTCTGTTTTTTTGATTTCATTCCAGCCACCCGACACATTCAATACATGATGAAACCCTTTTGCCTTTAACATGGAAGCAGCAACCATAGAGCGATAGCCGCTGGTGCAGTGAATCATGATTGATTCGTCTTTGCTAATGGAGTCGAGATTCTTTTCTAATTCCGCCAATGGAATGACCATTGCATTTTTCACATGGCCTGCTTCGGCTTCGCTTAATTTGCGAACATCAAGCACATGACCGTTTTCTTTTACCCGTTTTGCAAATTCAGCTGCATCAATGGAAGAAACAGTATCCACAGGCTTGCCTGCCTGCTGCCATGCAGCAAAGCCACCTTTCAAAAATCCTTCCACGTTTTCAAAACCTACACGGGCTAAACGCATAATGCTTTCTTCTTCTTTTCCTTCATCGGCGACAATAAGTAGCGGTTGATTAATGTCAATCAATGTGCCTACCCATATTGCATAGGTACCGGAGAGGCTAAAACTGAGAGCCCCTTTAACAAACCCTTTTTCAAAGATATCTGTGTGTCGCGTGTCAAGAACGAGAGCGCCGTTTTTTATTGCACGTTCAAATTCATCCACTGACAAGGCATTCACGTTTTTCTTTTTTACATCGTCAATAGCATCATACCCGTTTTTATTGATCGCAGCATCTTTAAAGAAATAGGCAGGAGGAGGGGTTAATCCTTCGGTCAGTTCTTTAACGAAGTCAGCTTTACTCATTTCGCGAAGCGCATAATTTGTTTTTTTCTGTTCGCCGATGGTGCTCCAGGTTTCCTTGCCAATGCTTTTGCCGCAGGAAGAACCGGCCCCGTGAGCGGGATAAACAATCACATCATCAGGAAGCTTTTTAATTTTGTTGGTCAGCGAATCGTACATCATTCCGCCAAGCTCTTCTTTCGTCATTTTGCCATCCAGCAGGTCAGGACGCCCCACGTCGCCTACAAACAAGGTATCTCCTGTGAAAATGCAGTACTCTTTGCCCTTCTCATCAAGCAGAAGATAGCAGGTGGATTCAGGAGTGTGCCCGGGAGTATGGATGGCACGGATGGTAGTGTTCCCTATTCTAAAATCTTCTCCGTCTTTTGCATTGTAAACTTTATACTTTGTTTCAGCCTTGGGACCAAAAATTATCTGCGCTCCTGTTTTATTTGCAAGGTCAATATGCCCTGAAATAAAGTCCGCGTGAAAATGTGTTTCAAAAACATATTTAATCTTTACTCCGCGTTCCTTCGCAAGCTCTATATAAGGTTCTGACTCGCGGATAGGATCAATGATAGCGGCTTCGCCATTCGATTCAATATAATAGGCTGCTTCAGCGAGGCAGTTGGTGTAAAGTTGTTTTACGAACATACTAAATGCTATTTATTTCGTTTGCACGGCAAAGATACGAATATCTGAAATGGTATATTTGTCCGTTCGGCAGGAAGTTGGAAGATGCGTTTTCACTCCCTACTCCCATGTCATTAATTTAAGCAATGAAAATTAAGCAGGGTAGATTGATATAAATGTAAAACCTTAGTAGAAAAGAATCAAATTAAATTAACTCAAACCTTATTACCTTATTTAAAAATCTTTTGAGAGAAAAATAAGGTAATAAGGTTTCAAATCAAAGACATTCTCCTTTCTACTAAGGTTTAAATCCTACTTTATTTATAATATCTAAGTCCCTGGCTTAACGACATTGCGCCAACTTCCGACTTGTAATCAATGAATCAACAGCAGATCTCTTCTAAAGTTTTAATTTCAAAGGTGCTGTTCTTTGTTTTTCTTGCTTGTATATTGTTTTTTTCACTTAGCCCAAGCATTGCATTAGCGCTTGGTTTGTTTATCGGCTTGTTGTTTACAAATCCATTCAGCAAGCCGTCAAAGTTTATCACAAAATATCTTTTGCAGTTGTCTGTTGTCGGACTTGGTTTCGGAATGCACTTCGACCAGGTGATGGCCGCCGGTAAAGATGGATTTGTGTTTACCATTCTCACCATCTCTGCTGCCATGGGATTGGGATTTCTGCTTGGCAGGCTCTTAAAAGTGGACAGGATCATATCCTATCTCATTTCATGCGGAACGGCAATTTGTGGTGGAAGCGCTATTGCCGCAATAAGCCAGGTGATGGATGCCGATGAGAAAGATATTTCCGTTTCTATAGGCACCATATTTATTCTTAATGCCATTGCTCTTTTTATTTTTCCTCCGTTAGGACATTTTTTCCATCTCTCTCAACAACAATTTGGCATCTGGGCTGCGATTGCCATACATGACACAAGTTCTGTTGTAGGAGCGGCAACTCATTATGGCGATGAAGCATTGCAGGTGGCAACAACAGTAAAGCTTGCACGCACGCTGTGGATCATTCCATTGATCTTACTCACCTCCATTGTATTCAAAAAGCAAAGTTCAGCAAGCGTGTTTCCGTATTTTATTTTGTTCTTTATTATAGCATCAGTCATAAACAGCTATACCACTGCCATTCCTGCTGCCTTAACACAACAGATTCTAAAGTTTTCAAAAATCGGCTTCAGCGTCACGCTTTATCTCATTGGCATGGGCATATCCGTGAAAGCGATCAAAGAAGTGGGCGCCCGTCCATTGCTTCAGGGCGTTTTGTTATGGATATTCATCATCATCACTTCGCTGTTTTTCATTATTCACTAATACAAATGAAGAATTCATTGGTTCGCATAAAGACGCCAGGCACATCCTTTATCCATCGGGGTACATGCTGCTATTACATTCTTCGATTAATCAGTATGAAACCTATATCTTTGCATAGAGTATTCAGCTATTGAAATCAAAAGAGGAACATATTGCATATTGGTTCGATCAGGCGAACGACGACTGGGAGGCAGTTGATACATTGGTGCAGGGCAAAAAATATTTACAGGCGCTGTTTTTTGCTCACCTCGTCATAGAGAAATTGAGCAAAGCTATCTGGATAAAACACAATGAAATCAATGTACCTCCCAAGACGCATAATTTGCTTCACATTATTTCTCAAACTCCCGTTCAGCTATCGGAGGCTCAAAGTGAATTCATGCTCAACCTTAACCGCTTTCAGTTAGAAGGGCGCTATCCGGAGTATATTTCGCAAATGAGAAAAATCTGCAATGAATCTTTTACAACTGCAATGATTAAAAATGTAAACGAACTTAGATCATGGTTAACAGAGAAGCTGCAATAAAAACCGCTGAATCATTTGTAAGAGACTGTCAGCAAAACGGTTTATCTTTTTATAAAGTATTGTTGTTCGGCTCGTATGCTACAGACCGCGCACATGAATGGTCAGATATTGACTTGCTGCTGGTTTCAGACCAGTTTACAGACAATGTTTTTGAGAACCTTAAATTGTTTGCAAAAATAAATATCAAATACCCTCTTATCGAAACACACCCTTATCCTACAAAATACTATCAGCAAAGTGATAGTTTTTTGAACGAAGCCAAAAAGGAGGCTATTGAAATAAGGGCTTAGAGTCCCGTGCCTGTCGGATTACTCCTTCACAAACCTTTTCACCACACTCCCGCTCTCCGATTTCATTTGAAGAAAATACATCCCTGCGGGAAGAGTACGAATATCAATGGCCTCACCCCGACCTTCTTCCAAGGAGAGGGGAACGGCAGATGAAGAAACATTCGATTTTGAAAGAAGGGTCATTATTTTATTTATATATAATATTTATTTAAAATCAAGCCACAGGCTTCGACAAGAGCTCAGTCGAACGATTCGCAGATTTGAAACCAAATTTTTAAAAAACCTGCTACTGCGGCTAATTCCTTAAGTTCATATTTCTTTATTCCTTCACAAATCTTGGAGCAACCCGACATATTATTATAGCAACTTTTATCAGTTATCCGGAGCACCTGCAGAAATCCATTTTTTAATGGTTGTGAGTCTGCAATTATCAAGCATCGGACCAACTGTTGGCATCGGGTAAAAGCCATTAAAGTGATTAATTGATCCCCATAGTTTTCCGTTGTTCACCTGCGCTGCAACATTATTGTATCCGATCAGGCTAATGCCGCCGCCACTAGTGCCGCCATTGTGACAACCAAGGCAATAGTTTTGAAAGGTAATATTGACTTCACCTGAAAAGGTAAATACTGCGGTGTCGCAGCTCATACCACAGTCAATATTATTTTTAGCTCCTTCCAGTATCCATTCTTTAATGAGGTTAATCTGGACTTGAGTGAGCGGGTTATTTGGCATGGGCGGCATACGGCCGCTGAATATTGCAGTGATATCATTGTATAATTTGCTTTGCGACGGCTTCCCAGGTAGTACAAAATTTAGAATTTGACTAAAATTCGTAAGATTGGGTATATTCCAAGATTTACCATCATGACAACCGGACTTTGAACAGTTAGAAAGGATGAGCGGTAATACGTCTTCATTAAAGCAAATGCTGTCTTTTAAAGTATCGCCCGAACTCCCATAAATAGGACCCACTTTGCCACCCGTGATTGGATTCCCTCCATTGGCAGAACTTTCAGAATGTTGGGGAACAATAAGAGGTTCATGCTTACATGCCTGGATAAGGGAAAACAAAAACACCGCAATACATGAATATATAAAAATTGACTTCCTTAATCTCATGAAATTATTTGCGATATGATTTTATTAACTTGAGATAACTTCAGTTCATCAATTACCCAAACTGATTTCTTTATTCTTTCACAAACCTCTTCACAACACTTCCGTTCTCCGTTTTCATTTGAAGAAAATACATCCCTTCTGGAAGAGTACGAATATCAATGGCCTCACCCCGGCCTTCTTCCAAGGAGAGGGAACGAGAGAGAAGTATTGTTCCAAGAATATTCATTATAGAAATGGCTGCAGTCTTGCAGCATATGCTTGATGAGGAAGGAATAATAGTAAGCTGGTTAGTGGCGGGATTGGGATAAATTGAAAAGGAATAATCGCTTGTTAATTCAGTTATTCCAACATTAGTGACATTAAAGGGTGCAGATGTTGAAGAACACCCATAGCTATCCGTGACTTCAACTATATATGTTCCATTTTGAGCAGGAACATAGAATTGCCCTGTTGCTCCCGAAATTACCGTTCCATTTAAATACCATTGATTACCTGCCGAGAAGCTTGATTTAAGAGAATCATTAAATTGTTTTATAACCGGGGCCAATGGACTTGAATGTATTATAACCATAGTATTTGAAGAACTTGCCGAACATCCGTTTGAATTTGTTACAGTAACTCCATAGTTTCCTGTAGATTTTGCAACTATGCTTTGTGTTGTTGCACCATTGCTCCACTTATAGCTGGTTGCTGCACTTGAAGCAAGCACAACAGAATCTCCCTGACAAAATGTTGTTGCGCCGCTTGCAGTAATAACCGGTATGGAAGGCGGCGGATTAACTGTGACCGTGGTTGCAGATGAAGTTGCAGCGCACCCATTCCAAGTTACTGTTACAGAATAAACCTGTGAATTTGAAACCGTAATCTTTTGCGTTGTTGCTCCGTTACTCCACAGATAAAAATAAGCATACCAGAAAGAGGGAGAAGCATTAGCAGCAAGCGTATCGCCCTGGCACACAGTTATAGCAGCTCCTCCCGGAGTTATGGTGGCAACAGGCGGTGTATTTACAGTTACCTGAATGTAGTTCGTATTTACTAGCCCACAGGGAGTAGTAACCGTGCATGAATAATAGCCTGCAGTTGTAACCGCTATGCTCAGCGTGGTCTCCCCGTCACTCCATAAGTAACTGCTTGCGTTACCGGCAGTGAGTGTCACACTATCACCCTGGCAAAAAGTAATTGGCCCGTTTGCTGAAATTGTGTCAATCTGTACAATTACACTAATTATATTTGAAGTTATAGTTCCACAACCCGTAGTAACATTACATGAATAATCACCAGCGACGGAAATAACAATGCTGCTTGATGTTTCACCGTCATTCCATAAATAATTGCCGCCTGTATTGTCTGATAAAGTTACTGACCCGCCGCAAAAGAAGGTCGTGGCGGAAGATGCATTAATGACAGGTGCGCATGTTAATATATTCGATAACTGACATTTCCATACGCCGGAAGAATCAGTACCCGCAAAAATATTCGTTCCGAATACGACTAATGAAGTAATATTAGTATCTGTTAAACCGCTATTACCCCTGATCCAACTTGACGCGGTGGTAGTGGTAGATAAAAATATACCATCTCCATTAGTGCCTGCCAGAATGCTTGTTCCGCTTATGGCCAATGAAGCAGGAGAATAATAATAATAGGGGAAACCATTATTAATAGCCGTCCAGGTCGTACCAATATCAGCAGATAAATATATACCCCCGTTACCTATCCCGGCAAAGATATTCTTTCCAGATACGGCTAATGAAGTAACCGGTGAATAAAAGTTATTAAGCTCCTTCCAGTTTAACCCGGTATCGGTGGATAAAAATATAGAGCCTGTTGCAGACCCTTGAAAAATATTAGTTCCACTCACAGCCAATGAAGTAACATCTGAACCTCCTCCATTATTTTGAGTCCAGCTTGACCCTGAATCAGTAGAAAAAAAAACACCGCCTCCATTAGTCCCGGCTATAATATTTGTGCCGCTTACAGCTAATGAAGCAACATGGGTATTCAATAAGCCGTTATTAATCGCAGTCCAGGTTGCCCCGTTATTTTTTGATATATATACACCGGAATCTTGTGTCCCGGCAAAAATATTCGATCCGGATGCAGCCAGCGAAGTAACAGTAGTATCTTTTAAGCCGTTATTAACAGCCGACCAGGTTGTGCCCGAATCCATGGATAAAAACACACCACCGGCCTGTGTGCCTGCGAAAATATTCGTTCCACTCACAGCAAAGCAATTAATCTGACCACATCCATGAGGCCCGCTGGTTTGCACCCACTGTGCATCCGTAAAGTTTATGCTGCTTATGATTGTTAACAGAATTAGAATTAGTGTTTTTCCCGATAGCAATCCGGATTTTACTTTCTCTTTTGAAATAAATTTGGAGTTCAACATTTGATTTTTGGTTAAATCGTTCAGTTTTGTTAGACCTCGCCCTTAGCCCTTCTTGGCCTCATCCGCCCTTCAGGCACTATCTCCCCCGAAAGTATCGGGGCAGGCGCCGGAGAAAGGAAGCGGCATACGATCTTTTGGAGAGGGGGGCAAAGGATAAAGTTATTCCTTCACAAATCTTTTAGTATCAATCCCATTCTCTGTTTTCATTTGAAGAAAGTACATTCCCGCCGGGAGGTTGCTGATATTAAGAGCCTCACCTCCGGCAGCCCCACCCCTGCCCTCCCCGAAGGGGAGGGGGTTGGAGAGCATTGTTTCTCCCAGAACATTTATAATAGCAAGCGTTCCCCTTCCAACTGATGAATAATACTTAACGAATAGCTCATTTGTGGCGGGATTGGGAGAAAGAGAAAATAAATTGTTAATAGAAAATTCACTAATGCCTACGTTGTGAGCGATAGTAATACCTACTGAAATGAAGCACCCGAATTCGTTATGCACGGCTACATTATAATTACCGCCATGAGTGATGACTAAGAAAGTATCTGTTGCGCCCGGAATAAGGTAAGTACTATCATACCATTGATAAGACGTATATGTTGGATCAGTAGCACAATAGAGTGTATCACCATGCTGTGTTATTACAGGAGTTGGCGGGTTAGGAAACACTTTGATCTGATTGAGAACCGTAAGAGTATCGGTTACACCTCCGCTATTGGAAACAATAAGAATAACATTATAGGTGCCCGCCGAATCGTAACAAATACCCTGTGGGTTTTGAATTGCGCTGGATGAAGGAATAGCGCCGGGAAAGCTCCATTTCCATGCTATGGCATTTGAACTATGATCTGTATAATTTATGCAATTATAAGTACAGAATGTTGCGTCACTTACTTGAAAATTAGCAACAGGAGTAGTAGTGCACGGAGAAAATTTCACCAGGAATACATCAGAATTTCCACCATAAGTATTCTGAAAGCCACCTGAAGCGATGCCCGTCTCGGAAGTAGTAACATTCGCTAAATACACATTACCAGAAGCAGCATCCACAGCAATATAACCACCTTCCACATCAGCACCATCATGGCCGTAATAAGTAGCACACAACCGATTCCCGCTTGAATCAAATTTAACTACATACGATTCCTCGCTTCCTGCAAAAGTATTTTCAAACCCTCCTGAGGCGATGCCGGAAGCAGATTCAGTATGGCCTCCCATAAAAACATTACCCACAGAATCTGTAGCAATTCCCCATTCATCAACTTCACTGTTCCCCTGATAGTAAGTGCCCCAAAGCCTGTTGCCAGCCCCATCAAATTTTACAAGAAAGACTGATGAATTTGTGCTACTAAGAGAATCCTCAAACCCTTTATAGGCGATGTTGTCTGTACTACTTGTTGGTCCTCCTATATAAACATTCCCTGCAGCGTCCGTTGCTATGCATTGAGCATAATCGCTTGACAATCCCCCGTAATAAGTTGCCCAAATACGGTTGCCTTCAGCATCAAATTTTACAAGAAAAGCATCTTCAGTGCCCCTCAAAGTATTCCTAAATCCTCCTGAGGCAATGCTATCAGCGTCCTCGGTCTCACCTGTAATATACACATTACCTGCAGGATCAGTGGCAACTCCGAAAGGGAATGA
Organism: Bacteroidota bacterium; assembly: GCA_003151745.1. GTDB lineage: Bacteria > Bacteroidota > Bacteroidia > AKYH767-A > 2013-40CM-41-45 > PALSA-967. The sequence goes on from PLYJ01000140.1 coordinate 16,805, forward strand.
CCCTTGATTTGAGCCATAGTAAGTAGCCCAAAGACGGTTACCGTTGCTATCAAATTTTACAAGAAATAAATCATACTGTCCACCAGGCCAAGTGTTCTTAAACCCTCCCGCGGCGAGGTTGTTGCTGCCATCGGTCCACCCTAACAAGTACACATTACCAACAGCATCGGTTGCTACACCAGAGGTTTGCTCATTTCCCGAACCACCATAATAGGTAGCCCATAGGCGGTTGCCACTGGAATCAAATTTTACGAGGAATGCATCACTGCTTCCTCCATAAGTATTCTGAAATCCTCCGGATGCAATGCTGTCGGAACTGGTAGTATGGCCTCCCAGATACACATTTCCTGCAGCATCTGTAGCTACACTAACGCCCAATTCATCTCCTGAGGCACCATAGTAAGTAGCCCAGCGGCGCTTGCCATTAGCATCAAATTTAACAAGGAATGCATCCCATCCTCCTCCATAAGTATTCTGAAACCCTCCCGCGGCTATATTGTTGGTACTGGTGGTAGCTCCAGTCATATATACATTACCAACAGCATCCGTTCTTAAGCCAACTATAGAGGAGCTCCAGTTTGTCTCAGCTCCAGACCCGCCATAGTAGGTAGCCCATAGGCGGGATTGCTGCCCGGATGCAAACTGCGGGATTAATAATAATTTTAAGAATGTCGCAATTATAGCGAAAGCATGTAATTGTTTTTTCATTTTGGTTTAAATTTTAATTTTAACAAGTCAATTCATCAAAAGATAACGTTGAATTTATTTTTGCTTAACAGAGCCATAATAAGTTGCCCGGATGCGGGATTTTTGCGCTGAGGCAAATTGGGGGATGATTATCCAATTGAATCTTACGCATAGCTTAATGACTAAAAGAGAAAAAAGGGATTGCGGATTTAATCCGCAATCCCCTCCATAAAATGTCGTTAAATGCCTCTTACAGGCGCATTGCTGCGTTA
>PLYJ01000140.1:17834-37164 GCA_003151745.1 Bacteroidota bacterium
GATTGTTTCCATTCATCGCAATAACCCACCCGGAAAGGGCAAAGTTGAGAACAACACATGAAAAATGAACACAAAACGTTGCAAAGATATATTCTTTTAGTCCTCTTGTCAAATCTTTTCAGGCGACGGCCCCGCTCCCCATAGATATTTCATCAAGCATCATTTCATCAAGTGGTTTATTCAGAAACCTGCTTACATACTTGTTATTTTTTGCCTGCTCCTGATCGCCTGGATTAAGTGATGTGGTCAGCATCATGACAATACATTTTTTCTTAACTGCTTCAGGAAGATTCTTGTATTTTTCCAGGAAACCGAAGCCGTTCATTTCCGGCATGTTTATGTCAAGAAAAATTAAATTTGGCAACTCATCAGGCGTATTTGCTAATGATTTAAGATACTCCAATGCACTCATTGCCGATTCCTGAAGAATGACTTCTCCGGCAAAGACAAACTTTTTAATGTTTCGCATCGCTATGTAACGATCAACGTCACTATCATCAATGACCATTACTTTTTTGTAGAATGGTGTTTGATTTAATTCAGTCATGACATTTTAGTTTAATTGATTCGTGATCTATTTTCGAGAAGTTTACAAGCTTTCTATTGTATTTCAAATAACTTTAGTCATGTTCCCATGTAATTGTTCGTGCTGTTCAATGGAAAATGACAGGATAGACTGTTTTACGACTTTGAATTGCTTATAGTTAGTCGTTGAAAGTGGCTATTACTTGTGGCTGTTGCAGCTACAGGATAGGATTTCATGTTGTTATTTATATCCTCCCATCTTTGGAACTAAATATATTACCCAAGAGGTTCGTGCATTTAACATGCGCAAAGCATGGACACGCATTGTGATAATTTCGCCGTTTTTCTTTCTATGATTTAAATTGCCGTAGAACGATCTTTCGAAATGATGAATAAAAAGGTCGTTGAGGATGTGAATTAAATCATCATCATGCCATAGCTTGGTGATACTTAATCCTATAAGCTCATGGTGCTCATACATGCAAAATTCTAATGCCTTTTTATTGGCGTCGGTGATGCATAACGTTTTTTCTTCAAATATCCATGCGGGATAATCAAGCAGATGGATTTCATTGGTTGGAATATTAAAAGAGGTGAGCGAACTTGTGATTGTTGGTTTCATATTATTATGATTTTAGAAGAATATATACACAAAGATAGTACTATCTAAAGGACGATGTATTATATAATTCCTTAAATATGTTACATGATTTACACATTTGCTTAATACTTTTGAACAGGCATTATTGAGCGCTATAACATTTTTCTCAACTGAATTTTAAACAGTTTCTAAGTATAAATAAATTTTCACTTGCTCTAAACAAAAGCCAAAAGTCTTAATTCAATCGGCATTATCATTCAAATTTGATTTCCAAATAATCAAAACATTTGTTCAATTAGCTAAACAAATGCAAATCACTGTATCCCTTTCAAAATCCCCTCAAAACAACAGCTTATTGCCTGCATTTCAAACCAGAATACCGCTTTTTACATGTAAATTGCCTGAAAGCGCTCAAAAATGATGTGTAATCAAATCGTGATTACCTGTAACTACAACGTGATTACAGATAACCACATATTAGGGATAGGTAACCAATCCGTGGTTACTAATCATTTTATTGTGTTGGTGGGTAATCACGTAAATTTGGTTAGTAACCACAATGTGATTACAGGTAAACTCGTCTTAGTGACAGGTAACCAGGGTTATGATTACAGATAATACGATGTAGTTACAGGTAATCATGTTGTAATGGTTGATAAACACGATGTGATTACAGATCATTTTTGGATGATTACGGGCAGACGGGTTGCAAAAACAAGAGGGATTTATAAAAAGAAAAAGCAAATTTGTTAAACAGATCCTGATTTCAATGTTGTTAGTTTAAAACAGGGTCATGTATCAAAAACCGTTGATGGTTTAATTTTGTTTCTATCGTTAATCGTGTGAAAAGGGTGTCATTATCCTTCATTCATTTTCAGTGATTGCAAGCATGTCCCGTCAGGGACAGTAGCTTGGTAAAAAAGGTTAACACCCACACGATTTAGTCCACCGTAGGTGGACAACTATTCATGCAAGCTCTTTAAAAATGTATTGTTCCTCATAATCTATTTCAAATTTTTTCAGCATTTCTCTATACTCTTCTAAAAATGTTTTCTTTCGATGATGCTCTTGTTGGTTTAGAATATATTTAACCACAGCGTCCGTGTGAGATTTGGAATAGGAGAAAGCGCCATACCCTTCTTGCCATCTAAATTTTCCCGGAACTAATTTTTCGTGGTTAATCCATTCTGAAGAATCCCCTTTTACCATGCGCATCAAATCTGATAATGATTGAATGGGACGCATTCCAAAAAATAAATGTAAATGATCAGGCATGCTGTTTATGGCAAGAAGTTTATGTCCGTTATTATTAATAATAGCAATGATGTATTTATATAACCGCTCTTGCCATAATTTATTGATGACGGCATCACGGTACTTCACAGCGAATACACATTGAATGTGTAACTGAGTGTATGTATTTGACATTGGAATTAAATTATATTTAAGAGTAGTCCGCCTACGGCGGACAAAAATAAAAGGGATATTCTTTTTTACCAAGCTATAGCACCTACGGTGCAGATGCAGCCACTCAAATACACCCACCCTTTTCACACGATTAACGAAAGAACCTTAATTTTAAAGTACGCAATCTTCAGTTGGCAGTCTTCAGTTAGTGCTGAACAGACTTCATGGCAAACTGAAGACTGCACACTGTTGGCTGAAGACTTTCATTTTTTCAACCTAACTCTTATGACACGCCACCCTCTTTATAAACTATGCCGCCCTAATTTTCTTGACAAGGTATTGCGAATCCACAAGCTCCCCGCATGTAACGACAGAGCTTACCGTTACGCCAAGCACGCCGTGCATGTTCAGGTTCTGACCGGTTAAAAAAAGATTGGGGACTTTTGTTTTCGGGCTGATGAAAGTCTTTAACGGATCGTTGTGATCTTTTAAAATTCCATACAGCGTGCCGTCGCGCGTTCCGATATAATCGCGATAGGTGCGGGGAGTGGAGGTATAATAAGAGTGTACGTTGCTTCTGAAGCCGGGGAACTGTGTTTCCATCATGTCAAGAATTTTTTCGGCTTTCTTATGCTTGAAGTCCTCGTATTCCTGCCCCCTGCTGGTTATATGTTTTGGGACGGTGCTGTGTGAATGCTCCCATTTTTTTACTTCGTCAAAACGCATGTAGCTCATGAGCATAATGCTGTCGGCATATTCGCTGTTTTTGGAAGACAATCGAGTAAACATAGCCAGCCCTAACGGCCAATCTTTCTCTTGGTAGCCGGGACCGCTCCAGACGTCCTCTGCTCCGTAATAATAGCGGTTGTAATTCCAGTACTTAAATGTATTTTTCTTAAAAACAACATTCACGATAAATGCTGAAATAGAATTTTCCAGGCTGTTGATGCGCAACCGGTATGCCTGTCTCACCTCGCCGCCTTCAATCATGTCCAGCGTTTTGGAAATGTCTGCATTGGAAATAAATTTCTTGCCATATATACGGCTTCCATCCTGCAGTTCTACGGACTCAATTTCATTTCCTTTGAAATTAAACTTCTTTGCGTGGCTGTAATTATGGATGGTGCCGCCCATATTTCTAATTCCCTGCGCAAGATACTTGGCTATTTGCGAGCCGCCGCCAACGCAGCGCCACGAGCTTTCTATATAGGTGTTGACAACCAGTGCGTGAACATAAAAAGGAGTTTTAACCGGATCGCCTGCATAGAGCGTGTAAAAGATTTTGTTTCAATAACGGAGAGAGAAAGCGCATGGCACCGTCTTAAGGGAACTATAGGATGGAATGTCAAGCATGATGCAGATGGCCGCTGAATGTCCCTTTGAATTTAAAATAAGCTTCCTCATCCTTGGTTAATACCGCTCTGATTTCTACAGACTTTTGAACGACATTTCTTTTGAATTCAATTGAATAAATATCTTCATCTTTCGGAATAACCGGTTTTAAAAATTTACAATCCGCAAGTACAGCAAGTTTAAACTGGCATTCATCTTTTTCAAGACAGACTTCTTTTATCATTTGAATAAGGCAAACCCCGGGGACAATTGGTTTTCCGGGGAAGTGTCCTTTATATATGGCATGTTCTTTATTAAACCGAATTTTTATAATTGGTTTTCCGGTTTCCATTTCATTCTCTGCTTGAACGGTTGAGAAATAATTTTTGTTATTATTTTTTTCACTCATTTTTTAATCCGGTTAGTTCAATTCGTACTTTGATCATATTGTGCTTTAGTGTAACGTGTTGTGCAATACCATGATTATAATCCTCAAACGACACATGTTTTTTGGTTCCTAAAAGACCAACGTTCTTAATTTTTATTAATTGATCTTTATTCACGTAAAATAAATATTTATTAAGCCCTTTCCCTGTTTTATAAATAGTTGCATCCTGCTTTTTATAATAATATTTCTTTGATGTTTGTCCGATGCTTTTCAAACCGGCAATTAATTCTATGTCCTTTGTAATCCTTTTCACAACAGCTTTTTTATTTAAGGGATCAAAAAAGTAAACCGAATTTATCTTGTCTTTTACAATTTCAAAGTCAAATATTTTAATCCCGATTTCACTAAGCATGGCGATGTGCGTAGTAGAAGAATCGGTTCTTTTGATAATAAACAATCCGCTAAAATGCTGATTAAAAGCATCAATTGATGACTGTTATGAAATTTTATTATGCAGCGTGTATAAAGGATGAATATTTTCATTTGACAAAAGAACATCGCCTTCTTTTTACAACAAATTGTTTTAACAGACGAGCAACCTGCTAATAATAACAGAAGAATGCTACTTATTGTTAAATTCTTCATCGTTTATAAGTATATTCAGCTTTGTGTTATTAAACCGGATCGTCGTTCTGTCATCCGAATCTTCAATTATTTCGATTTGCACAACGTGCGTTAGCTGCTTATCAAAATACAAATTAATTTTTGCCAACGCTTTTTTCAGATTCGTATTCAGAGGGGATAACTCTACTTTATAATTCGCACTGCTTTCAAAAAAAGCAAACTTAAATTTATCCTGATTCAGGATTTTACCTTGAATACAATTAAGCATAATGTCGTTGATTTCTTTAAATACTTTGCTGGTGCTGATATTGAAATTTGAAACTTTCTTATCATCTTTTACTATGATTTTATCCTTATTGATAATAATGAGGTAGGAATAAGGTTTAAAATATTCCCACCTTACTAAATTTTCTTTCTTAAAGAAGAAATGCCCTGAGCTTGTCATTTTCTCTTCAAGCATCTTTAACTCTTTTACCTGAACAAAATCGCTTTCAATCGTATTTGTTTCTGCTGCCATCTTCTGCATCTTTTGCTTTAACAAAGAAGTATCAACTACAACATTGTATTTTTCCTGTGCTTTTAGATTTTCAAAGGAGGACAGAAAAAGAAGGAACAGGAAACAGGTTGTTTTTATTCATACGCTTTTATTTTTAGCAGTTCTTCGATTGAAACTACTTTGTAATGGTTCTCGTTTATCCATTGTAGAAACTGATCAAGCATATTCACCGTTTGAGGCACTCTGTCATGAAGCAATATGATGCTTCCGGGTTTTATTAGCCGGGCTAACCGCTTTAATTTTTTTTTTCATCTTTTATACTTGTATCGAAGGAGCGAACATTCCATCCGATAGAAATGAGATTTAGTTTGGTTAGAGCTTTTCTCAGATTAGGATTTGTAACACCAAAAGGAGGGCGGAATAATTTTGTCGTAATGCCAGTGGTTTCCTGGATAAGCATTTCCGTCTGTATGAGTTCGCTTTTTATTCTATTGGCAGAAAATAGGTCAAACCAACCGGAATGAGTAAAACTATGATTGCCTATCAGGTGGCCTTCATCATGAATTTGCTTCACAACCTCTTTATCATTCAAAATATTCTTACCAATAAGAAAGAACGTTGCTTTGACATTCGCCCTTTTTAATTTTTCCAAAACCTCCTTTGCATTAGCAGATGGCCCGTCGTCAAAGGTAATGACAATATTTTTTTCATTTGTTTTTGCCTTGCATAGTGATTTAAAATGAAATCCTGATTGAATGAAATATGCACCGTAAGATTCAATTGCTGAATAAATAATGATTGGAATTAGTAACCAAGGCACGCTGATTTTTGAAAAAGCAATCGCCACAATCATTCCAACAATTACGATTTAAAAAAAAGCTGTAACGAAACGATGATTCAGCATGAGGAAACCAATAAAAATGAATAATTGGAATCCCTGTAATGATTAATAATCAAAATATTCCGGGCAGATCCAGATTTTTGCTCCTCAATACAAAGATATGAGGGAATTTGTTTTGTCTTCAATATTTGACTTGCAACCCATAAGGCAAAGCTACTTGCAGTAAAATATTCTCCACAAATATTTTTATATATTATTTTGGGAACTGATTTTAAATAGGAAGACGATACTTGCTTCAGCTTGAAGTCCAATATGGCATCTCCTGAAAAACCAAGCATGCAAAGATCAATGTTCTCAATACTAATTTTATTCTTTTGAAGGAACAGTTGCGCGTTTTTGATGATTTCATGTTCAGATTCAGGAAATGAAAATGTTCCCACATCATCTATTTTTGCAAAACATGATTCATGATCAGCTCCTGTAACCATGAAAAAGGCGCTTCCTTCGCCTTGTATATAGCCTTGATGTTCGTCTTCTAAAAAATGACGTGTTCCCTCTTTCAAATATCCGGCATGAGTAAGCAGTTCAGTATAGACTACAGTGTTTTCATCTGCACCACCTGTCAAAATATTTAATTCAGGATTTTCACTTAGCATGAGCATCGCATCAGTTAAAGCACTTTCAAATGATATTCCTTTATGAACATAGGTCATATTATATCCATGACATTGGCGCATAAGCGCAATCTGCGAGCTGATACTGTTGTGGGTTGATTGAATGAAGTTGGTTGGCGGCAGTAAACCGCCTTCATTGTCAATCAACTGCTCAAGAAACCTACAAGAATCATCAAAGCAGCCCATGCCTGTAGCCACAATAATTGCATCGGGCATTTCGATCTGAGATGTTTTAAGTGTTTCAAAGGCACATGCAACACTCATCTTTATTACTTTTTTCATTCTCCGGATAAGAAGGGGAGGTATATATGCCGCATATTGAGGTTCAATAGCAGGCAAATGAAATTCATGAGCTTGATTGATTTCAGTGGGAGGCCAATTTTGATTAAAAGTAAGTTGCGGTGAAATGCAGCAGCTTCCTGATATATAAATGCTCATCAGCTTGCCTGCTTGAATAATAACGACGTGCAATTTCCGCCAAAGCCAAATGAATTGGAAAGCGCCATCTTGATTTCAAAATTTGTCAGCAAATTGCTTTGTGGAGAAATATTGAGGGAAGAAATCGGCGTTGTAAAATTAAGATTGGGGAAAATGGTTTTATGATTTATCGAGAGTGTTGTGATAACAGCTTCTATTGACCCTGAAGCGCCAAGGGTGTGACCTGTATAAGCTTTAGTGGAACTAAATTTGGGAATATTATTTTCAAAAAGCCTTTTAATGGCTGTTCCTTCAGATAAATCATTGTTTGCAGTGCCTGTGCCATGGGCATTGATGTAACTGATGCTTTGTGTGCGAACATTCGCCATCGCAAGTGTTTTTTGCATGGCGAGAAAAGCACCTTCTCCGTTTGGAGATGATGCAGTCTGGTGATAGGCATCCGATGTATTACCATATCCTGTTATCTCTGCCCAAATCTTTTTATTTCTTTTAGAAACGGAGCTTTCTGATTCCAGAATAAGATAACCAGCTCCTTCGCCAAGATTTAATCCTTTTCTGTTTTCATCAAATGGTTTGCACCGATCAGCATCTAAAATTTGAAGTGCATTAAATCCGTTAAGCGTAAATTTTGACAACGCATCTGTTCCACCAACAATTACCCTTTCACACATATTATTTTTGATCATTCTGCAACCAAGCATAATAGCATTGGCAGAAGAGGAGCAGGCTGTACTGACAGTAGAGGTAAAGCCTTTTATGCCAAGCAACCCGGCAATTGTCTGCGTGCTTTCGCCGCAATCGTGGGTTTCAATAAATGAATCAAATGGCTCATGCTTCAGATAAAAAGGGTAAAGCAATTCACTTCTGCTCATACCGCCCACAGTGGTTGATGAAATAAAAGAAAGATCAGCGTACTCAGTATTTGAAATGCGTGCATGATTCAAAGCTTCCTTCACGGCTATCATGCCCAGCAAGGTAGTGCGATCATATTTATCGGATGTTGTGCCGGCAAGGGCAGACAGTTCATCATTTGATTTTTGTATTTCTCCGGCCTTGATGTTCTTTTTATGTGACGTCTCCAGGTAATTAATTGGACCGATACCTGATTTACTTCTCTTCAGCGAATCAAATGCCTCTTCCACATTCATTCCGATAGATGAGACCATTCCCATGCCGGTGATAAAAACTTTTGAAAACACTATTTTTGGTTTTGAACAATAAAATTTGCCAATGACTTTACAGAATAAAAGATCTCTTTAATGTTTTAGGGTTTCTGACTTTAACGCCGTAGTTTTTCTCAAGCAACACGATTATTTCGAGCGCATCAATAGAATCCAGCCCAAGCCCGTCATTAAATAAAGGACTGTCAGCATCAATATCTTCCGGCTTAACTTCCACCAGGTTTAATTGCTGTATTATCTGAACCTTTAATTTTCCCACTATTTCTTCAATATTTCCCATTCATATTATTTTATTGGCAAATTTAGGAAATTGTTTAATCCTCAGTATAAGCTGAACCTCTAAGACAAGACAATATTTCCGGCGTACTTGTAATTAAAATTATAAAATCATGCTGCGGAGCAAAAAACATCTCTTGATTGAAAAGAATAAGCAACGAAGTGATCATGATGGGATAGCGAAATGGGAATTGATATTTCTTCACTTCCTTCCAGTACGATGGGAAACCCATAAGAGCTTTTACCAATCATTAGGTTATCCATCTGAAACAGACTATACAGTCTATTAACTAAAAATTTCCTCACTGCTATTGACTGAAATGGAGGATGACACTTATCTGTCCATTTAATGCCCCAAGAGGTGCTTTCAAAATTCGCATCTCCGTTTACTACTGAAACAACCAGTTCTTTGTAAATTATTGACCTTGAATAAAAGGTATTAGGCCCGTAAGCTATTATGCCTTTAATCGTAGAGACGCAAAATTTTGCGTCTCTACTGTCAAAGCCGATGCCTTCCAATTCCGTAGCGTCAAAACTTGAAACAGAATATGCAGAAGGAGTTTGAAGCCGATGAACAATAATTTTGGTTGGAGAAAAAATCAAATCCGGATTAGTTCTTTGCAAGTATTTAAAAGCCGATTCTTTTATTGACCATAATAGCCACACAAAGTTTTCGAAGGGGATTGATGCAAAAGCTGACTTACTGTAAAGAGTTTCTTCCGAAGGTGAAAGTATTTTTGAATAAAACCGCGATTGCTTTGTACGGACTTTATTTATAGCATTTAAAGATACGATATCATTTCCCGTGCCTGTCATTTATTTTGATTCAGCTTTTCCATGATTACATTAATACAGGTCGCCACATTAATCATTTTTTCAGCATTATCATTATCAATTTCGATATTGTATTTAGCTTCTGCGTCAATGATAATGTCAACCAGGTTGGCTGAATTAATTTTTAAATCTTTTATAAGATCAGTTTGCTCGCCTATGCTGTTCAGCATTTCCTTATTGACTGTATAAGGTGCTAACACTTTTTTTAGCTCATTTAAAATTTCTTCTCTGCTCATCCTTAATTAAATTTAGAAAGTAGTATACAGGAGTTCACATCCCCAAATCCAAAATTGGCTTTAGCGACAATGTTAACTTCTTTTTTTATCATTTTAACGGGCATGCAATCTACGCTTATCATCTTTGTAATTTCAGGATTAGGATCTTCCAGGTTTATGTTAGGATGAACAAACTGATGTGCTATCTGCAGGATTGCTGCAATAGATTCAATGGATCCTGCCGCACTCAGGCAATGACCGATCATTGATTTTAAGGAATTAACAAGCGGAAAATCACTGCCCGCCCTGTTCAGCGCCTCACTCCAATTTTGAATTTCCTGCCTGTCAGCATTCGTTGCAGTTAAATGCCCGCTAATGAGGTCAATTTGCTGAGCACTGATGCCTGAATCGGATACTGCTTCTTCAATGCACCGGATTACTCCTTTAGGGTTTGCCGCCGTCATGGTGCCACCTGAGCGCTGCCCTCCCGAATTGCCTGATCCTCCTAAGAATTCTGCATAAATTTTTGCATTTCGCTGCAATGCAAAATCCAAATCTTCCAGCACCAAAGCGCCCGAACCCGAACCTGGCACAAACCCGCCGGCAGATGAGCTCATGGGCCTTGATGCCTTTTCCGGGCGATCATTAAACTTTCGGGACAACACCCTCATGGAATCAAAAGAGCCGTAAACATAGGTATCAACATATTCTGTGCTGCCAACCAGCATGCGTTTTGCATAGCCATGCTTTATATATTCAGACCCCATTAAAATAGCCTGGGTGCCTGTAGTGCATGCTGCTGAATTGGCGATCACCTTATTACCTAAACCCAGCCTGCCTGATATATATGAAGTTATTCCGCTGTTCATGACTTGCTCTACAATCCGTGAGCCTAATTTTTTGGCTTCTTTATTATCTACCCGGTTAATCACATTTTTCATGGCTTCCGTATCGGCAACACTGTTGCCAAATACACAGCCGGTTTCCCATCGCGGCTCATCCGTTTCGTATGTCATTCCTGAGTCGGTCCAAGCATCCAATGCAGCCACTAATCCATAGGCGATATTGGTGCCTTTTAATCCATGAAATGTAACATCAGAAATATAATTTTTTAATGTGTCCCATTCAAAATCAGGTATCCCTGCCAACTGGCAGCTAAAATTAAGCTCTTTGTAATGCGGCAGAAATTTTATTCCCGACGTACCATTTTGTATCGCATTTAAAAAAGCCGGAATTCCAATTCCGTTAGGTGAAATCACTCCTAAACCGGTAACCACAACACGCTTACTCATTTTTTAATATCAATCTTTTTGATAATGCCGGAAAACATTCCTTTCGCAACCAGTACCTTCGAGCTATCCAGCATCTCTATATAACACTTAAGCTTTCCCAAACGAAAATATTGTTTTTTAGAAATGACGGTTACTTTTTGCCCTGGTAGAACAATTTTATAAAAGGAAACATCTGTTGAAGTAAGCAGGGGAAATAACGATTCGTCCTGTTCATTATTAAATTCATTTTCTTTAAGCACCAAAAATATTCCCAAAACAACGAGGCCTATCTGGGCCATAATTTCTGTGATAATAACTCCCGGCGTTACCGGGTTATCGGCAAAATGATCTTCATAAAAAAAGGCATCTTTTCTAAGGGTATAATCTCCTCTCACCTCATCCTCACTGAGCAGAGAAATGTTATCTACAAAACGAAAAGACGATTTGTATGGTAAATGATTTAATATGTGGTTGTTCAATTCCTTTTCTAAAATAGTTTTACCGGCAATGTTCTCCGCCATCTACATGAATCATTGCGCCGTTTATCCAAAAGGATTCATCGGTACAAAGCAGGTAGATAACTCCCGAAACGTCTTCAGGCTTCGTCATTCTGCCCATCGGGTTTCTTCTGCCAGTTATTTCAATTAATTTTTCGCTTCCCGGTATCCTTTTGAGTGATGCAGTGTCGGTGATGCCGGCCTGTATTATATTTGTTTTTAAACCGTGCGGGCTAAATTCAACTGCCATATATTTTGCAAGACTTTCTAAGGAGGCCTTTGCAATGGAAACCGCTGCATACCCGTCCCAATATTTATGCGACCCTTCACTTGTAAGTCCAATAATGCGCCCGTCAGGATGAAAAAGACCGACCTTCAAAAGCGACCGTGTCCAATCAAGCAAGCTGGTTGACATGGCATAGGTGGTGAACTGAATATCATCTGCGGAAAGCAAATCATCCACATCATTTATATTATCCGCTTTAGTCAGGGGTTTTAAATTACCTCTCGCTATGCTATGAAGCAGCAATTTCACACTATGCTTGTCAGCAAGGGCAGCTAATTCCTGTACAAATGATTCTCTGGCAGACGGGTCAAGTGCATTTATATTAAAGGGTAATATCGTTGTTGCATTTCGTTCGGCAATCTTACTGAATCTTTCACGCAATAATTTTTCTGTCGCAGAGGTTTCACGGTAAAGAACGGCAATGTTCATACCATGTGCAGCCAGCTTTTCTACTGTGGCAAATCCAAACCCGCCTGAACCGCCTAAAATAACAGCCCATAATCCTGAAAATTGGAGTTCCTTCTTCACCAAAATCGCTTTTAAACTTGCAGGCTCAAAGGAAGTGAATTAAATTAATCCGCGCATCAGGTTTTATGAGGTGAATTATGTAGTTTATTTCTAAAATTATGTAACGGTTATTTGTTTAGAGATGCTCATTTTTGCATCTTGTTGACATTTTGAACAAAATAAATGAAACCCAAATTATTTTAATTATTTTTGACGAAATGAAGATTACTGCAGGATGGAAAATTGTTTTTTTCTGGCTTCCTCTTAGTTTTTGAATTTCAAAAAACAAGATAATAGTGTCAATGCCGAATTTCATTTTCTTCGGCTTTCAAAAGATTTAACGGGGTCGTGGATGAATAAAAAAATCTTAGCCATATATTACACACAGTCAGGTCAAATGGGGGAGATCATGAATTCCTTTACTCAGCCGCTTATTGAGTCCGGGGCATCTGTTGAAAAAGCAGTGGTCCGGCCTGTTGCTGATTATACTTTCCCTTGGACAGGCAAGCGTTTCTTTTCCGTCATGCCATCCTGTGTTTTAGGGATTCCAGAGCAACTGGAGCCGTTGGGTTTAAAAGAGAAATCCTACGATCTGATCATTTTAGGATATCAGCCGTGGTTCTTATCACCGAGCATTCCAAGCAACTCATTATTGCAAAAGGCCGAATTCATGGCTTTACTAAAAGACACACCGGTTATTACTCTAAGCGCTGCAAGAAACATGTGGATAAATGCTTTTGTTCGTGTACGTAATATATTAAAGGATGCCGGTGCAAAATTGGTTGGAAATATTGCACTGGTAGACAAGCATCCAAATCCCGTAAGCTTTGTCACCATTTTTTACTGGATGCTTTCAGGCAAAAAAGAACGATATCTAAATCTTTTTCCAAAGCCGGGCGTGTCGGAAAAGGATATTGCACATGCGAAAGAATTTGGGAAAACTGTTGCAAAATATATAGGCCTGAATGCGTGGGATGGGATGCAGGATGAATTATTAAAACAAAAAGCTGTTGAAATAAAATACAGACTGATGTTTATTGAAGTCAGGGCAAAACCAATATTTGCTGCATGGGCAAAATTTATTGCTAAACGCAAAAACAGAACGCCATGGCTTGCAGCATTTAAATATTATCTTTTCATTGCCCTGTTTTTAGGAGCACCCGTTCTTCTCATTTTGGATGCAGTGTTTTTAAAACCGTTTTCATCAAAAAGAATAAAAAGTAAAATATTAAACTATTCACATGTAAAAATATAAGGAAATAGGTAATTAGGGGGAATAAGGTAATTAAGGGCGTCCTTAATGACCCAATTATCCAAATTACCTTAAATACCTCTTCTAAGAAACATATATGGCAACAAACGTTTATATAAATCACACTTCCGCTTTTTTCCCAAATGAGCCGGTTTCAAATGATGAAATGGAATCATACCTGGGATATATTAATAACAAGCCATCCAAATCAAAAAAAATAGTACTACGCAATAATGGCATTGTAAACAGGTTTTATGCACTTACCAAAGATCGGAAAGCAACGCATACCAATGCCCAAATGACAGCGTTAGCTGTGCGGGCTTTATTTGATAATGATCCTGAGAAATTAAAGGAAGTTGAATTATTGTCATGCGGCACTTCCTCTCCCGATCAGATGATGCCAAGCCACGGAGTAATGGCGCATGGCTGGTTGCCGGAGGCCGGACCAATTGAAGTAGTGTCTCCGTCAGGGGTTTGCTGTGCCGGTATGCACTCACTTAAGTATGCTTACCTTGCTATAAAAGCCGGTTATGTTAAAAAAGCGGTAGCCACAGGTTCCGAACGATTCTCGCGCCTGATCGTGTCTGAAGTTTTTGAGGAAGAAGCGCAGAAACTAAAAGAGATGGAAGCAAATCCATACATCGCATTTCAAAAAGAGTTTTTAAGATGGATGTTATCTGATGGTGCTTCTGCCTTTTTAATGACTGATAAGCCAAATGAAAAGGGGCTCAGCCTTCGTATTGAATGGATAGAGGGTGTTTCATACGCTAACCAGATGGATACCTGCATGTATATGGGCAGTGAAAAGCAAGCAGACGGTTCATTAAAGAGCTTTATGGATTATACGCCGGAAGAAATAATGACTAAATCCATTTTCAGCATCAAGCAGGATATTTCTTTATTAAGCGACAATATCGTTCCACTAGGAGGCCAGAAGATAAAAGAGATATTTGAAAAGAAGGGGCTTACGGCGAAGGAGATAGATTACTTTTTACCACATATATCCAGTAATTTCTTTAAAAGTAAAATCTATGATATGATCCAGGAGTATGGCGGGGGCATTCCGTATGAAAAATGGTTTGTTAATTTATATACCGTTGGCAATGTAGGCGCGGCATCGGTTTATCTGATGATAGATGAGCTGTTTAAAAGCGGGAGATTAAGAAAAGGCGAAAAAATATTATTGCTTGTTCCTGAAAGTGCGCGCTTTTCATATATGTATGCACTGCTCACTGTTTGTTAATGAAAAAGGGTAATTAAGGTAACCGAGGTAAATAGGGTAATTGAGGAGGCCGGCATTTAAGTCAATTCTAAGTTACCTGAATTATCCTACTTACCTTAATCTCCAAATCGGATGAAATGAAAAAGGAAGAGGTACCACAGGACTTAAGTTCGCTTGCCAAGTTCACGAAAGAGGTTTGCTATGCAACGGATAGTTCCGGTAAATATATTACTGAACTAAGTAGCGGATGGGATGTGAAAATAAAAGCGTTGGATGTGGCATGGGAGGATATTAAAAAGAGAATCGAAGCAGCAAGCGAACAAGTGCTGAATAACAATGCCAGCCCACTGTTATTCTTTATGGAGTACAGGTTAATGGATATAAGCATTCTGGCAGAATACACGGGCTTTTGGAAATGGCAAATTAAAAGGCATTTAAAACCAGGTGTGTTTAAGAACCTGTCAAACGAAAAACTGCAGAAATACGCCGAGGCATTTAATATAAAGGTGGAAGACATTAAAAGCATGACCATAAATGAATAGTGAAAAGGTAAATAGGATAAATAAGGTAATTAACGACGATCCTAATTACCCTAATTTCCAATTACCTCAATTCCCAAAAACATTTGAACACCGTCAGGCAGCACATTGTGAATCGGGCGTAACGAGCAATTTATTAAAGATCAGTTCGGGGGGCAAAATAACCGAACCGCTTGCTTTTGGCATTGGGGCAGGTTTATTTTTTATTTATTTCCCTTTTTTAAAAATCAACAATGGCCCCGCTATTGCTTTCCGCACATTGCCGGGGTATATATTTAACCATACCTGCAAATCTTTAGGCATTCCGGTGATTCGAAAAAAATTCCGTTCAAAAGAAAGGGCGGAGGAATTTTTAAAGCAATGCCTTGCCGGCGGCCACCCCGTGGGTCTCCAGGTGGGTGTTTATTATCTTCCCTACTTTCCTAAAGAGTACCGCTTTCATTTTAATGCCCACAACCTGATTGTTTATGGAAAGCAAGGGGACAACTACCTGATTAGTGACCCCGTTATGGAACATACCACCACACTGGACAGCTACCAGCTTGAAAGGGTACGTTTTGCAAAAGGTGCGCTTGCACCAAAAGGTCATATATATTATCCTGAAAACGGAGTTGCTATTACGGATGAACAAATAAAACACGCCATTAAAAACGGGATCAGAAAAAATGTGAACAGCATGCTTCACATTCCCATTAGCTTTCTGGGTGTAAAGGGTATAAAAAACACCGGCAATAAAATCAAAAAATGGCGCGATCAGCTTGGGCTGCAAAAGGCCGGCTCCTACCTTGCCCACATGGTACGTATGCAGGAAGAAATCGGCACCGGAGGAGGAGGTTTCAGGTTTATATATGCTGCATTCCTGCAGGAAGCACACGGTTATTTTAAAAATGAAAGCTTATTGAAGATTTCGGAAACTTTTACAAAAACCGGTGATCTGTGGCGAACAGCAGCTGTGCAGGCTGCAGGAATTTATAAAGGCAGAATCGGCAACCAGGAAGACTTTAATTTGATGGGCGACTATCTCCATGAGATATCCGAATTGGAAAAAAATGCTTTTTTGGCTCTGAAGAAAATAAAATGACAGCGTCAAACCCATTAGCCATTGACATTGAGAACATCAGCTTCCGCTATCCGGGCTCATCAGCTATGCTATTTTCAAAGCTTAATCTAAAGGTAGCTAAAGGCGAACGGCTTGGATTGTTTGGGCCTAATGGCGCCGGTAAAACTACGCTCATAAGTTTAATGACAGGACTGCTTGCTGTTGATGAAGGTCATATAAAGCTTTTGGGGCGCGAAGGGGGTAGGCATCATAATGGCACGGCGCATGCAACATTCGGTTTTGTTCCGCAGGATTTATCTTTTTACCAGGAGCTTAGCCCCGTTGAAAACCTCCGGTTCTTTGGCGTCTGGTCAGGCCTCAATAAGCAAACCATCAGGAAAAGAACAGATGAACTGTTGAACATATTGGGGCTGGAAGAAGTGAAGGACAAACAAGTTAAGAAATTCTCCGGTGGCATGAAACGAAGAGTGAATCTGGCCATTGGCGTAATCCATCAACCGGAAATACTATTTTTAGACGAGCCAACCGTGGGCGTTGATGTGCTAACAAGGCATGCCATTATTAATTACCTGTTGGAATTAAATAAAAGCGGTACCACACTCATATATACATCGCACCAGTTAAGCGAAGCCGAAGGGTTATGCACACAGGTGGCATTGATAGATGGTGGCAAAATCATTGCACAGGACAACCTCAGTGCTTTACTTAAGGAATACAAGCAGGATAGTTTGGAAAACCTGTTTTTAAATTTAACAGGTGACGAGCGACAGTTGAATATTTAATTTAAATTGAGAAAAAATAATTTGGTGTATTTAGAAAGAAACAGTATAGAACCGTCACGCACTTTTCACCCGTCACATGAAGAAGATGTTTAAACTCAGTGCTGCCATAATAAAAGACATCCGAATTCTGTGGAGAGATAAATTAGGACTCACCATCATGCTTGCCATGCCTATACTGTTAGTCATCGTGGTAACCAATATACAAAACAGCACCTATCAATTAGTAAATAAAAATAAGCTACCCATATTAATTTGCGACATGGATACCGGCCAGGCCAGCCAACAACTCATCAGGTCTGTCAGTAAAATAGGCATGTTCAAAGTAATGCAGGTTGCAGGCAAAAACGAAAAACAACTGTCAGATGCCATGCATGAGCAAGATGCTATGCTTGGTATTATCATTCCCGCAAATTTTTCATCGAAAGTTGCCGCCAAATCAAAAACCATAGCTGATAAGGCATTAAGGAGTTTTGATTTAACGGAGGACTCCGTCGTGAACACGTCGAGCGATACACTTCAACAGGCAAGTACCGTATCAAACGACATTGATCCGCTCACCCTATATTATAATCCCGTCTTGCAGGAATCGTTAAAACTTTCTGTGGAAGGAGGAGTGCGCAGCGCATTGCAAATGGTTGAAAGCAGAGAAACATTAAGAAGCCTCTATTTTACAATCAATGAAAAACCGCTGCCTGAAAAACTGGAAAATGAAATGCTGAATAATCAAACAGCTATTAACATGATTCCCGTTTCATCCACCCGTGCCGGTGCGCGCGGGAAGCAAGGCACTCTCGTCATCCCCAATGCCACCCAGCACAACGTACCCGCATGGACCATCTTTGCCATGTTTTTTATTATTATGTCATTAGGCGGCAGCGTGGTAAAGGAAAAAATAAGCGGCAGCTTTATCCGGCTAAAAACGCTGCCCACTACATATATAATTGCCATCCTGTCAAAGCAAATTACCTATCTCGGCGTCACCATCCTGCAGGCTGCAATCATATTTTCTATTGGATTATGGCTGTTTCCGTTCATGAACTTGCCGGCGCTTAATTTACCATCAGATATTACTGCACTAATCATTGTTACTGTCGTTACCGGGTGGTGCGCCGTAAGCTATGCCATTTGCGTAGGCGTATTTTCACAAACGCAGGAACAGGTCAACGGGTTTGGTGCCATCTCTATCGTCATCATGGCAGCCATTGGAGGGCTTATGGTACCTACCTTTGCCATGCAGGACTTTTTTAAGAACGCGGCAAATTTATCGCCTATGCAATGGTGCCTCCAGGCATATTACACACTGTTTCTTGAAGGAGGCAAATTAAAAGATATACTATATATCATCGCCCCTGTAATTATTATGATCATCCTGCTTCAATTGCTGACCCTGTTTGGGTTGAAAAGAAAAAAATTAATTTAAGAAATTGATATAATTATATTAAAGGAAGGCATGCCACAGATTCGCAGATTTTTTTTAATTTAATTTATTTTTTAATCTGTGAATCTGTGGCTATAAAAATGTCATCAGACAAAATTTAATCTGAAAACCAAATGACTAAAGAAGAATTAAAAGAACAATTAAAAAGCCAGATTATCCACTTCCTTAACCTCACTGATCTCACGCCATCCGATATAAAAGATAACGAACCTTTATTTGCCAGCGGCCTCGGATTAGATTCTATAGATTCCCTTGAACTGATCGTGCTATTAAAAAAAGAATATGGAATAAATATCCAGGATCAAAGGGAAGGGCGAAAGATATTGGTTGACATTAACACCATGGTGGATTACATCGAAGAGCATCGTAAAAAATAATTGTTGGGCGCATCGCATTCGGCGAAGTCAACACAAAGTCAAGCAGGATATTTAAAACAATAATGATAACTTACACAACTGTATCTACAGCTTTTTCATTTCATATAACACCAAAAGCAGCCACTTTGCTTTAAGTCATTTCTGTTAGTTATGACGCAAAAATCGTTATTATTCATCAGGCGATGATAAATTATCACTATTAAAAACTTGGCGAAATCGCTATATAATAAAGTGCAATCGCCATGTTATACTAATCGCTAATATAAA
>PLYJ01000048.1 GCA_003151745.1 Bacteroidota bacterium
TTACTTCTGCTGGTTATCCTTTTTGCTACTGGCTTCCAACAAGCAATGGCACAGGCACCCCGCAAAGTTCTCATAGAAGAGTTCACCGGCGCATGGTGCGGTAACTGCCCGTCAATAATAAGCGATTTTGATGCGACTTTAAGAGCCTATCCCGGAAATGTTATTGCAGTGGCCATTCATGGCGATAGTCCAAGCCGCGATCCTATGACAAATAGCTCTACCGAAGCGCTTACCAATGCATTCCAGGTTCCCGGTTACCCCGAGGTGATGGTGGACAGGGCAGATTGGTCTGCTGAGAGCGGGGATACTGTTTATCGCCAATTGTTTACTGTTAATGCTGCTTTTAACCAAACCAAAGATGCCACATTCATGCGGCTTAGTGTCCCGTCTCCTGTAAACATTGATATAGCCTCCATGTACGATTCGACAACAAGACTAGCTAAAGTTACTGTTACTGCCAATTTTGTTGATACAGCCTCCGGCGATATGAGAATTAGTTGCTTGCTGGTGGAAGATACGGTAACGGGTTCTTCTTCTTATGCGCAGAATAATTATGAAGGAATTTTTTGTGGAAGTCCTGACACATCCTGTGAATTTTATCATTACCCCTGCGGAATGCCAACAACCCTGACGGGACAGTATGTATTTTATCATAAACATGTAGTAAGAATTAATATGGCTCCTACACTTGGTACGGCGGGTATTATCCCTGCTTCAGTAATTGCAGGGCAACATTTTTCAAAAGCATATACTTATACTTTAGATACAGCATGGAATTCAGCCAATATGAAAGTGGTCGCCTTTGTAAGCTATTACAATACCACCAAACATTTTGGGGGCGAAATATTAAATGCGCAGGAAGTTGTCTTAGGGCAAAGCATTATTGCTGCTGTCGCAGACTTTTCTCATGCAATGGATAATATCTCTCTTGAAGCTGTGTATCCCAATCCTTTCAGTCAAATCACAAATATAAAAGTGAATGTACCTGCTGCTCAGCATATAGCCTTGAAAGTGTATAATCTTTTAGGAAGTGAGATTGCTACGCTTGCAGATGAGAACCTGTCGCCGGGCATACATACATTCTATTGGGATGGCAATAGCAAGGATGGTTTTTCACTTGCCAACGGTCTATATATAATAAAACTTCAAACGGAAAAACAATCTTTAACCAAATCAATTGTGCTCAACAGAAACTAAACCTAAACTAGATAAAAAAGAGAAGGGAAAATAAATTAAATATTATGTTTCAATGAAATAATTTAAAACCAAAATTAAAATGAAAAATCCAAATCTTATGTTAAACTCTACATTCATTTCAAAAGGAAAAGTGAAATCCCGCCTGCTTGCGGGAAAAAAACAATTACTAATTGTCGCTCTCGTTGCGATGTTCGTTAAATTAGTATTCATGCCCGGGCTTGCATCCGCCCAAAATTCCCGTGTCTGGGGCACCTATTACGGTGATGCGAATACTGATAACGCTTATAGTATAGCTACGGATCCGGCGGGAAACATATTTATGTCAGGAATTACCTTTGTTGGAGGAACCGGCGCCTTTTTGCCTCTAAAGATAAATTTAGGGTGGAAAGGGTTTAAAGATTCTATTAATATAGCTTATACAGCTAATCCCTATCTTGTAAAGTTCGATGCCAATGGTAAACGCCTCTGGGGTACTTATTATGGCGATCAGGGTTGCCCGGGTGATAAAATTAATGACGGTACTCCTGGTGATAACAGTGTAGCCACCGATGCAGCCGGCAATGTCTATCTCGCTGGAACTACCTATAGTACCACCGGCATCGCCTCGAACGGTTTTATGAATATAATGTCAGGCGTAGGGGAGGCTGCTTATCTTGCAAAGTTTGACGCGAATGGCAACCGCCTCTGGGGTACTTATTACTATGGTGCGCCTGCTACCTGGACGGTAGCAAATAGTGTGGCTACAGATATTAACGGAAATGTTTACCTGGCAGGGTGGACCCAAAGCCTTACAGGCATTGCCTCAGGCGGGTTTCAGAACACACTGTCAGGAAACACAAATTGTTTTCTTGTAAAATTTGACTCTACCGGTCACCGCCTTTGGGCTACTTATTACGGTGGAAATGGCGGTTATGATGAGACTGCTGATAACGGCATAGCTACAGATATTGCCGGAAACGTTTACCTGGTGGGAACTACAAATAGCACCGCCGGTATCGCTTCTGGTGGGTTTCAGAATACTCCCGGAGGTGCTTTTCTTGTAAAATTTGACGCCAATGGCAACCGCGTCTGGGGTACTTATTATGGTATTACGTCCGCAGGTTCTGGCGTAGCTGCCGATGCTGGCGGAAATGTATATATGACGGGGAGTGTTGGTGGTGGTGAAACAGACATCGCCATCCCGGGTAGTTTTCAGGATACATCAATAATGAGTGGTGGGGCATTTCTTGTAAAGTTTGACGCCAATGGCAACCGCCTCTGGGGTACTTATTATGGTGTTGGTGGTGTTGGTGCTGGTGCCTTGGGCGAGAGCGTCGCCACTAAGGGAGATAATGTATGGATGGGGGGAAGAACTACACAATACACTCCTAACATTGCCTATGGTGGTTTTCAGGACACTTGCGGTGGCGGTTTCACCGGAGCCCCGAAATATTCGTTCCTCGTAAAGTTTGATGCTGATGGTAACCGCCAATGCGCTACTTATTATAATAATGAGATGAATTTAGGCTGTTCTACAGACCAGAACAATACCGCGCCTATTGCTGTGGATAGCAGTGGGATGAATGTATATCTGGCAGGTCGTTCTGGAGACACTCTCGGGATAGCATCCCCTGGCGCATTTCAGGATACTCTTAATGGTACTAAGTTTTCCTATGATAGCTATGTTTGGGATCCTGTCGCTAAAGCATTGGTAATTAAATACAGCGATCATCCGGCGGATGCCTTCCTCGTAAAATTTACTTCCTGTGTTAATCTTCCGCCTGTTGCTAATTTTCAGTCAAGCAGTTCTACATTTTGTACTAATGAATGTATTAACTATACGGATATGAGTTCCAATGGCACTTCATGGCAATGGAGCTTCCCCGGGGCAACTCCGGACTCCAGTACAAGTCAAAATCCTCAGAGTATATGTTATGATTCGGCTGGTACTTTTAATGCCAGGCTTATTGCTTCCAATAGCGCCGGAAGTGACACGCTTACGTTTATCAATTATATCAAAGTGTTTGCTTCTCCGCCAACGCCTTTAATAACACAGTCAAATGATACGCTGTTTTGCAGCACAGATCCATCTTATACTTCCTATCAATGGTATGATAATACAACGCTTATTCCGGGCGCTACAGATACTTTCTTAATTATTACGCATAGTGGTAATTACAATGTTGCTGTGCACAATGAAAGCGGGTGCTTTATTTCAGTGGGTATCAATATCGTAGCGGGTATTCAAAATTATACTGTTAGTAATTTATTTTCTCTTTCTCCCAATCCCGCTGCTGATCAACTCACCATTCACTACTCGTCTTCAGTCATTAGTGGAAACGCTGTTATCTCTATCATTAATGTGCTTGGCCAAACCGTGCTCTCCAACTCCCTCCCCTTCGGGGAGGGCAGGGGTGGGGCTGATCGGGGTGAGGCCATTGACATCAGCAGCCTTTCAGCAGGCATGTACTTTCTTCAATTGAAAACAGAGAGTGCAATTGATACTAAAAGGTTTGTGAAAGAATAACTTCATCCGGCATCCCCTCTCCTTTGGCGCTCCCTGAGCTTGTCGAAGGGGAGGGTGAGGCCCATCTGTGAAATCTAATTTAATAACCTGTCTAATCATAATAAAAAAATAAAATGAAAAAAATAACCTACTCCTTTTTAATTCTGGTTGCCTGTTGCAATGCTGCTTTCACACCAATCGCTTCAGGTAAAACTATTAGCCCGTCTGCAGCTCAAACCGTAGCTATAAATTTTTTTAAACAGAATGCAGATATTCAGGTAAGCTCCGCATCCCTTATATATACGGCAACGTCATCATCAGGGGATGCCGTTTACTTTGTATTTAATATGAACGAAAATAAAGGCTTTGTAATCATCACTGCCGACGATGCCATGTATCCTGTTATCGGATATTCTACGCAAGGATCTTATGTCGTTTCTGATCCTTCTTCAAATGTTGGCTTTTGGATGGAGCAGCGTAAAAACGAAATCATTGCTAACAGGATACAGAATGTTCAGGCAACCGCGGAAGTCTCATCTCAGTGGACAGCTTATTTAAATAATCAGGCGATTGCGCCACGGATAGCGAGCACGGTGTCCCCTATGCTTCAGACCTTATGGAATCAGACTACTCCTTACGATGCCCTCTGTCCTGGCGGCACTCCTACCGGCTGCGTGGCTACTGCAATGGCGCAGATCATGAGATATTGGAAGTATCCTGCTAGGGGAACGGGGTCAAGCTCCTATAACTGTCCTAATTACGGTGCATTATCAGCTAACTATGGAAATACTACTTATAATTGGAATAATATGCCAACAGGCAACATAACTGTTGCTAACAATGATGTGGCCACACTCATGTATCAATGCGGCGTAAGCGTGGATATGCTATATAACCCCAGTAGTAGTGGTGCGTGTAGTACCAAGTATGATAATGACACTGTATGTGCACAGATCAGCTACGCTAAATATTTCGGCTATAATAAGTTTAGCATAGCGGGTTTACAGAAATCCAGTATGCCGGATGCGAGTTGGCTTATTTATATTGAGACCGATCTTGATGCCGGTCATCCTATAGAATATGGTGGCTATGGTAATGCCAACAGTGGTCATGACTGGGTTTGTGACGGGTATGATGCCAACAATAACTTCCACATGAATTGGGGCTGGGGCGGTCTGGATGATGGGTATTATACAGTTACTTCACTCAACCCCGGCACTGATGATTTCTCACTCAATCAGGAGGCGATCATCGGCATTAAACCGACGTCCGTAACCGGTATCCCTTCAATTACCGATGATGAATTATTCAATATCTATCCTAATCCTGCCACTAATCAACTTACTCTTAATATAACATCGGCCAGCACCGGGTCAGCAACCGTTTCTATAATGAATGTACTTGGCGAAACTGTTCTTTCTTACTCACCTCTCCTTGGCCGCTCCCTGAGCCTGTCGAAGGGTGAGGCCCTTGACATTAGCAAGCTTCCGGCAGGTATCTATTTTCTCGAAATGAAAACCGAAAATGCCATTGATACTAAAAGATTTATAAAGGAATAAAAACATCTTGCCTATAGTCCCGCACGTGCGGGATTGGGGATTGGGGGGGTGTTATTGTCATTGCCATCCCGATTTATCGGGAGAAGCAATCCCAGGTTTCAAGCTCGCTTTCAAACTAGTCTTAAATCCAATGCTATATATAATATACTAACTAACCTTCTTCCTTCGTTCTCTCTCAAAGAATTACACGCCGCCTCCCTTCTCCTTTGGAGAAGGTGCCCGAAGGGCGGATGAGGCCGGGAGGGGCCGGGGGGTGAGGCCTAAAATAATCAAAATGCAGAACTCTACATTCCTTTTACCCCGTTTACTATCAAAGGCAAAGCTAATGCTAACTATGTTAGCATTTGTAACAAGTATAAACCTTGCAAATGCCCAATGGCAGCATACCAATTTACCTAATACCGGTCATACTGTTACTTGTATTGCCACAAGCGGCACAAATATTTTCGCAGGAACAGGTGGCATCAGTGGTGGGAGCGGTGTGTTTTTATCTACCGACGCCGGGTCAACCTGGACTGCTGTTAATAACGGTTTAACAGATCATAATGTTCTTTCACTCGCTATAAGCGGAACAAATATTTTTGCAGGCACCGTCAACAACGGGGTATTTTTATCCACCAACAACGGAGGGAGTTGGACAGCAGTCAATAACGGTTTGCCGCAAGCAAATATTCTTTCATTGGCTGTAAGTGGGACGAATATTATCGCCGGAATTCGTGGGGGTGTAATGTATTTATTTGCTGATACGGCGGGGGCAACCTGGACGAGGGATTCTATCGGTGGTAATATCTGGAGTCAATGGGGTGTCAGTGCTACTTCATTAACAGTAAGCGGAACGAATATTTTGGGAGGTACTCAGGGAGGCAATGTATATTTATCCCCCGACGGCGGATCAACCTGGTCGGCCATTGGTGGTGATGGGTATAGTGGGTTAGGTTTCCCTGTTCAGGCATTAGCTATGAGCGGAACGAATATTTTTGCGGGCACTTCTGCCGGTATATTTTATCTGTCGTTGCCGGGGCCAGCCTGGACTGCCGCGAATAATGGTTTATTAAACACCAATGTAACTTCATTGGCCATAAGTGGAACGAATATTTTTGCAGGCACTCCCGGTGGCATATTCGTATCTACCACTACCACAGGGTCTTCCAACTGGAGAGCAATTAATAATGGTCTTACAGATTCAGCTATTTTTTCTTTAACCATTGATGGAGGAAATATTTTTGCCGGTACGGATACTGACGGAGTGTGGAAAAATTCAGTATCAGATATATTATCATGCCTGCCTGTCATTAATGCATCATCCGCTACTGACATCTTTTGTGGTAGTTCGGTAACTTTATCAAGCAGCAATGGCATCGGTTATTTTTGGAGCGATGGCGAAGCAACACAGAGCATTGTGGTTACCGAAGCAGGCAATTACTCATGCAGTGTTACCACCGGATGTGGAAATATAACTTCAAACACAATTAGTGTAAATGTAATTTTTAATAATGACACAATTTACGCAAGCGACACGACAACATTTTGCCAGGGTGATAGTGTGACGCTCATTGCAACTGGAAGCAGCCCTACCGGTTATTTATGGAGTGACGGTGAAACGACGCTGAGCATTGTGGTTTCGACGGCAGGTAATTATTCATGTAATATTACTACTGACTGCGGGCCGGTGAATACGAACTCGATTTATGTAACTGTAAACTCGATTCCTTCTCCTCCAACAATAAGTCCGGCCGGCGATTCAGTAACGCTTTGCCAGGGAGCAATGCTCACAGTCCCGCTTTGTTGGTTTTGCCCGCAGATATCTTCTTATTTGTGGAGCAATGGAGCAACAACGTCAGATATCATGATTTCAACTCCGCAAATTGATTCTGTAACTATCACTGACGCAAATGGATGCCGGGCAACTTCCGCTCCAACCAATGTCACAACGGTTTTGCCCGCTCCCCAACCGGTCATCACTGCAGGCGGCCCGACAACAGTATGTGACGGCGATTCTGTTGTGCTTAACTCAAATGCAGCAACAAGCTACAGTTGGAATAATGGCGACACAACACAAAGCATAACTACCAGATCTTCTGATGTCTATTCAGTCACTGTTACAAATGCAAACGGGTGTTCTGCCACAAGCGCGCCAATGGATGTTATCATAAATTCAAATCCAATACCTCCTACTATACAGCAATTTGATGATTCGCTTAAGTCAAGCGCTACGAAAGGTAATCAATGGTATTTTAATAGCAGCATACTTCCGGGCGACACAGATCAGTATTACCTTGCTCTCCAAAGCGGTATATATATGGTAGAGCGAACCAACGGCTATGGGTGTTCTTCATTTTCCGCTCCGTTTAATTTCACTTATATTATTAATGTTGGAATAGCAGAGTCAGCAGATAACAATTCATTTTCAATTTATCCCAATCCTGCCACCAACGAACTCACCTTTAATACAACATCCCGCCCTTGCTGCGCTACCGCAGCAGTTTCTATAATGAATATCCTTGGAGAAACACTTCTCTCTCGCTCCCTCTCATTAGGAGAGGGTCGGGGTGAGGCCATTG
>PLYJ01000278.1 GCA_003151745.1 Bacteroidota bacterium
GCGCCCGCCTCTTATTTCACGTATCAGCCACCGCTTAAATGCATTTGAAAACTCTTTAGGAAATTGTTCCTTTTTGTCATCGGTTTTTACTTCTTTCATTATTAAAATGGGTTGTAAAAACCGTCAAGCTATTTCAGGACTAGACAAAGGAGTATAAACAGCAGTATATTTTCTTAAAAAGAGGCAATTTTGATACAAAATATCATATTAAACACTAATTTTATGCCGTTTACCAAAGAATATTTGACTTAACAAACTTAATCAGTTAAATTGCATTCTAAATTCTAAAAATATGCCTATTCAAAGTGACTATAATGTGGAATATTGGACTCAACAGGAACAATTTTATCTAAAGCAGCTTGAGGAAGATCCTGCTAAATCGGTAAGAAGCCATATCGGCCTTGCAGCTGTGTATGAAGTAATGAGCCGGTTTGATGACTGCTTTCTGCATTGCAACAAAGTGCTTGAATTAAGTAAAAGCGGTGTTGACATAGCGGAGGCGCATGTGTGGATGGGGCGGGCGCACCAGGCGAAAAAAGAATACAATGCCGCCATCGGGCATTTTCTCGAAGCCATTGATATTGATCCGGAACACGATGCTGCCATTGAAGATGTGGCAACCTCTTACAGCGAGCTGAAGGATTTTGCGAATGCTGAATATTGGTTTAATAAGCTCGGTCAGATTGATGGCTGCGAAGATATTGCCTGGATGAAGCTGGCAGATTTGTTTTATGAAACCAAAGATTTTGACCGCGCCATTAGTTATTATGAAAAGTGTATTGAAGTAGTACCGGATAATATTGAAGCGCTGTGCGGCAAGGGACGATGCCTCGCAGAAAAGAAATTATACTCGGAAAGCATTAAAGTATTTAGCGAAGCCGCCAAACTTCATCCGGATGACGCATTGCCGCAATATTACCTTGGCGTGTGTTACCAGGATACTGCTGACCAATACAGGGCTATGCATCATTACATGAAAGCGCTGGAGCTGAACCCTGATTTTGCAGAAGTATATAATAATGTGGGCAAGCTCTACGCTGACTTTGACGGCGATATGAATACCGCTATTGATTATTTAGAAAAAGCATTAGAACATGTCGAGAACGCACGCCTGCGCCAAATGATCTATATAAACCTGACAAGATTGTATGGCAGGATTGCAAATTATGAACGCTCAGATTATTACAAAAGCAAACTAATGGATGATTTGGGGTTTGGCGGTTTTTTTTCCGGAGAAGAAGGTGAAGGCGAAGAAGACGAGGGCGAAGAAGAGTAAAATGCTGATTGAAAGTTTTGTTATTTTTAATGGAGATTTCATCTTGCACAAAAATTATCCATGAGTAAAGGCATTCGGGTCATTTTAACAGGTGCAACAGGCATGGTTGGAGAAGGCGTGCTCCATGAATGTTTAAAAAATCATGACATTGAACAGGTTTTAGTTGTGGGAAGAAAGCTATCCGGTATGGATCATCCAAAGCTTACTGAGATTGTGCATCCTGACTTCTTCGACTTGTCACCTATTGAAAATAAATTAACAAATTACGATGCTTGTTTGTTTTGTCTTGGAACTTCATCAATCAATAAAAAGGAAAAGGAATTTTATAGATTGACTTACACGTTGACTTTACATTTTGCTACAACCCTGAGCAAGCTCAATTCTGGGATGACCTTCTGTTATATTTCTGGTGCAGGCACCGATAGCAGTGAAAACGGGCGTGCTATGTGGGCAAGAGTTAAAGGAAAGACAGAAAATGACTTAATGAAATTACCGTTCAAACAAGTATATAACTTTCGTCCAGGCTATATTCAACCCACCAAAGGGTTAAAAAATGCGCATGGTTTTTACCAATTCGTTGATTGGATGTACCCTGTTTTTAAATCGACTTTGTCTAAATACGTCTGCACCCTCACGGAGTTGGGGTTGGCGATGATCCATGCTGCCACTAAAGGATACAAAAAACAAATTATTGAAGTAAAGGATATCGTTGAACTATCTAAAAGCTAAGAGGCTTCCCTCAACTACTTACGCACTCTAATTTTAAAAAGTAGTTAACTTTATTCAAATTAAACGGCTTCGTAGCGAGGGAGAGAATCGAACTCTCCACCTCAGGGTTATGAATCCTGCGCTCTAACCACCTGAGCTACCTCGCCATTTCAATTGCTATTCTATAAGAACTAAATCCACCTTCCCGATAATGATCGGGACGCTCTAACGATCTGAGCTGCTTCGCGGATGTTGGAAATTATAGATTTTAAATATTACAATCGCCTTGTTTTTGATCTTTAATCTTTAACTTATAATTCAACATCTATAATTTCTTAGTCGGGGTGGCGGGATTCGAACCCACGGCCTCCAGCACCCCATGCTGGCGCGNNGCGCTACCAGGCTACGCTACACCCCGAATTTTTTAAGAGGTGCAAATGTAGAAAAATTCTGTTCTGAAAATAGCAGAATTTAAACTATGAATTACGAATCTACTTATAGATTCGTAATTCGTAGATATTTCAAATTATCTTTGGAAAAATTTATTTAATGGTTGAGTTCTCATTTGCTTCTCTTTTTACTACTGCAGGCCTTATCAGCCTGGTGACATTAGTGTTGATGGAGATAGTATTGGGTATTGACAATATCATCTTCATCGCAATTATTACAGGTTACCTGCCTAAAAAAAAGGAGCAAAGTAAAGCAAGAACCGTTGGGCTATCACTTGCGTTGCTTATCCGCATCGCCCTGCTCTTTTGCATTACATGGCTGGTTGGGCTTACCAAACCGCTACTTGTTATTAATACGCCTCCAAACATTCCTTATTTTATTGCAGCCAGCGGGAGGGATTTGATACTTCTCGCAGGAGGGATATTTCTTATTGTCAAAACATGGAAGGAAATTTATGAAAAATTAAAGACGGATGAAAATGCTCACCATCCAAAAGAATCACGCCTAAGCATTATGCAAGCTATTATGCAAATCACTTTTATTGACATCATATTTTCATTTGACAGCATTCTAACGGCTGTGGCTTTATCAAGACAAATTGTAATTATGGTGACGGCTGTTACCCTATCCATGTTTGTAATGCTTTTCTTTGCAAAATATGTGAGCGACTTCATCAATAAATATCCGACTATTAAAATGCTTGCGCTTACATTCCTGCTCGTCATTGGTTTTCTGCTGCTGCTTGACGGCTGTCATATTCATATTGATAAAAATTACGCTTACACAGCCGTTGGCTTCTCGCTCATTGTGGAATTACTCAACATTCGTCTTCGTAAGGTTAAGCACCAGGGTTATTAAATGAAAATATATATAACAGGCTATATGGGAAGCGGCAAGACGACAGTTGCTAAGAAACTTGCCTCTGCATTTAAGTACAAGTTTGTTGATCTGGATGAAGAAATAACTAAAGATGCAAAAAAGACTATTGCTGAAATATTTGACAAGCACGGCGAAGAAAGTTTCAGGGAAAGAGAGCGGAAAGCTTTGCATAGTACCGTTAAACTTGATCGCGTAGTGATAGCAACAGGAGGCGGCGCGCCATGCTTTTATGACAACATGGACTGGATGAATAAGGAAGGGATTACCGTTTATTTAGACGCGCCTGCCGGACTTCTTTATCACAGGCTTGTTAGTGAAAAATACAAACGTCCTCTTTTAAAAAAACTTACTGAGATTGAATTAATGGAATATATACATGAGCACCTCGCACAACGTGAACCATATTATAATAAGGCTTTAGTGAAGATACGTGCAGCCAGCCTCAATGTAAATTTACTAAAAGAGAAAATAAAAAAGGCTGCAGTTAAAAGTGAGAAGAAAAAATCAGCTTAAATAAGCCACCTCTTTATCTCCTTCCAGCTCTACCGAAACATGTTCATGCATGGTGGTAGCAAGAGAAATTCCAACAAAATCGGCAGCTATCGGATAACGTTTGTGATTGCGGTCAACAAGCACAACAGTCCTTATTTTCTTTGTGTCAATTTTTAAGAACGGACGCAAGGCGTAAATAAGCGTCTTTCCTGAATTGAGCACGTCATCCACGAGAATGATGACCTTATTTTTTAAGTGGCTTTCAGGAACAGATAAAGTCACATCTCTTCTCACCTGGTTGTGCTTGTCCATGGTTATTTCAATAAGCGTTGTTT
Organism: Bacteroidota bacterium; assembly: GCA_003151745.1. GTDB lineage: Bacteria > Bacteroidota > Bacteroidia > AKYH767-A > 2013-40CM-41-45 > PALSA-967. Next base: position 4,141 of record PLYJ01000278.1, read on the forward strand.
TAAGATCACTTATTTTATTCAGCGCTTTCTCTATTTTTTGAGCTACGAGGAAACCGCTTTTTGTTATGCCCGCAATTACAACTTCCTTCTCTTCAAAGGTATCTTCGTATATCTGGTAGGCAATGCGGTTAATCCGCTTCTCAATTTGTTTCTTGTCAAGCAAAGGGGTTTTAGTTTCCATTAATTACTGATATCTTGATTTGATTAGTTGGTTGTGTAAAGATATATTTTGTTTTTCACCTGCTCTGCTTCACCCCGCTTCCTTTACTCTTCCTCCTTTAAAAAAATATTTTTTGTAATACGGTTCATTCATGTTGCTTACAACCACTCCATCATGCACACTTGCATGAACGAACCTGTTATGCGAAAGATAAACACCAACATGGGATATTCTTTTTCTCCTGATTTTAAAGAATACCAGGTCGCCTTCTTTGAGCTGAGATTTCTTCACCGGAGTTACAGTTTTATATATGTCCGCTGCTGAACCCTCAAGCATTTTATCATACGCATCATGATAAATCGTTGTCGCAAATCCGGAACAATCAATTCCGTCCTTGGAATCGCCGGAATAACAATATTTCACACCAAGCCACTCGCTTATACCTTTATAAAGCTTGGAATTACCTATGGAGTCAATATTATATCCCAACAAACCTGAGTAATAATAACAGTCAGATAGATATTGTTGTTCAGTATCGCCAACGGTATCCTGTGCACTAACAACAAAGTTTGCTACAAATGAGAAAAACAATACTATTCTAAGAGACAACTTCATAGCTGACTACTAAAATTTCGCCTGCAACTTTAAATTAAGCTCTCTGGCTGTAAGATAATTAGGAACTGCATACTGGCGTGCAGTAGTAACGTCTGTAATCCACGTATAAGAAGCGGTATTGCTTACATCAAGCAGGTTATATACATCAAGGCTTATTGAAATGGATTCAAACTTTTTCAAAAGTTTTCCGTGAGGCGGTTTTGTTACGTCGTCTCCTACTATCTGTTTCGTAAAACCGATGTCCACTCTTTTGTATGGCGGAGTGCGCAGCACATCCTGATATAGATTAGGACCGGGAGGGCCAAAAGGAATACCGGTACCAAAGATTAAGCTCAGGTGCATCTTGTACGTTGGATATTTAGGAAGATAATCCTGGAAGAACATGCTGAATGTTACACGCTGATCGGTAGGGCGCGGAATATTACCGACGGGCACGCGTGTGCTGTCAGTAGCTATTTGATTAGCACTATACCCTGGGATAATAGTATTGCCAAGTGAATCTTTGCGAACATAATAAGCATAATTATTTATATTCTCCACTGTTTTCAGGAAGGACAGGCTCGCCCATGATTCAATGCCGGGAACAAATTCTCCGTTCAGCCTGAAGTCAATTCCTGTTGCATACCCGTTTGCATTGTTTTCTGCAAGGTAAAGAATACGCAGATCATTTATTATATATGGATTAAGATCGTTTATCTTTTTATAATACGCTTCTGAAGTCAGCTTGAATTCCCGTCCCCATGCAAGAAAGAGATAATCGCTGCCCAGCACAGCCTGGATGGACTGCTGAGCCTTCACATCGGTGTGAACATTTCCTTCCAGGTCGCGCAATTCGTTGTAGAAAGGCGGCTGTGAATAAACGCCTCCCGAAGCACGCAGGCTCAGACGCTTCGACCAATGAGGCTTATAAGTAATTGCTGCACGCGGGCTAATAAGAAGCTGATCATTAAGGTCAGAATAATTACCGCGAACGCCGATTGTAATGATGATCTTGTCTATACCTTCTGACACTTGCCAGGTGTTCTGAACATACCCCTGGTAACGATGCGAAAAAAGATATATACTATTCTTTATTACGTTGTTTAAAACAAGCTGCGGGTTAGCCGAATCACGTGGAGTGGGAACAGAAAAACCGGCTGAGTCAAGATAATTCCATTCATCCAGCTTATCATTTATAATTTCCTGCTGCCCCTTAACGCCCCATTGCAGAAGGCTTTTATCAGAAACAATTTCTCCTTTATATTCAATGCTTCCAACGGTGGCGTTTAAATTATCACGCGCATGATTGAGAAAGCTTCCCACGCCGAGATTAAAAGCCACATTACCGAAAGTAGGCTTGCCCAGATCAGTTTCCAGTTGATCTAAAAAATATTGCCCCAGTATATCATAGTTCTGTTCCTCATACGTTTTAAAGCCTGAAAAAATAAGCTTGTGCTTGATCCTGTTGCTTTGATGAAACGTAACAGAAGCTGCGCCAACAAAAGTTTCATAACTATCAATCTCTTGTCCTTGAAAATATACGGCGAGGCGTTGGGCATTATTCAATGTTCCGAAATCTGTTTGACGCGTGGAAGGAACAAGGGTGTATAAATTATCAGAGTAGTTTCCAAAAAACTCAAACTCAAACTTTCCTTTTGGTTTATAGCTGGTAAGAAATTGCAGGTCGGAGAAAGAAGGCTTGTATTCGCCTTTGGTATCCAGTGTTTGCAATAAGTAAGAATCAGATTTATAACGAAATCCACCTAGAAAGAAGAGCGTCTTTGCCTTGTTAATATCCTCCACTTCAATGGAACCTCCAAGCAGGCTGGCGTTTGCAGAAGCGGAAAACTTAGTGGGCGTTCTGTATTTTATATCGAGCACGGACGACATCTTATCTCCATATATAGCATCAAAGCCCCCAGCGGAAAATTTAATATCCTCTACCATATCGCTGTTAATGAAGCTCAACCCCTCCTGCTGTCCAGAGCGCACTAGAAAAGGACGATACACTTCAATACCGTTTACATACACCAAATTTTCATCATAATTACCTCCGCGCACGGAATACGTTGAGCTCAATTCATTCGTAGAAGCAACGCCGGGAAGGGTTTTTAGCATGTCTTCCACACTGCCATTTGGTGTAGGAATATTATTTATCATTTTAGGATTGAGCTTTATCATGTTTTGATCGCGCAACCGTTGTTCTTTAATAACGGCTTCGGGAAGCCTGTATGCTCCCTCCCTTAGGCGGCTGTTAATCTCCCGCTTTTCACCCGGCTTTAACGTGGTGGTAACCGAATCACTCTCAAAGCCGAGATATGAAAAAACGATTTTTATTTTCTTCCCTGCGGGAACATCAAGCGAATACCTGCCATTGTTATCCGTATAAGTTCCGGCGGAAGTTTCCACTATGACAATCGTTGCAGAAGGAAGCGCATTGCCTGTAGAATCCTTTAAAGTGCCATGGATAGTTGCCGTTTGCTGTGCATGAAGCACACAACAGCTTGAAAGAAAACAAAGGAAAATCAATAAAATTCGCAGGGTATTGCTCACAGAATCTGTTTAGATGATAGCTAAACGCAATTAGTTTTAATAAATTGCGGTAAAAGAACTAAAAAGTTTCCAATGAATGAGGGGAACTGCAGCTTAATCGTTTACATTTAACTGTTTACTTCATTAAAGAACGTCAGTCTTAATAAAGAATGTAAATATTTGATATAACAACAACAATGTTTTATTAAAGAAAGTGAAAGATTTATAAGCCATTAACGATGTTTTATCAAAGAACAACAAAAGTTAATAAACCAATAACGATGTTTTATTAACCATCTACGATCTTTTATAAACCAGCAATAAAAGTTTATTAAACAATGCCGATCTTTTATAAACCAACAACAATGTTTGATATTACAACGGGAATGTTTAATAAAACAACACTGATCTTTGATATAGGAACTGCGGTCTTTAATAAAGTAACATCAATCTTTTATATAACAATGGCGATCTTTTATAAAAGAACCAGAGCTTGTCGTGTTTTTGTTTAAGTTTTAAAGCGCAAAATCCAAAGATCGTGGCATTAAGATTAAGCGTCACTTCACCAGCTTGAAATTCTTGTATTCCCAAAGCCTGAATCCAAAGGCTTTTTCAAACCCGAGCTTAAAGCGCGATTTAAATCCTAATTTCTTTTGCGAGAGGTTGTGGTTAAAAGTCCAATGCTTTTCATTTATTCTTTTAAGCATCGCGGCAGGATGCGTGCCTTCGAACTTTGCAAGTGAATCAATGGCTGAATAATCAAATTCGTTTTCTTCACCGAAGTTGTTCTTCAACCAATCGTCGTCATGCCAAAGACTTTGAAAATATTTTCGTTTCTCTTGTTGCTTGGAAGGCGGCTTTACCCAACCATAGTGATAAACTTCAGCATCCACCGGCTTCACGTACAACGATCTTCCGTCCTTCCGGAAACCTTGTGCATCCCGATAGGAGCGGATTTCAGCACCGGGGCGAATGATGCGCACTTCCTGCCGGTACCACCTTGCGGAATCCCCAACGTAATCGTAAGAACCATAAAAATGTTTGTACTTAAAAAGAAGCCCTTCCACGCGTTTATCATCTTTCCATTGCTCCATGGCAGATGTGATATTGGACAGATACTTTTCATGAACCACCTCGTCACCTTGTATGTAAAAGGCCCAGTCACTATTGTGCGAAACTTTATCAAGTGCTTTGTCCGTTTCAACTGCCAGCACTCTTCCTCCTTCTCTTAAGGAATCATCCCAAACACTGTCGTATATTTTTATTTTCGGAGAGCCGATGTTTTCAATTAATTTCCTTGTCTCATCTTCCGAATTGCCGAGCATTAGTACAAACTCATCGCAAAGAGGCAGTATCGAAGTAATGGCTTCTACAATAGGATAATCGAACTTGATTGCGTTGCGGATGAATGTGAAGCCGGAAACTTGCATGGATGAGTTGTGAGGAGTAAAAGTATATATTAAAATTAATTTCCCAACAATCGTTTAGATGCCTGTATAATTAAAAGGATTAATCTCTTTCAGATGTTTTTTGATTTCATTGCTGATTTCCAGCGAATCAATAAACAGAGAAAGAGTCTCCTTTGTAATTTTTTTATTCGTGCGTGTAAGCTCTTTTAGCTTCTCATAAGGATCAGGATAGTTTTCTTTCCGTAGAATAGTCTGAATTGCTTCTGCAACCACTGCCCAGTTGTTTTCAAGATCTGCATCAATGGCTTCTCTGTTAACAATTAATTTATTCAGTCCTTTTAACAAAGATTTAAGAGCAATATGTGTGTGGGCAAAAGGCACTCCTACGTTGCGGAGCACCGTTGAATCAGTCAAATCTCTTTGCAGACGGGAGATAGGCAGCTTGGCAGACAAATGCTCAAACAAGGCGTTTGCCATTCCGAGGTTGCCTTCTGAATTTTCAAAATCAATCGGGTTTACTTTGTGGGGCATGGCAGAGGAACCAATTTCTCCTTTTTTAATTTCCTGCTTGAAATAATCCATTGATATATACGTCCAGACATCCCGGTTAAGGTTTATAAAAATATTGTTAATTCGCTTCAGGTTATCAAACAAAGCGCACAAGTTATCGTAATGCTCGATCTGTGTTGTGTATTGCAAACGTGTTAAACCCAGTTTATTCTTAACAAATTCATCCGCAAATTTCTTCCAATTAACCTGTGGATAAGCAACGTAATGAGCATTGAAATTGCCGGAAGCGCCTCCGAATTTTGCGGATAAGGGAATTTGTTTGAGCAAGCTTAACTGGTTATTTATTCTCTCAACAAAAACTCTTATTTCCTTTCCAAGACGGGTAGGAGAAGCCGGCTGTCCGTGAGTACGCGAAAGCATTGGTATTCCCTTCCACATTTCAGACAAGGTTTCCAGGTTTTTTACAAGCTCAGTAATCAAAGGAAGGTAAATTTTCTCCACAGCTTCTTTTATTGCCATGGGAGAAGCGGTATTGTTAATGTCCTGTGAGGTTAAACCAAAGTGAACAAACTCTTTGAATGAGCCAAGCCCGGACTCTTCTAACTTCTTTTTAAGAAAATATTCAACCGCCTTTACATCATGATTGGTGATTTTTTCCGTATCTTTAATTTCTTCTGCAAATGCTGTTTTGAATTCCGTATATAATTTTTTGAGAAACGGAAATTTAGAACTGTCCACTTTCTTCAGTTCAGGCAATGGCAGTTCATGCAAAGCGATAAAATACTCCACCTCAACTTTGAGACGATAGCGTATTAATGCCTCCTCTGAAAAATAATCAGACAGTTCCTTGCATTGTTGCCAATAGCGGCCGTCAACAGGAGAAATAGCACTTAATTGGTTCAAGTCCATAGTGTTTTAAAAAAGAAGGTGTGAAGATAAGAAATCGTGTTCCGAAAACAGAATAGCGAGAGATTTAAACAATCTTCATCAATTCATTCTCTGCTCCTTCTTTGATATATTGAAGAAAAAGGGCAAGCGCTTCTTTTTTCTTTTCGTCCAATATATAGCTAAGCTTGTTTTCTAAGTAATCCTTAACGTCAAAGTTAGTTGTGTGCTCGTCTTTATACTGTTTAATGACTTCTGTTTTTGAAGCAAGTCCGTCTTTGAGAGCATTATTGAAACGATTTATAAAATTATCCGGCAGCTTTTTGTTTGAAACCCAGCATGCAAAGACAAAAGGAAGAGAGGTGAACTTTTTCCATTCGGTCGCAAAATCATAAGAGTATTTGAATTTACTCTTTAAAGAAAATGTTCTGTCGCCTATCACCACGCCTGCTGTTGTGCCCTTGATAAGAATTTCGTAATTTTCTTCTGCATCCCGCCATACAGGTTGTATATTCCAGAATTTATTTGCCAGTACCTGCACCAATTCGACAGAAGTCCGGCTTTGGTTGTCAAGTAAAATGGTTTTAATTTCTTGCAATGGCGCTTCACTGAGCAATAAAACAGACCCTACCTCTCCATCAGCGCCAATGCAGTAATCGCTAATGATATGATATTCCTCCAACTCCGGCAATATTGCTACGGGCACCAGGCCGATGTCCACCCTGTTCTCAATTAGCTTGGCAGCACATACAGAAGGTATGTCAAGTTGAAGGCTTATTTCATTCTTAACTTCTGAATTCTCTAAACCATAGATAAAAGGCCTGCTGTTTAAGTAGCTTACAACTGATATTTTTATTAGCATATTGATTTATACCGATTTTTGTTTTCCTATAATGCCGAGATGGGTATGATTAAAACTATCTGAATATTTCAATCCATAGCCCAGCATGCGATCGAATGACGAATGAGCAAAAAGAAGCAGTCCGGCAAACTGAAAACCGTATGAATGAAAATAAATGCCTGCAATATATATTGCTAAAGCAATCCCTTTGTGATGTACTATATTATAAGTAGCTGCCCCCACTCTTGCATTGATTAAATATCCGAGCATGCTAAGGTCGGGAGTTAGGAACAAAGCTGCAAACACCCACCATGAATAAGGAAGTTGATTAAACAAGAGAAGCGATAATGCTAACATCATCGCTTCTTCTATTTTTATTATTCGAGTCATTTTAAGGCATTAAGTGGGATTAACAGATAATCCTTCTGTTGATACAGGAGAATACCCAAGTTCAACCGGATTCTCAATCGTCTTTTGAAAGCGATTTTTAATCCTTTCGGCAAGGAGATACATAACCGGTACCATTATTAAGGTAAGGAAGGTTGCAAAACCTAAACCGAAGATCATCGTCCAGCTTAACGGCCCCCAAAAGGCGGTACTGTCACCGCCGAAGTATATATGCGGATTGCCTGTTGTGAACAACGCACCAAAGTCAATATTTAAACCGACGGCAAGCGGAATTAATCCAAGCATCGTGGCAGTTGCTGTGAGGATAACAGGAGTCATTCTTGTTTTCCCCGCTTCCACAATGGCATCAAATACGGAGAAGCCCTGCTCCCGAAGCAGATCGGTAAACTCGACAAGCAATATTCCGTTTCGCACCACAATGCCCGCAAGTGCAATGATGCCCACACCTGACATAACAATAGAGAATTCCATTTTCCAGATGGAGAAGCCGAGAAATACGCCGATCATACTAAACAGAATTTCTGTAAAAATGATTAGCGTTTTGCTTACAGAATTGAATTGTATAACAAGAATTAAAAGTATTAGTCCGAAGGAAGTCATTAATGCACCTCCAAGGAAAGAGGAAGTTTCAGCCTGGTCTTCCTGAGCACCTGTAAATTTTATATTGACTCCATCCGGTATTTTGAAATCATTGACATCCTTTTTTACTTCAGCAACAACGGCATTTTCATTATATCCTTCTGAAACGAGCACGTTGGATGAAATAGTGATTAACCTCTTTTGGTTTTTTCTTTTGATCACACCATAGGTATTGGAATATTTAATATCAGCAAAGGCAGATAACGGCACATCGCGAACCGCTCCGTTCATTGCCATATCGCGATATAAAACTTTAAGGTTTTTTAATTCATCAATATTATATCGCTGGTCTTCCTTGTAGCGAACCATGATTTTATAATCATCCTTTGCATCACGGAATTTAGAGGCTTCCATTCCATATACGGCAGCCTGAATCTCTTTTCCTATTTGCCCGGTCGAAATGTTTTCACGATTAGCTCTTTCACGGTCTATGGCAAACTCAATTTGTGGCTTCCTGTCCTGCAAATCAGATTTTAACTCCTCCACTCCGTCAACGTGCAATGAATCCAGGTAACGCTTCAGCGCTGTACTTGTGGTAATAAGATCTTCGTATTTATCTCCTGAAACCTCTATGTTGATGGCTTTGCCAACGGGAGGGCCGCCTTGTTCCTGCGCAACAGTTATTTCTGCACCGGGAATTCCCTTAATGGCCTTGCGGATTTTATCAAGGTAAACAACAGTGGATTTTCCGTTACGTTTTCCATATTCAACAAAGGCTACAGTCACTTTACTTTTGTTTGGATAGGAACCCTGGTCCTCATCCTGCGGATCAGTTACACCCACCGTTACATTGGAGATAACGGATTTAACAAGAGGATTTGGCCAGTCAATTGCTGTGTAAACCCTGTTTTCAACAATCTTTGTAATTGAATCGGTGTACGTTTGATCCGTTCCGACCGGCAGGCTCGTATATACAAAAACAAAGTTAGGATCACCGTGAGGGAAGAAGCTGACTCCGCCATTACGATTGATAAGCATAAAAATGGAAATGAAAAAAATCGCTACCGTGCTTCCCATCATTGCCCAGGGATGTTTCAAACACCACGTAAGCGCTCTTTTATAAAGGTTTTGAAAAGCAGGCCATGTGCGTTTTTGGAACTTTAAAATTACCTTATGCAGCCAGAACCTGTTTAACAGATTCAGCAGGTAGAGCAGAATGGCAAAATTTCCAAAGCCCGGATTTCCTGACACGTAACAAAGTAAAATTACAACAGCAAAAATTATAGTTGAGATTTTTAATCCTTTTTTCGGATCGTGCTTATCCTCATTGTGAGGCTTCATAAATTGCACGGCAAACACCGGGTTAATTATATATGCCACGAGCAGTGATGCCATCAACGTTATAATAAGTGTAATAGGGAGAAAGAACATAAACTTACCGATCACTCCCTTCCAGAAAGCAAGCGGAATGAAAGGCGCAAGCGTTGTTAATGTTCCTGATAACACGGGCAGAAAGACTTCGCCCGCAGCCATTTTGGCTGCTTCTTTAATGCTTCGTTTTCCGTTTGCAAAGATGCGGTGTGTGTTTTCTATCACTACAATAGCATCGTCCACGACAATACCTAAAGCAAGCAGGAAAGAAAACAACACAATCATATTCATGGTAAAACCAATGGCAGGCATGATCAGAAACGCCACAAACATGGAGAGCGGCACAGAAAGAGCCACGAAGAATGCATTGGCGCTGCCCATGAAAAACATCAACACCACAAGCACAAGAATAAAGCCGATAACGATGGTGTTGATCAGGTCATGAAGCACCTGCCTTGTCTGCTCGCTTTGATCTCCTGTTAATGTTACTTTTAAATCACTTGGCCATGAATGAGCTTTGAGATCATCTACGATCTTAACAATTTTATCAGATGCCTCAATCAGGTTTTCGCCGCTTCGCTTTACAATGCTCAACGTGATAACATTCTTATGATCCAAACGCGCGAAGCTTTCCTGCTCTTTGTGCGAGTCCACTACCTCTGCAATATCCTTAAGATAGATCGGTTGCCCGTTAATGGAATTAACCACAATGTTTCCAATCTGATCTGCATTTTTAAATTCTCCCGAAACGCTCAGCGATCTGCGAATACCGTTCATATTTATGCTGCCCGCAGGAACAGATATATTTTCACCGTGAATGGCATTATATATATCGTTCATTGAAATGTTAGCAGCCTGCATTTTCTCCATGTCCACATTCACCTGTATCTCGCGTTCAAGCGCACCGATTATGTCAACCCTTTTAACCTCCTTGATGCTTTCCAGGTTGTCCTTGGCATCATCAGCATATCTTTTCAGCTTATTAAGATCATAGTCACCGCTGATGTTCACGTTCATGATAGGGAGATCGGCGAAGTTGATGTCTTCTACGGTTGGTTCATTCGGTAAATCCTGCGGCAGGTCTTTTCTCGCCTTGTCCACGGCGTCCTTCACATTTCTCTTTGCTTCCGTAATGTTTACGTCTGAGTTGAATTCGACAATTACATTGGCATAGTCCTGCAGCGCATTGCTTTTTATTTTCTTTACACCTGAAATGCTCTTGCATTCTTTTTCTATGGGACGAATCACCAGGTTTTCCATATCCTTTGGTGATGTGCCGGGGTACAGTACGCTCACATATATATTAGGAAGCGTGATGTCAGGAAAGCTTTCCTTCGGAATATTAACGTAAGTAACAGAACCAATGATGGCGAGAAAAATAACAAGCACAAAAATGACAGTACGATTTTCTATCGCCCAGCTGCTTGGCTTAAATTCTTTTTTAGTGTCTTCCATGTTTTGTTATTAAATAGTACCGTTTCAACCGGTACAAGTTCAATACTATTCTAATTTAAGTTGTTTTTATAGCTTGATTTCATCACCTTCCACAAGGTTTTGATAGCCTGTGGTTACAACTTTATCTCCTTTATCCAAGCCACTTTTTATTTCAGCATTTCCGTTGTAAACCATGCCAAGCGTGATTGCCTTTCTCTTTGAAACAGTTTTTCCATTTACATTGGATGCCACAAAGACATATTCTCCATCCATTCCTTTCATGACAGCGCCGACAGGAACAACGAAAGTGTTGTTATTTGCATAATCTGCAATTTTCAGTATTGCAATCATGTTAGGATGAAACTCACCTGTTTTGGAATCCAGTCTCACCTCTACATTAAACGTTCTGTTGAGGCTGCTGATTGCTTTTCCCGCATAATTAACCTTTGTACTGATTTCTTTATTGAGATCAGGAAAAAATATTTTTACGCTGTCACCATTGTTTACTTTGCTTATATAAGACTCTGCTACTTCGCCCTGCACCTTCAGTAGTTCAAGATTTACAACACGAAAACAAGGCATTCCCGGAGCGACCGATTGCCCGATCTTGATGCCTACATTATCAACGGTGCCGTTAATAGGTGATTTAATCCGGGTCATGTCATATTGTTGCTGCATGGTACCCATTCTCTTTTCAAGAGATTCCTTATTCGTCTTTGCAGTGAGATATTGCACTTCGCTCCCTATTTTCTGATCCCAAAGATTTTTCTGCTTATTATAAAGATCTTTTGCAAGATCCAATTGGCTCTGCACTTCAGCCATGCCTTGTTTCACCATTTTATCATCCAGTGTGGCAAGTACCTGCCCGGTGGTAACATGATCTCCCGCTTTTACAAGAACGGCAGTTATATTCCCCATTGATTCAGAACTTAGGTTCACATCTTCATCTCCCTGCACCTTGCCTTGTATCTCTATATAATGTGTAAAATACTGCGGAGCCATTTCTGTAACGCCTATCAACTTTGACTTATCTTCTTTTTTAGTCGTATCCAGCTTGGCAATTTCATCTTCGACCTTAGCCATTTTATCTTTTGTTGCACCAAGTTCTGTCTTGAGCTTCTCAAGCTCAGCCTTCTTTTGTTCAAGCGTTGATTTGCCGCAAGAGATTGCAAAGGCTGCAATTACTATTGAAACGAATATTTTTTTCATAAGTCTTATGTTATAGGTTGGTAGTTATATAGTATTAAGAATCTAAATCTATTTAATATTTCCAAGCGCTTTGTCCAAATCAACCTTAGCAACCAAAGCCTCATACAGTGCATTATAATAATTGGTCTGTGCTTCCTTCAATGAGGTTTCCGCATCAATCACTTCAATGTTGGAACCCACTCCCTGATTATATTTAATCTTTGATACGGATGACACTTCATTGGCAAGATTTAAGTTTTGCTCCTGCGTATTGAGAGAAGTGAGCGCGTTCTGCAAAGTTACGCTTGATGTAGTTACTTCAAGATTTAATCCATTCTCCAGATTATTCATATCGTTTTCTGTCTGCTGCATGGCAATCTTTGCCTGTTGCGCTTTGTAATGTTTCTGGAATCCGTCAAACAATGACCATGTTAATGAAGCGCCGAAATATCCGGTGGGGTACCACGGTTGCCTGCCACTGAAAATATCCTCATCGTTCCGGTAAGCCAGGGTACTAAGACTTCCGTTGAGAGAAAGGCTCGGTATATATCCCACCTGGTCTCGTTTCATATCTAGGTAATGCAGTCGCATGTTGGTTTGAAGAATCGAGTATTCAATTCTTTTTGTTGCATCCGCATGCTCTGCGGAAGCTGTCATGTTTTTTACCTGTTCTGCATTCAGGGAATCTGTCAAATTAAGTGTGGCATATATATTAATCCCAATTTGGTATTTCAGGATATAATTGCTTAATTCCATCAAACGGCTTGTGTTTTCTTTTTCAGTGACGGCATTGTTGTATGTAAGCACAATGCGGTCAACATCTATCTTTTCGGAAAAGCCATTATCAAATAATGCTTTTGTATCGTCGCTCAGCTTTTTCAAGCGGTCAACATTGGCATTAATAAGCTGCATCCTTGCGCTGTTCACCAATACTCCGTAGTATGCTTTGCTTACTGCAACAGCGGTTTCTATGCGCGTGCGGATAGTATTCTTCTGCGCCAGATCACGCACAGAGTGTGTTGCCTGTAAGCCGATAAAATAAGTAGGGTCAATGAGCAATTGCGATACATTTATCCCCGCTGATGAGGTATAACGTGTGCCAAATGAAAACGGAACTAAGGCATTTTCCGGGATGCCGGAACCCGGAGGGAAGAATGATCCCGGCAGTACGGTCACCGGCAGCTTTACATAATCCAGCACCGATGCGCTGCCGTTTATTTGCGGAAAACCTTGCCCCTTGATCTCGTTTACCCGTGCATTTGCACTTTGTTCATCCAATAGCACATTCAACATTGCGCTTTGATGCCCGTAAGCGTATTCAATTGCCTGCTGCAGTGTGAATTGATAGGTCCTGTCTTTTGTTTGGGCATCAGTGCGGGCAATAAAGAGATATAGTATCGTGCAAATGAGAAAAGTTCGTTTCATAAAAGGAGTGTCGTTTTAGCTAATTAAATATTGTATTTAATAGTAAAAAGTTATTCAGGCATCAGGGCGGCGAAATTATACTATAGTAGCTGCTAATACAAATTAATGTACGCTGATATGTCAGCCTCCGTGAAATCTGGCGCTCGGAAAAGGATGGATAAATACGTTCACAGTTTGCCATTATGCAGCTCCTGATACTGTACATTTTACAAATGTATTTCGCAATAAATTAGTGAAATTAGTGGTTAAAATTATGGGGACTTTCAATAAAAGGATGTGTACTTCTATTAAAGGGATGTGATCCTTCATCAAAGAGTTGTCACTTTTCATTAAAGGGATGTGATCTTTTATTGAAGGAATGTGATCCTTTACTAAAAGAAGGGATCCTTTATTAGACCTCTTTCATAATTCATTATTTTCATAAAATTAATTGCCACAAGGTTACCAAGACACTAAGTAAACACAAAGAAAAACTTGGTGAAACGAAAAACCTGGTGAAACTTTGAGCCTTTGTTTCTTGGTGGCAGTATTAAAGTGAATTATGAAAGAGGTCTACTGAGTGAGGCAGGAATGCGTGACTGCAGTGCGAATATGAATGCTTATATCTTATAATGCAGGCATACTATATAATAAGGTATCCTTTTGTTGCGCAGAAAAACCAGTATATTTTATATTTATAACGCTTTTCTTTATAAAACCGGCATTGGTAACTTAATATAGGTGATTGCCGATTTCAGAATTTGAATGATGAAATTAATTACCAAAAACCATATTCGCCTATATTAAACTATGAAAAAGTTTAACATACCTATACTAACTTAACAATGCCTAAAATTTAACATAAGTTTAAGTTATTTAGGAAAGATGTCTAATTGAGGTGAGCGAAGGATACGCCAA
>PLYJ01000008.1:0-200 GCA_003151745.1 Bacteroidota bacterium
GATGCTAACGGCAACCGTCTCTGGGGTACTTACTACGGGGGAGCAGGAGACGAGTCCGGTTACCATGTAGCAACCGATGCTTCGGGAAATGTCTATTTGGCAGGGGTGACCAATGATACCGGCATGGCCTCGGGAGGGTTTCAGGATTCTTTGATTCAAGGTAATGGTGTGGGGCTGGATGCCTTCCTTGTAAAATTTGA
>PLYJ01000008.1:253-11453 GCA_003151745.1 Bacteroidota bacterium
CTTGTAAAATTTGATGCCAATGGCAATCGCCTCTGGGCTACTTATTACGGGGGAGGAAATGGTGATAACGGTTACAATGTAGCCACCGATGCTTCGGAAAATGTGTGGATAACTGGGAGAACCGCCAGCTTTAATAACATCGCCTCGGGAGGGTTTAATAACATTTACTCAGGAACAGGTAATGATTACGCGTACTTTCTGGTGAAGTTTGATGCAAACGGCAATCGCCAATGTGCTACTTATTACGCTGGCGCTTCAGGCGGCGATATCGGTAAAGGAGATGCGGAGCCAATTTATACTGGTCTTGCTTCGGATGCTGCCGGAAATGTGTATCTGGGAGGACATACCCTTGACTCTGGTTACACTACCAACATCGCCTCAGGAGGGTTTCAGAATACTTACGGTGGTGGAGGTTTGGATGCTTTCCTGGTAAAGTTTTGTCCGTGCACTAATTGCACAGTGCCCGTTGCTAATTTTCAATCAAGTGATTCGACCTTCTGTACCAATGAATGTATTAATTATACTGATCTTAGTACCAATGCCACTTCATGGCAATGGAGCTTTCCGGGCGGCATTCCTGGGTCCAGCACCGTTCAAAATCCCCAAGGTATATGTTATGATTCGGCAGGCACTTTTAATAGCAGGCTTATTGCTTTCAATAGCGTCGGCGGTAGCGATACCATTACTTTTATCAATCATATCAAAGTGCGTGTTGCTCCGCCAACGCCTGTAATAACACAGCATGGTGATACGCTGTTTTGCCAGACGAATCCAACTTATACTTCTTATCAATGGTATGACAGCACAACAATTATTCCGGGCGCTACAGATACTTTCTTAGTTATTACTCACGGCGGCAATTATAATGTGGCGGTAACAAATGAGTTCGGCTGCAAGATTTCAGTAGGTATTACTATTGCCAACAACGTAGGCATTAATGAATTTTCTGCTAATAATTATATTTCTCTTTCTCCCAACCCGGCCACAGATGAATTATTGATAAGTGGAAACTGGAAATCAGGAACAGCGAAACTAACCATCTTTAATATACTCGGAGAAATAATATATACGGAAGAAATTAACAGAAAACAGGAAACCATAAACTGTAAACCTTTTCCCGCAGGCATTTATTTTGTGTATATAGCAAATGAAACCGGAAGATGGATAGGTAAACTTATTAAAGAGTAAATCTTTATGTGTATGCACATAAAAAAAATCTGCTTCCTTCCCTGCTTCATTTATTCTAATTCTGCATTCTCTCAGTCAGGACAGTGGACGTGGATGAATGGAGCTGATACCGTTAACTCTCCGGGGGTTTTTGGAGCCAAAGGCATATCGTCCCCGACAAATACGCCTCCCGGCTTGTATGAAGCGTGTAATTGGCTGGATACGAATGGAAATTTTTGGATATTCGGAGGGCTTGATGGTACCCAAGTTGAAAGAAACGATTTATGGAAATACGATCCAGTTGCTCACGAATGGACATGGATGAAGGGATCAGGAAATGCAGGAAGCCTTGCAACTTACGGAGTGCAGGGAGTTCCTTCTCTCTCCAATAATCCTGGTGGCAGGGCATGGGGCGTATGCTCATTTGTTGACAACAATAATAACCTGTGGATGTATGGCGGAATAGGTTTCGACGCAAGTGGCGGCCATTCATGCTTTCATGACTTATGGAAATATGATATAAACGCTAATGAATGGACGTGGATGCAAGGTTCCGATTCAGAAACGATTGCTGCCGTGTTTGGCACAAAGGGTATCGCTGATCCTGCTAACACTCCCGGCTCACGCTCCGAATGTGCTGCATCATGGACTGACAAAAACAATAACCTCTGGTTATTCGGCGGGGCTATGTCTATACCGGATTCGTCGCATGGAACGAATTTAAAGGGTTCAGCCAATGATTTGTGGAAGTATAACATAGGAACCAATACCTGGACATGGATGAATGGAGACAGCACCTTGGATCAGCCCGGCATTTATGGAGTAAAGGGTGTTGCAGACGCTAATAATGTTCCTGGAGGGCGTGCAACCTACACCAAATGGATAGATGCTGCCGGCGATTTCTGGATGTTTGGTGGATATGACTTTTTCATTGGAGCATATAATGATGTTTGGAAATATCATATAGCGACTAATATGTGGACGTGGATGAGCGGAACTAACCTTATGGACGATACAGGAACAGCTAACGGTAAATGTAATTCAAATGTCAGTAATGTTCCCGCGGCGCGTTACGAGAACCGTGCCTCAGCGATTGACGCTTGTGGAAATTTCTGGACCATGGGTGGCTTTTTTTATGGAAATGGAAGCAACTCAAGGACATACAATGACCTTTGGAAATTCGATCCGGTCAGTTTGCAATGGATATGGGTTAGCGGTGACAACAATGGTAATTCAATCCCATTTTACGGAACACAAGGAGTTTCTTCTCCTCTGAATCTTCCTGATGAAAAAGCAGGCGCTGGCGGCTGGATGGATAAGAGCGGAAATTTCTGGCTGTTTGGTGGGCATAATAACCTAAACTTCTTTGCCAAAGGCATGTGGAATGATATGTGGAGATATGTTCCTGATTCATCCTGTAGCGGCGGCACCTGCATTGTTCTTCTGCCTGTCGCTAATTTTCAATCAAGTGACTCGACATTCTGTTCCAGTCAATGTATTAATTATACTGATTTTAGTACCAATGCCACTTCATGGCAATGGAGTTTCCCGGGAGGCACTCCTTCGTCAAGCACCATTCAAAATCCCCAGGGTATATGTTATGATTCGGCAGGCACTTTTGATAGCAGGCTTATTGCTTTCAATAGCGTCGGCGGCAGCGACACGCTTACGTTTATCAATCATATCAAAGTGTTTGTCACTCCTCCAACGCCTGTAATAACACAGCATCATGATACACTGTTTTGCCAAACGAATCCAACTTATACTTCTTATCAATGGTATGACAGCACAACACTTATTCCCGGCGCTACAGATACTTTCCTCGTTGTTACTCACGGCGGCAATTATAATGTGGCGGTAACAAATGAGTTCGGCTGCAAGATTTCAGTAGGCATTACTATCCCCAACAACGTAGGCATTAATGAGTTTTCTGCTGCTAATTATATTTCTCTTTTTCCAAATCCAGCCTCTACTCAACTCACTATTCACCCCGTAGGATGGTCATCCAACGGGGTGAACACTTCTTCCTCCCGCATTAGCAGAACAGCAACCGTTTCTATCATGAATGTGCTTGGGCAAGAAGCCTCACCCCATGCCTCTCTGCAATGGAAAGGGCAGGATGCTGTGATTGACATCAGCAAACTTCCCGCTGCAATGTATTTTCTGCAAATGAAAACGGAGAACGGGAGTGTTGTGAATAGGTTTGTTAAAGAGTAAAAAAATAAATCAAGGTTTAAATAAATCAAATTCAAAAACTAAAATGAAAAAGTTAATCTATTCTTTAATTGCAGTAGTCTTTTGTACTACGGCAATCATTGCGAAAACCATTACTTCTGATGTGGCGCAAACTGTAGCCGCAAATTTCTTTAAACAAAATGCAGGTGTGCAGGTAAAAACATTGTCGCTTGTTTATACTGAAACTTCTTCACCCGGTGATTCAGTTTACTTTGTATATAACATTAATCCGCCAAAAGGCGGGACAAGTGCAGGTGCGGGTTTTGTTATCGTTGTTGCCGACGATGCGCAATACCCTGTTATAGGATATTCTACTGAAGGATCGTTTGTTGTTCCTGAACCTTCCTCAAATGCTGGCTATTGGATGGAGCAACGTAAAATAGAAATCATTGCCAATAAGGAGCAACACATTAAAGCAACTGAAGAAATCTCAGCCCAATGGAAAGTTTATTTAAGTAGCCAAATATTTGCTCCGCGGGTGGCTAGCACCGTGTCTCCTCTTGTTCAGACTTTATGGGATCAACCGAGTCCTTATAATGCTCTTTGCCCCGGTGGCTCCCTAACGGGCTGTGTGGCTACAGCGATGGCGCAGATCATGAGATACTGGAAGTGGCCTGTTAAGGGAACCGGTTCAAGTTCATATAACTGCCCCGGCTATGGGACATTATCAGCAAACTATGGGAATACAACGTATAACTTGAGTAATATGCCAACCGGTACCGTTAATTCAGCCAATAATGATGTGGCTACTCTTATGTATCAGTGCGGCGTAAGCGTAGAAATGGATTACGCCCCAAGCGGTAGTGCTTCCTCGGTAACAATTTATGATAACCCAGGCGCGTGTTCGCAAATTTCCTACTCTAAATATTTCGGCTACGATGTGAGAACCATAAAAAATTTGGAACGATTCGATTACACCGACCAAAACTGGATTAATATTATTGAAAACGAACTGAATGCCGGCCGTCCTCTGCAATATAATGGATTAAATCCTTCTGACGGCATTGGCCATGACTGGGTTTGCGACGGCTATGATGCTAACAATTACCTGCACATGAACTGGGGCTTTAGCGGCTCTAATAACGGGTACTATTCCATTAATTTGCTTAACCCCGGCAGCTATAATTACCCAGCGGAGCATTCAGTGCTTATCGGCATTGAACCTAAGATGTCAGTTCCGAATGACGCCGGCATTCTTTCCGTGACTTCACCAGGCATAACTATTTGTAGTTCGTCCGTTACCCCAATAGTGCAGTTGCAAAATTTCGGCACTTCCGCTTTAACTTCCTGCACAATTAACTATTATATAGATGCTAATGCAACTCAAACGTACAGTTGGACCGGCTCACTCGCTGCAAGCCAATCCGTTAACGTTACCCTTCCTGGCATGACCGTTAATTCTCAGGGCGCTCATTCATTTACGTCTTTCACCAGCAATCCAAATAGTGCTGCCGACGGCAATCCGGCTAATGATCAATCTACAGGAGGCAGTTTTTTTTGGGATCAAGGTACACTGCCAATGTCGCAGGGATTTGAAACAAACACTTTCCTGCCCACCGGTTGGTCAACGTGGAATTCGAATGACACCGTCGGCACTTTATGGCAAATCACTAATACTGTGGCTCACACCGGCAACAACTGTATATTCATTAACGACTTCTTCGCCACGCGTAGAATAGGCACCAAAGAGCGCTTTATCACTATGCCATATAACTTTTCAAGTGAAACCAACGTCAGCTTATCTTTCGCAGTGGCTTACGCTGTAAACAATTACAGTGGTCAGTCTTATAGTGATGTGCTCGTCGTTTATTATTCTGTTAATTGTGGAGCTACATGGACGCAGTGCTATACCAAAGGAGGAACCGCGTTGGCAACCGCTCCCCCTTTTAATGGCGCTACTATCACCAGCCCCTGGATGCCTGCTTCTGCTTCGCAATGGCGCACGGATGTTGTCAACCTTAATAATTTAAGTGGTCAGCAAAGCGTGATGCTGGCATTTGAGGAACGATCAGGTTGGGGAGGATGGCTCTATCTGGATGACATAAATTTATCAGGAGTAACTGGCATTGCATCAATTCCTGCTGATGAATTATTCAGTATATATCCGAACCCTGCCTCTAATCAACTCACTATTCACACTCCGTCATCCTTTTCTGCTTCAGCAACTGTTTCCATAATAAATGTGCTTGGAGAAGTTGTACGAACGTTACCCATGAGTCTTCTCGAAAGGGAAGGAGAGGATGCTGCGATTGACATACATAATCTTCCCGCCGGGATGTACTTTCTTCAAATGAAATCGGAGAACGGGAATGATACTAAAAGATTTGTGAAAGAATAAAAACAAATTTTAATGAAAAAGTCTGATTCATTGTTTAGGGCAGTTCTGCTGATATATATATCAATTTTATTAGTACAAAGTTCTTTTGCCCAACAAACTGGTTCCTTTGATCGCACAATTAATTTTAGCGGAAACCCGGCTTGGGCTCTCTCTTATTATGTGCCTGCAAATTACAATCCCTCCAAAAAATATAAGTTAATTATTGGTTTGCATGGTCTTAACGATACTCCTCAGAATTATCGGGATCTCATCGCTTCCATAGCAATGTACACCGGCTCATCAATGTATAACGCCATTATTGTTTGTCCTTACGGTGGTGGTGGCATCACAGCTGATCATACCGACTTTTGGACGCAATGCGATACCAGTATTATAACCAGGACCATGACTGATGCAATTTCAGCCTATAATATTGATCCTGATTATATATACCTGAACGGATTCTCCATTGGGGGCAGGGCAGCGCTTCGTTATGGGTTGTTAAATTATCGTCGTTTCCGTGGCCTTGAGCTATGGACACCCGCAATACAAACAATGGCTGAAGTCAATAATTTAACCTCGTTCACGTATGAATGGCAAAATGGCAGGTATATACCGATAAGCATCTCTTCAGGATCAACGGATGCCTATAGTACTATTCTTCCAACTGCTTATCAGCATTTATCCGATGCAGGAGCTTTAGTTAATCTTCAAATCTTCTATGGCATGCATCACGTGAATCCACGCTATATAAATGATTACATAACCAGCTTCAATTATTTAGATTCAAATGCTACCTCGTATGCGATGAATGATGCGGGAGTCGTAAACATTGCATCTCCTTTTGAAGAACTGTGCAGCGCTTCTTTCACTCCGCTGGTTGTCATTCAGAATAAAGGGATAAATAACCTCACTTCCGTAATCATCAATTACCAAATAGATAACAGCACTATTAATACCTACAATTGGTCAGGTAATCTTATCCGGCTTGGAAAAGCTAAAGTGACTTTACCGGCTCAATCTGTTTCAGCAGGCGCACATACTTTCAAGTCCTATACAACAATGCCAAATGGTGTTGTTGATACCGTGCCTTCGAATGATGGAATAACAGTAAGTTTTAATTCCATTGCTCATGGCATGACAACTATTGCAGAAGGGTTTGAAGGCGCGATGTTTCCTCCGGCAGGATGGAGGCAGGCAGGAACAGACTCCGCCTGGGGTTGGAAAAAAGTAATTACTGATCAATATGACCCTGAATTCGAAAACTTAGTCACAGGTCCGGTAGGCCCCAAAGGGAGCACTTCTTTTATTTATTTTGATAATGAGCTACCGGATAATATAGGCAAAAGCTATTCTATTCGTACCCCGCAGTGCGACTTCACCAATGCAAGCAGTCCATATTTAACTTATAACTATGCGTATTGCCCGTATCAGGACTCTACGGGTGGCACAGCAACTGATACTCTTGTTGTTTACTATTCAACGGATTGTGGTAGCTCGTGGCACAGCCTGTTGAAGAAAGGCGGTTTTGATCTTAGCACTACCGGTGGATATACTAATGTCATTCCATTTGTCCCGACTTCTTCACAATGGAAGCAGGAAACAATTGACTTGAACCTTGCTGGTTTAATAGGTCAACCCGAAGTGATGTTCTCATTTGAAAACAGATCTGATTTTGGACACATGATGTATCTGGACAATATCAATATAAACTCCGTCACGGGCATTGCTAACCAATCACAGGAACCTCTTTTAGTTAATATATATCCTAATCCCAATAATGGCTCGTTTACACTTTCGTTTAAGGCAAGGAATGAGGATAACTGCGCTATTGAGATCAGGAATGTGCTTGGTCAGGTGATATATACAGAAAAGCTAAATGGTTTTTCAGGTGATTACACTAGACAGTTTGATGTGAAGGCGTTTGACAGCGCCATGTATTTTGTGAGTTTAAGAACTCAAAATAACGAGGTTACCAAAAAGGTCATTGTTTATTAGGTGTATTTTATTCCCCCTTGTGAGATGGCATTTTGGCGCAGGCGAAGGGGGATTAAGGGGGATGTAAATAAAAAAAGTACCCGATTCGTAAATTCGTACAGATTCGTATTCGTAGATATCTGGCAGATAAAAAGCAGCTTCACCTTAGATCACTTTTAATATCGTTTTTTATGAAAATTTTAATTAGCCCCTTTACAAAAAATAAATTCTTAATTTCTGTTTCCTTTATTTCATTTTTCTTTTTCAACTCATTTATGGGCGACGCTCAGTCAGTTGATCACATGATCCGATTAATGAAATGGGATGTGATTGACTTTAATCAGTTGGCCGACGCGCTTATTGATTCCTTCCCCCTAAAAAACTATGACAGTGAGCAGGATGAAAATCTGTCAACACCTCCCTTTAACAAGTTGAATCCCGCTTTAAACGCTAACTGTTTTCAGTTCGATCTTTCAAAAGGTACCTATGCAAATCAGGTTCAATCAGCATCCCCGGCACCGGCAGCCAATTTTATTGGTATTAAAAGTAATGGTTCCCCACATCCGCCAGACATTAGTGGAGCTGCAGGTCTTTCTTACTTAATGGAAACTACCAATCAGCAGTTCAGTATTTTTTCCAAAGCTGGAATTCTGATCAAGACTTTATCTATTGCTGCTTTTTTTTCCTCTACTCACAGTACAGGACTATTTGATCCGCGCATTGTCTATGACCGTATATATGATCGTTTTATTATCAGCATGGATGGATATGTATCGAATGGCAATATGGGCATTACCCTTGCTGTTTCTCAAACTGGCGACCCTACTGGTAACTGGTATCTTTACTCATTTGATGGTACCGGTAATCCTAATGATTTGTTGGATTTTCCGCAATTAGGTTTTAATGCTAATTGGATTGTCATCACAGCTGATGATTATGGTGTTAGTTATGCTGGCAAAATATTCACGTTAAACAGAGCTGATCTTTACAATGGTTCTTTAGGTACCGTGCATTCATTCTCCGATGCGGGCATATTTTCTTTGGCGCCCGCTCAAACATGTGATAGCGGTCAGGCGGTTGAGTACCTCATTCAGGAATATAATGGAAATAGTAGCGGTAAGGGTTATGTTCAACTGGCAACTTTATCCGGAACAGCAGATGCTCCGGTTTACACGCTCGGAGCTTTTTTGAGTGTCAACCAGGCATGGGATTATAACGGCATCTCCGTACCTCAGGCTAATGGTTCTACTCCTCTTGATGCAGATGCTTCTGTCATTGGTGCAGGTGCAGTTTTCAGAAACGGATCTTTGTGGTTCTGTCATACAGTTTTCCTGCCTGCCGGTGCCCCCTCACATACCGGATGTGATTGGTGGCAGATTGATCCGGTAAATATTGTCGTTCAACAGTTCGGTAGAGTAGCAGATAATTCCGGAAATGTATTTTATTTTTACCCAAGCATCAATGTGAACAGTAGAGGTGATGCTTTATTAAGTTACTGTCAATCCTCGGCAAATACTTATGTAAGTTGCACCTATTCTTTTCATGCGGCTAATGATTCTCCTAACTCTATGGAGGATAATTATCTCTTCAGATCCGGAGTTGGTAATTTTGCAGTATTAGTTCGAGGCGATAATCGTTGGGGCGATTATACCGCTGTCGCTCTTGATCCTTCTGATAACTCTTTCTGGACTTTCAGTCAATGGGCTGATTCTAATAACCGATGGTCCACAGCTATTGCTAATGTGCTGGCTTCAGGCGTTTCTGGTTTCCCCCTTTTGCTCCAGGCAAGCAATATTCAGCTTTATCCCAATCCCAATAATGGTTTGTTTACCCTCTCATTTAATGCAAGAAATGAAGAAAACTACAACATTGAGATCAGTAATATTCTTGGTCAAATCATATATAGTGAAAAGTTGAATGGGCTTTCAGGCGCTTTTACAAGGCAGATTGACATGAAAGACCATGGCAGCGGAATATATTTTGTGAGCTTCAAAACACCTCAAAGTGAAGTTGTTAAAAAAGTTATTGTCTATTAAAAATTATTCAAACGAATACCGATGAAAAAAATCTATTCTTTTTATATAGCATCTCTGCTATCAGTTTTGTCAACACAAATTTCTTTTGCTCAACAAACGGGTTCATTTGACCGGACAATAAATTTTAGCGGTAACGCCTCATGGACGCTCTCATACTATGTCCCTTCCAATTATAACGCTGTCAATAAATATAAATTAATTATTGCCTTGCATGGTTCAGGTGATACTCCTCAGAACTTCCGCGATTTCCTGTCAACCGTTGCGGCATATTCAGGTACAAACATGTATAATGCCATTATTGTTTGTCCTTATGGCGGGGGTGGTGTCACTGCCGATTTTAGTGATTTCTGGACGCAATGCGATACAAGTATTATAACAAGATGCATGACAGATGCAATGTCAGCCTATCATATTGACACTAATGATATATACCTCAACGGATTCTCTCTTGGAGGAAGAGCTGCTCTTTGCTATGGGTTGTTAAACTACACACGCTTCCGTGGTCTGGAACTATGGACCCCGGCCATCCGGTCTCTGGATGAAGCCAATAATTTAGATCCTTCATTTACCTATGAGTGGCAAAATGGTCAGTATATACCGATGACTATTTCACTAGGCGGTAATGATCCTAATGGGTATGATCCTATTGTTCCAATCGCGTATCAGCATTTATCCGATGCAGGAGCGCTTGTTAATTTCCAAATCTATTATGGTATGGGTCACTCGTCACCGCACGGGGTAGGTGATTATATTAGCGAATGGAATTATTTAGATTCAAATGCCACCTCTTATGCTATGAATGATGCCGGGGTTTCAGCCATTGCATCACCTTTTGAAGAAGTGTGCGGTGCTTCTTTCACACCCGTAGTTACTATTCAGAATAAGGGTGTAAATAACCTGACATCTGCCATCATCAATTACCAGGTAGATAATGGAACCACTAGTACTTACAATTGGTCAGGTAATCTCATCCAACTTGGAAGGGATAAAGTGACTTTAGCGGCTCAATCTGTTTCAACAGGCGCACATACTTTCAAGGCATATACCACCATGCCGAATGGCGTTGCAGATGCTGTACCGTCCAATGATGGTATTATGAAGAATTTTAATTCCATAACACATGGAATAACCAGCATTGCAGAAGGGTTTGAAGGCGCTGTGTTTCCACCAAGCGGATGGAGGCAAGCCGGATCAGATTCCGCCTGGAGATGGGAAAAAACAATAAATGTCAATGACCCTGAATTTGAAAATTTAACAACAAAACCAGTGGGTACTAACAATAGCACTTCATTTATCTATTTTGATAATGAGATTCCGGACAATGTAGGCAAAACCTATTCTATACGTACCCCGCAGTGTGACTTCACCAACGCAAGCAGCCCCACGTTAACTTACAATTATGCTTATTCCCCATACTCCGCAGCTAGTGGTAATGATACCCTTGCTGTATATTATTCAACAGATTGCG
>PLYJ01000260.1 GCA_003151745.1 Bacteroidota bacterium
CCTTTACTTTAAATGATAGTGCATTTGCCATGCAACAAAGATAAATAGCGCATATATATTAGTCTAATAATAAACAAGAAACTTATCAACTTCCTTTTGTGAATAATTAGACTATTATATAATGGCTAATGGTATTATATCTTTATGGAATGCTTTACTCTTTCTTAATGAGAATGAAGAACAAACCATTAAAGCAAGAACTTTCGAAGGTGATGAACTCAAACGAGAGAAAAAGAAACTTCCAAAGATTTCTTTCCACGTTACTTATGAAGAAAGGCGTGAAGGGGAAAAATAGTTGGTTATACTTGTATTTTGTTCCTCGATTTCGATGAAGAAGGATTGAATGGAATGATCCCAGAAGAGTGGAAGAAAGAACTGAGCGGGTTACCTTTCATTATTGCAGCATGGATTTCAACTTCGGGTAAAGGAGTACATGCTATTGCCTATGTTGAATTCAGCAACCTGGAACAATATCATTTTGCTTTCTATTACTTATCTGTTTTCTTTAAGAAAGAATTTGCTATATCTCTGTGCCAGGGAAGCAATGCAAGCACTCAGTTAACATTCATGCCTTACGATGCCAATCCTTTCATAAATCAATGCCCGACTAAACTCGAATGCTCAATGAATCCAGGCGAAGTCATTGAAGAATTCAAATCATTATTCCGAAGATCACCTTCTAAAACTAAAATGGGTAAGATAGATTTAGACCCCGATCTGGAAAGAAAGGATCAAAAACTTTAAAATAAGAGAACTCACTGCAAATGAATTAGAAAATGATAACCTCACTGAAGATATCTTAAAAGTATTAAAAGCAGCAAATCGAGCAGTTGCACATATTGAAGAGGATGGCGTTGATCATGATATACGAATAGATGAAGATGAAAAGGTTTTATTTAAAGCAATAAAATATACCCAAGAAAAAATTAAAGTTCATATGTATCAATCTACAAAATGGGATTATGAGAAAATAATGGAAGATGACGATAATAATATGCATAGGTACAGACTGAAACTTTTAATTAGGACTCAATAATATAACCTTTCCAAGTTCGTCTTATGTGAGATATTTCTCTTTCATTATAAGTGTATTAGTTTTGCATAAAATCACAACCATGAAAAAAAATATGTATGTTCTTCTTCTGACGATGTTACTGGGCATAGGTGGAACATTTCACTTAAGCGCTCAAAAAAGAGTTGATAGACAACCCATTTCTTTTCAAGAGAAATCAGAAAATATCACTAAAGTACTTGAATGGTTTTATGACAATTCAACTGGAAGATGGCGAAGTGAGAAAAACATTTTGTCTATGCAAGTTAAAACTGTCTTATTCAATTCGAGAAAGTATTACGTTTTACGCATAGAACAATGGTATGGAGGATACTTATATCCCAATCTCAAAGAAGATTGGGTTTCTTACAAAAAAACTATAGGTTTCATTTACAACGCTGATGAATTTGATAAATTGCACAAATTTGAAAGCGACAGCACTATTGAAAACTGTGTTGGTATTTCTATGGGTGAAGTAGAAATTACGGCGGCAGACAAAACGAATGGTGAGAAAATTGAAGACAAAATTTTGGCTGAACTGATTTCTCAAGACACAACGAACAAGTCTGCTTCTGACAAAGCATGGATTATCAAACACGTTTTCAATTTTGAAATAATGAAATCAAAGGAAAGTACTATAAGATTCTTGTTACCAGTTGAAAATGAAAAGAAACCAGAGGAGTACACTTGGGATAACGAAGGTCATGCTATTGAGCACATTGATCATAATAGAGAATTTCACTTAGCGCACTTCGATGCACATTACTTCGAAATAAATAGAGAAATATTTTCATCGCTCTTTAAGTTAACCAAAAACTAAGTGAATATAAACCCCTTACTGGGTAAACAATGAACTTTAAAAATAGTTCTTCGGCACAAGATAATTCTTCACATAGTCAGCAACTCCGTCCTCCAGAGAATGAAAAGGAACAGAGTAGCCGATGCTTTTAAGCTTGTTCATGGCGGCTTCGGTGAAGTATTGGTATTTATCTCTGATATCGGCAGGAGTGTCAATAAACTCAATTTGGACGGGCTTGCTCAGTGCCTTAAACGTATTTTCAGCAAGAGCTAAAAAAGTTCTCGCTTTGCCCGAGCCAAGGTTATATATGCCTGAGTCCTTGCGGTAGTGCATGAGAAAGTAACATACATTCACCACATCTTTTACATAAACAAAATCCCGCAGTTGCTCGCCGTCTTTATATTTCGGGTTGTGAGAACGGAATAACTTCATCTTACCCGTTTCGCTGATTTGATTGAAGGCATGAAAGATAACGGAAGCCATTCTTCCTTTATGATTTTCATTAGGACCATATACATTGAAGAATTTCAACCCGGCCCAGAAATAAGGAGCAGTAGCAGTAGGCAGTGGCAGTTTGCCGTCCTGCTTACTGCGCCTGTTTACTGCTGCTTTTTCAATAGCCCATTTGTCGAAATCATTTTTCGAGTCGCCGTAAGGATTCAGTGGCTTTAGCTTTTCAATGATCTCATGTGAATCTTCGTAGCCGTATTCACCTCCGCCGTAAGTCGCTGCTGAAGAGGCATACACAAGAGGCAAGCCAAATTCAACGCATACATTCCACACATCTTTTGAATAGTTGAGGTTGAGCTTGTCAAAAATAGTTTTGTCAAATTCGGTAGTATCCGTTCGCGCGCCGATATGAAAGACGAACTGAACCATCCGTTGATTTTTTTTGAGCCAGTCAATGAAAATATCACGTTCAACTTTTGCAGTAAACCTTTTTCCTTCCAAGTTCTTGTGTTTCTCATGTTTTGAAAAATCGTCCACAAGGATGAGATCATAATAACCCTCATCATTCAGCTTGCGCACTAAACAACTTCCTATACAACCTGCTGCTCCGGTAATTATTATCATAAGCCCCTCCCTACCTCCCCAAAGGGGAGGAGAATGCTAAACAATTGATTTTTCTGATTCAACAAAAATATCTTTTCTTACTGTAGCTGTAATGCCTGTTTCAATGGCTTTTGCAAACAATGTTTCAATGGCTTTTCTTCCTTTCTCTCCGAGATCAATAGAATATTGATTTACATAAAGTGCAATGTGCTTCTTTCTTACCCCCTCCTCCATCTCTTGTGCATGTTGCTTCACGTAATCATAGCTTGAAGCGGGGTTGGCAAAAGCAAACTCAACACTCCGTCTCATGATGCGATTTATCTTTTGTTGCAAGTCAATAGACAAACTTCTTTTTATTGCAATGCCGCCAAGCGGTATTGGTTGCTTCGTTTCCTTTTCCCATAGCTCACCGAGATCGCATACCTTTTTTAAACCCTTCTGTTCGTATGTGAAACGGTTTTCGTGAATTATCACTCCTGCATCCACCTTTTCTGAAAGCACGGCATCTTCAATTTCAGAAAAAATCATTTCTGTTTTATTCTTTACATCAGGAAAGAAAATGCTGAAGAGAAAGTTAGCTGTGGTATTAGCACCGGGGATGGCAATTGTGTTTGAAGTTTGAAGTTTGAGGTTTGAAGTTTTCGCAATCACCAAAGGTCCAACTCCTTCTCCCAGCGCACTCCCGGAATCAAGCAACATGTAATCATTTATCACATTCAGATAAGCCGCATAGCTAAGCTTAGTAATGTCAATGTCCTTCTGAAATGCTTTACGGTTCAGCGTTTCCACATCTTCCATCACCACTTCAAACTGCAAACCTTCTGTATCAACTTTACCTTGCACCATGGCATCAAACATGAAGGTGTCGTTGGGGCAGGGACTGAAACCGAGAGTCAGTTTCGGGTTTGATGTTTGATGTTTGATGTTGTTAGCTTGCATTTTCTCTTTGTGCTTCTTGGTGCACTTAGTGTCTTAGTTGTAAAGTTTATTATTTAAGTTCTTCTATAAATTGAGTGACAACGTTGCTGAGATTTTTTAATGCTAAAGGAATATTCCATGCTTCACGATTTCGTTTCTCTACCTTGTTAGAGATAGAACGAATTTGAAGACACGGAATCTTTTCCATCATGCAAACATAAAAAAATGCTGCCCCTTCCATGCTTTCCACATCGGGATTGAAAATACTTTTCACCAGTTTAATGCTCCTTTCATTTCCATGAACTTTGTTAACCGTTATGCCATTTACCTTCTTTAATGTATTAAGCACATTGCTAATTAAAGGAGAAACAGGCGTGAGCTTGCCATCTTTAAAAGGAAAGGAATTTTTATCTGCCAACCCCAATTCATCTAATCGCAAAAACTTGTCGTCGTCTTCAGCGCCAATGTCAGCAAAGCAATCACTTGCTACGTTAACGGTATCCCCGATTTTAAAATTATCATGAAAGCTTCCTGCCAAACCAATGTTTAAAGCAAGGTCGAACTTTCTTTCATTGAATTTCTTTGCTAATGAATAAGTCGTGGCAACCATTCCGACTCCCGTAACAAGCAATTCCACCTGATGAGGAGTTGAGCTTTCAATTTCCTTCAAGTTAATTCCTTTTGCTTCTTCCGCTGTAGCCGCTACCACCAAAATATCCATGCTCCAAAAGTAGGGTTTATTGAGAGAGCCTCGAAATGCCGCTTTGTAGCAAACTCTTATCTTTGCGCCTCAATTTAAAGGACATAATGGTATATATTACAAGGAAAGAGATTTTCAGTTCCGCTCACAAGCTTTCAAGAGCAGAATGGAATGAGGAAAAAAATGCGGAAGTATTCGGTAAATGTTCTAACCCTAACTGGCACGGGCATAATTATAATCTTTTTGTAACTGTTAAAGGAGATATAAACCCTGAGACAGGCTTTGTTGTGAACCTTTCAGAAGTAAGCAGCATTGTAAAAAAGCACGTGCTCGATAAGGTAGATCACAAAAACCTGAATCTTGATGTTGATTTTATGAAGGGCAAACTATGTTCTACTGAAGTGCTTGCAACGGAAATATGGAAGCAGATAGAAGCGCCTATCGGAACTCTTGGTTGCAAACTGCATTGCGTGAAGATTCAGGAAACGGAAAAAAATTACGTTGAGTATTTTGGAAGTTAATTCAATTATAACATGATAGAAGACAACGAGATGGATGGCTATGCCAAGATTGATAAGTACAATCCTAAAATGGTTGAAAGCATTTCGTCATATTATGCTTCTATTATTAAGGATATTGGTGAAGACGTCAACCGCGAAGGAATAAAGAAAACACCTGAACGTGCGGCAAAAGCCATGCAGTTTCTCACGCATGGTTACGATCTTGATCCTGCAGGCATCCTCAAGTCAGCTATGTTTAAGGATGATTATAAGCAGATGGTTATTGTGAAGGATATTGAATTGTATTCTCTTTGTGAGCATCATTTGTTGCCCTTCTTTGGGAAGGCACATATCGCTTACATCCCAAATGGGTGCATTGTAGGATTAAGTAAAATCCCGCGCATTGTAGATGCTTTTGCAAGGCGTTTGCAGGTGCAGGAACGCTTAACTACAGAGATACGTAACTGTCTCCAGGATACATTAAAACCTTTGGGTGTGGCAGTAGTTATCGAAGCTAAACACCTTTGCATGCTGATGCGTGGGGTGCAAAAGCAAAATTCTGTCGCTACTACCTCTGCCTTTACAGGGGCATTTGAGGACGAAAAGACACGCAGTGAGTTTATCAGGCTTATTTCTGCCAATCTTTCCTAATCCGTACCTTTGGCATTAGATTTGAGTATAAACCACCAAAATTTAAACAAAATATACAATGGATAATCAACAAAATTTCAATATTAATTATGCTAACCAACAGGGGCTTGCTAAACCTGTAGAGAGGACTTTTATAGCAAATGTGTTTTCCTGGATGGCAGCGGCGCTGGCAATTTCAGGCATAACTGCTTATGTTTTTGGAACAGACATGAGTTATATGAGCTATCTTATGAATATCGGCGCAGACGGCAGGACAACCATGACAGGATTGGGATGGATTGTAATGCTTGCCCCTCTTGGCTTTGTGTTACTTATGTCATTCGGCTTTCAAAAGCTTTCTTCCACTGCTCTCATTGCTTTATTCCTTATATATTCTGTTCTCACAGGAATGAGCCTGAGTTTCATCTTTTTGGTTTACACACAAGCTTCCATTTACTCAACCTTCGGAATTGCTGCAGGAATGTTTGGAGCGATGGCATTGGTCGGTTACACTACAAATACTGATCTCACCAAATTCGGAAGCATTATGTTTATGGGATTAATCGGCATTATCATAGCAAGTGTGATAAATATTTTTGTTCACAGCGCAGGTATGAATTACCTCATTTCTATTTTGGGTGTGCTCATCTTCACCGGTCTTACTGCTTATGATGTTCAGAAGATTAAAAGAATCGGTGCCGGTGTGGAATACGGAACGGAAGCAACAGCAAAGCTCTCTATTATGGGTGCGTTGAATCTGTATCTTGATTTCATTAACCTGTTCCTTTTCTTACTACGTCTCTTTGGCGGAAGAAGAAACTAATCTTTATTTCTTCATACAACCCGGAAAACCTCAGCGAGAAATCCCTGAGGTTTTTTGTTTAAAATATTTTACATTCACACAGTCAAAACAAAACCATAATTTGATATGAAGGCATACATTTTCCCCGGACAAGGATCGCAATTTGTGGGCATGGGCAAAGAGCTTTATGACTCATCATCACTTGCAAAGGATTTATTTGAAAAAGCTAATACGCTTCTTGGATTCCGGATTACCGATCTTATGTTTAGCGGAACCGATGAAGATTTGAAACAGACTAAGGTCACGCAGCCCGCCATCTTCCTGCATTCCGTAGTGATGGCATTGAACATGGGTGATGCCTTAAAGCCAGATATGGTTGCAGGGCATTCGCTTGGAGAGTTTTCTGCTCTTGTTGCCAACAAAGCTTTATCGTTTGAAGATGCGCTCATGCTGGTAAAAAAAAGAGCTAATGCCATGCAGAAAGCCTGTGAGATGAATCCTTCTACCATGGCTGCCATTTTAAATCTGGATGATAAAGTAGTGGAAGATATATGTGCTGAAGTAACTGCATCAGGAGAAATAGTTGTTGCTGCTAATTATAATTGCCCCGGCCAGCTAGTAATTTCAGGAAGCATTAATGGTGTAAACATAGCGTGTGAAAAGATGAAAGCAGCAGGAGCAAAGCGGGCACTTATCTTGCCTGTTGGAGGTGCATTTCATTCTCCTTTAATGGAGCCGGCAAGAACGGAGTTGGCAGAAGCAATTAACTCGACTAATTTCAATAATCCGATATGCCCGGTTTATCAAAATGTAAATGCAATTGCAGTGATTGATCCAAAAGAAATTCAAAAGAATTTAATTGCGCAGCTAACTGCGCCTGTAAGGTGGACTCAAACTGTTCAGAACATAATTTTTGATGGAGCAACATCTTTCGTTGAAGTAGGTCCGGGGAAAGTATTGCAAGGTTTAGTAAAGAAAGTGAATAAGGAAATGGAAGCGCTAAGCGCCTAACCGTAAACTGTAAACCGTAAACCGGTGCTATGCCAATCATAAACTCCATACTAAGCTGGTGGATGAAAAAAAGAATTCATCAGATAGAGCTTTTCATGAAATACCCCCATGAGGTGCAGCGTGACTGGCTTACACGGTTGATTGATTCTGCCATGTACACAGAGTGGGGAGTTAAATATGATTACCACTCCATTCAAACATTGGAAGATTTTAAAAAAAGAGTGCCCATTCAGAATTACGATACGCTGAAGCCATTCATTCAGCGGCTGATGAACGGTGAACAAAATATTTTATGGCCAAGTGATGTGAAATGGTTTGCAAAATCATCCGGCACCACGGCGGATAAAAGCAAATTTATTCCCGTTACGGCGGAAGCAATTGAAGAATGTCATTTCAAGGGAGGGAAAGACCTTCTTTCTATATATTGTAATAATCATCCTGAAACGCAGATTTTTACAGGTAAAGGATTAATACTTGGCGGCAGCACAAGCTCGCTTGCTCAAAGCAGCGACCAAACTTCTCTTTTTGGAGGAGAGCGGGGGCTTGGTGACATCTCCGCAGTACTTATGCAAAACCTTCCCTTATGGGTGCAGTTGATTCGCACACCAGATCTTTCTATTGCTTTGATGGAAAAATGGGAAGAGAAAATTGAAAAAATGGTACGGGCAACGATTCCTGAAAATGTAACTAACATCTCAGGAGTGCCAACCTGGACGCTTGTTCTCGCAAAGCAAGTGTTGGAAGTAACCGGCAAGAAAAACCTTTTAGAAGTATGGCCTAACCTGGAACTTTTTGTTCACGGCGCAGTCAGTTTTACTCCATACGAAGAACAGTTTCATCGCCTCTTCCCCTCCCCATCATTCAATTACCTTGAAACATATAATGCCAGTGAAGGATTTTTCGGAATACAGGATCAAAGCAAATCAGAGGAGATGTTGCTGATGCTTGACTACGGTGTGTTCTATGAATTCATGCCAATGGAAGAATATGGAAAAGAAGATCCTAAAACACTGAACTTAGAAGAAGTGGAACTGAATAAGAATTATACCCTCATTATTTCTACGAATGCAGGTTTGTGGAGATACCTCATAGGCGATACAATAAAGTTCACCTCACTCAATCCTTTTCGCATTAAGATTTCAGGACGCACGAAACATTTTATCAATGCATTTGGTGAAGAAGTGATTGTTGAAAATTCTGACCAGGCCATTAAGATTGCATGTGATAAAACCGATTCACTCATTAAAGAATACACCGTTGCCCCCATCTATTTCTCCAGTACTGAAAACGGAGCACATGAATGGCTCATCGAATTTGAAAAGCCTCCTGCTAATATTGATTACTTTACCGAAGTGCTTGACAACGCTCTGAAATCACTCAATTCTGATTATGAAGCCAAGCGATATAAAGATATGGCGCTGCGTTTACCAGTTTTACGTGAAATGCCACCCGGCACATTTTACAACTGGCTCAAAAGTAAAGACAAGCTGGGAGGACAGTATAAAGTACCGCGTCTTAGCAACAACAGGAAGTATGTTGATGAAATTAAAGAAGTCCTCCGTAAGATGACAGTGAGAAACTAAAGCTACAATGATGATAAGATATCCCTCCATAATTAGAATTCTTTTTCCAATAGCAGTGCTGCTTTTTAGCTTCCGGGTTGCAGAAGAATATATGCTTATAAAAGCCATCCCGTTCTCCGGTGTCAGGTTTACCACTGACAAGCTCGGCAATGCTTATGTGATTGCAGAGAACCAGTTGCTGGAGTTCGATTCAAAAGGGAATCCTCTGGCTAATTATAGCGAACCCAATCTTGGCTCTCTTCGCATGATAGACGCAAGCAACCCGTTGAAGCTGGTTTTATTCTATCCTGACTTTGCCCAGATTAATACACTCGACACAAAATTATCTTTGCAATCAACTGTCAACCTGCGCAACATCGGCATCATACAGCCCACACTTGCTTGCAACAGCAACCACCTGGGCTATTGGATTTATGACATGCAGGATTTCCAGCTTAAAAAAATTGATCTCAATTTACAGATACAGATTCAGAGCGGCGACATCAGTCAAACAATAGGAGGAGAAATAATTCCCAACTTTCTGGTAGAAGCGGGTGAATATGTTTATCTCAATAATCCATCTACAGGCATTCTTGTCTTCGATTTATTCGGCACTTACTTCAAAACCATTCCTCTTCTCAGGTTAAAAACCTTCCAGGTAATAGGTGATCAGATATTGTACATAGAAGAGAACCGGTTGATGAGCTACAATCAAAAAATCGCCATGTCGAAAGAAATAATACTGCCTCCTCATGAAGCGCTTATAAACGCACGTATTGAGGATAAGCAACTTTATTTATTAACAACTACCTCGCTTAACTTTTATTCTTTTTAGATTTGCGCAAAATGATTATCATTACATCTTCTATTTTATAAAACACTCATGGCTGTAAAAACTCTTACCCGTAAAACCACTGTTAAGCTGGTGCCTAAGGCAAATGTGAAATCCATTCCCATTAAGGCAAATGGTATAAAAAAGATTATTACTCCGCTGCATATTGCTGTGGCAGGTAATATCGGAGCAGGTAAAACAACACTCACCACGCTCCTTGCCAAAAGCTTCAAGTGGGAACCGCACTTTGAGGATGTTGATGACAATCCTTATCTCAACGATTTTTATGACGACATGCAGCGCTGGTCTTTCAACCTGCAAATATATTTTCTCAAGACGCGCTTTGAGCACATCAACAAAATCCGTCAAAGCACGAAGACTGTTATACAGGACCGCACCATCTACGAAGATGCCTTCATCTTCGCGCCCAATCTCCATTCTATGGGGCTTATGACTACACGCGATTTCAACAGTTACCAGACGCTCTTTGAGCAGATGAGCAAGTTCGTCTCTCCCCCTGACCTTATGATCTACCTGCGCGGCAGCGTACCTGCACTCGTAAACCAAATTGCAAAGCGCGGCCGCGAATACGAAAACTCCATCCGCATAGACTATCTCAAGCGCCTCAATGAGCGCTACGAAGCATGGGCCTCCACTTACGAACTCGGTAAAATCCTCATCATTGACATTGACGAAATCAACTTCGCTGAAAAGCGTGAGGACCTCGGCAAAATTGTCACTAAGATCAATGCGCAGATAAACGGACTTTTCTAATTGATTTTATCGGCATGCACGGTTAGCATGCACTAATCATTTACTTGTGCTCGTAATATGGAACATCATCGCGTGTTACGGTGTCCTTTTGTTGCCAGTAATCTAGCGTTACAATGTGTCCGTCAGCTGCGCGAAGCAGACGTCCAAAAACGGCGTTGATCATATTAAAAGTAACATCTGTAACACCGACAGTGTAAGTTTCAGGAAGAACCGGAGGAGGTGCATTGGGATCAACAGGAACAGTTGCTTTAGGCGGAGGGCTTTTCACTATAACAACTGTGTAGTTATTCAGTTCCAATAGCTTTTTCAAAAATTCAACACGGGCAGGTTTGGCATTCTTTTCCACGATGGCGCATTTCACTCCGTCGAGGTCTTCAAATTCATGATTCTTATTTATTCCCATAACCAGGCGTTACATCCCAAAACTCAAAGTGTATATATAATTATAAATGTGGCCGGAAAATCCAATGATCACAATTCCGGCTACGCAAATTGCTAATGCAAGGCCGGGAAGCATGCCTGTTTTAAGTTTTTCAATAGGATGATCACTCTTATCCATAAACATTATTTTCACTACTCTCAGATAATAATACAATGAAACAATCATGTTCAATGCAGCGATGGTGATCAGCGTATAATTTCCTTTGCTTGCCCCGGCAGTCAGTAAAAATAATTTCCCGAAGAACCCGGCAGTAGGAGGGATGCCTGCAAGCGAGAACAACGAGATGGTAAGCACCCAGCTCAATAATGGGTTTGTTTTGTAAAACCCTTTGTAGTCGTTCACATCTTCCTTACCGGTGAGTGCACTCACAAGCGAAATCACTCCGAAGGCACCCAAATTGGAGAAGACATAAATGAGCACGAAGTAGATAACGGAAGCTGTCCCCATTTGCGAACTTCCCGAAATGCCGATAAGAATGAAACCGACCTGCGCAATGGAAGAGAAGGCAAGAAATCGTTTCAGGTTGTTTTGCCTAATAGCGAACAGGTTTCCGATAATCATCGTGAGCACAGATGTTAGGTAAAGTACATTATACCAAATTGCACCCAAGGGTTTAAAGACGGTATAAAGTGCAGAAATAAAAATGAAAATAACAGCGCCTTTTGAAATCACAGATAAATAGGACGTAACAGAAACAGGTGAGCCTTCATACACATCAGCTGTCCATAGGTGAAACGGCACTGCTGAAATCTTAAATGCAAACCCTGTAAAGAGCAGAATGAATGCAAACAGTTGCAAAGGGTTTGCGCTGAGATGTTGCGGTAGTTCAGCAAAGCTTAGCGTGCCTGTTGTTCCATACATCATCGAAATACCAAACAACAAAATGCCCGAAGAAAACGCCGATGACATAATCATCTTCATGGCTGCTTCCGATGACTTACGTTTCTCCAGATCAAAGTTGCAAAGCGCAGCCAAGGGAATGGTTGACAATTCCAATCCAATCCAAAACATTAAAAGGTTTCCGCTTGAGATCATAAAGAACATTCCTATCAATGTGGAAAGCATCAGCATATAAAACTCAACAACATGCTTGTGATTCTTAAGCCATGTGAATGCCTGCATTGAGATGATGAGTGCGCCGAGATTCAATATATTTTTTTCAAGTGCAATCACGCTGTTTGTTCTAAACATGCCATTGAACAATTCACCATTGGTATTCATGAAAAATCCAAGAGCAAAATTGACCAGCAGCAAAAAACTAACAAAGCCCGACAACGATTCATTCTTCCATTCTCTTTTTTCAAGCTTGAGGAAAAATAAAATGAAAAGAATGACTGCCAACGACAGTTCAGACTTCATCAATATAAAAAAATCACAACTCATAAATCTTTATTTCAACGTAACAATGCGCCCTACATTCTCCATGATATGCTGAGCGCCCGGTGTAATCAAATCTGACAGCCAGAATGGAGCAACGCCGATAGCAACAATACCAATAATGAGAACTATTGCGGCGAATTTTTCATTCCACGATGCATCACTTAATTTCAAATGTTCTTGATTGGTAATTGGCCCCATTACGGATTGTCCAATTGCCCTGAGAATATATACGGCAGTCACAACGATGGAAGCGCAGGCAGCAATGGTTGCAATGCGATAAAACATTTCCGGGTTCTGCCACGATCCCATGAATACAGTCATCTCGGCCACAAACCCGCTGAAGCCCGGTAAACCAAGTGAACATAACCCTGCAATAAAGATAACCGTGCAAATGAAGGGCATTATTTTTAGCAACCCTCCAAGTTGCGCTACCATGCGTGTATGTGTGCGGTCGTAAATCATGCCGATGGCAGCGAAGAAGAGTGCTGTCATCAGCCCGTGAGAAACCATTTGCATGACAGCTCCTGTTATCGCTGTCTTTGTCAGCATGCCGATTCCAAGCAGCACAAATCCACAATGACTGACAGATGAGTAAGCATTGATGTATTTTAAATCTTTTTGCATCATGGTTGCAAACGCTCCATACAGAATAGCAATGGAGGCCAGGACAATGATCCACATTGAATATTCATGCGCAGCTTCAGGCATTAAATACGTTGCGACACGCAAACAACCATAACCTCCAAGCTTCATCGAGATGCCTGCAAGAAACATGGAAGCTGCAGTAGGGGCTGAGGAATGTCCGTCAGGCACCCATGTATGAAAAGGAAACAAAGCACCAAAAACTCCAAAGCCGACAAATGCCAAAGGAAAGAAAATGCGCTGTGCCGTAATCTGGATATGCATTTGTGAAAGCTTCAGCAAGTCGAAAGTATGAACTCCGCCACCCGTATCACTGTTGAAGTAAATGCCCAGTATTCCAACAAGCACCAATGCTGATCCACCCATAAGCATCAGGGCAAGTTTCATGGCGCTGTATTCTTTTTTTCCGCTGCCCCAAACTCCTATAAGCATGAACTTAGGAATTACAGCAACTTCAAGGAAGAAGAACATTGTGAACAGGTCAAGGGAAATAAAGAAACCATAGGCGCCGGCACTAAGGAAAATGAGGAGGAAGAAAAATTCCTTACTTAATGTTTCTACTCTCCAGGAAACCAGCACTCCTGCGAGCACTACAAATGCAGTAAGCAGAATCATGGCTACTGATATTCCGTCAACGCCGACAAAGTATTCTATATGCAGAGGAGCGAACCAGGTATATCCTGACTGAAAAATCATTTGAGCAGTGTTTCCCGCCGAGCGCTCAGTCCAGTAGGCAAATAATAATATCCCTGCCAAAGCCATCTGCAAAACTGCTCCGCTCAAAGCAACTACCCGAACCTGCTTCAGGCCTTTGCAAAAAAGAATTGCAACAGCAGTGATAGTTGGTAAAAGAATAAGTAATGAAAGATTCATTCTAATGTTTTATATCCACAGGTAAATGAATAGTAATGATAATCCCACGACTCCGGCAAAGAAGTACAAAGCATAATTCTGAACCTTTCCTGATTGAACTCCTTTGATTGACCTGGAAAGGCCGGATGTAAGAGATGCAAGCAGGTTCATGAACCCGTCAACAATGTTTCGGTCAATCCACGCTGCAGGTCTTGCTATTAAATTGAAAATAATTTTCTTCGTGACGAAAAGATAGATTTCATCAATGTAAAACTTGCTGTAAGCTGCTTGATATAAGCCGCTCATTGAAACAGCAACTTTTTGTGGAAGATCACTTTCTTTCAAATACATTCTTCTCGCAAGAAGAATTCCCATGACAGCTAACAATACAGGAACGGCTGAGAATGCAAGATTTAATTCTGTTTGAAGAGGCATTCCATCTGATGTTACCAATTTTGAAAAAGGAACAAATCCGGCAACTACTGCTCCGACTCCGAGAATCACAAGCGGAATCTTCATGGATACCGTTCCCTCACCATGATGAAGCTCATTGTGATGCGGTTCCTTATTCCAAAAGATAGAAAAGTATAAGCGGAACATATAAAATGCAGTGAACGCCGCAGTAATAAGAGCAACCACATATATAAGCCTATTTGAATGAAAAGCAGCCGTCATAATTTCTTCCTTGCTGAAGAATCCTGCAAACGGGGGAATGCCTGCTATGGCAAGACATGCAATGAGAAATGTGATATGCGTTATCGGCATCAGCTTTCGTAAGCCCCCCATCGAACCCATATCGTTGCTATGCACGGCATGAATCACTGCACCGGCACAAAGGAAAAGCAATGCCTTAAAGAAGGCATGCGTGAACAGATGAAACATAGATGCCATGTAACCAAGACCATGTTCTCCACCATAACCGGAAACGCCAAGTGCAAACATCATATAGCCGATTTGTGACATGGTTGAAAAGGCAAGTACACGCTTTATATCTGTCTGTGTGCAAGCAATGATGGCTGCAAGCAAAGCGGAGAATGCTCCGACATAAGCAACTAAATGCAATGCTGCAGGGCAGGAAAGAGCATACACCTTGAATAATCGCGCAACAAGATAAACGCCTGCCACTACCATTGTTGCAGCATGGATGAGGGCAGACACAGGTGTCGGACCTTCCATAGCATCAGGAAGCCAGATGTGTAATGGAAACATTGCTGACTTTCCTGCACCGCCGATAAATACTAAGACAAGCCCCCATGCAAGCATCGATGTGCCCATAAAAGAGGCAGATTGAATGCTTACTAATTGTGGCGATCCCGTTGTAGTAAGCCGCTCAATGAGCGTTTTAAAGCCAAGTGTTTCAGCATGAAAGGCAAGAATGAAAATGCCGATGAGAAATCCAAGATCGGCAAAGCGTGTGACGATAAATGCTTTCTTGGCGGCTGCAACAGCAGAGGGCTTGTCATAATAATATCCGATAAGGAGGAATGATGAGATACCCACCAGCTCCCAAAAGATATATATTTGAAAGATGTTGGAAGAAAGCACAAGGCCGAGCATGGAGAATGAGAAGAGGGAAAGAAATGCATAATAGGTTGAAAACCGCTCCTCGCCTTTCATATAGCCCACGCTGTAAATATGCACCATCAATGAAACGAAGGTGACCACTACAATCATCATCATCGAAATAGGGTCGAGAATAATGCCCATGTCAATAGAAACGTTGGGAGAGAATTGCAACCAGGTATATTTCATGGCGACAATCTGCTGATAGACACCATTAACTTTCCCGTCAACGAAAAAGTAATTATAAGTAGTAATCAGCGAAATCAGCGCTGAGATAAATAAGGAAGTGGTGCCGACTATCCCTGAAAAAGATTTAAAGTATTTCCTCCCAAATAAGCCAAGCAGTAGGAAGCTTGCCAAAGGCAAAATAGGAATAAGCGTTATGTAATCTTTATTCAACATTATTTCATCTTCAGAACTTCAGTTCATCCGCATCTTCAACATCGATAGATTTATGACTTCTGTAAAGGTTAATTATAATGGCAATGGCAACGGCAGCCTCGGCAGCGGCAACTGTAATAATAAATATCGTAAAGAAAATTCCGTCAAGCTTATCAGGGTATAAATATTTATTGAAAGCAATGAAGTTAATATTCACGCTATTCAGAATGAGCTCGATTGCCATCAGCATGGTGACCATATTCCTTCTGGTGAAGAAACCGTACATGCCAATGAAGAAAAGCGCTGTACTGACAAACAAAACATGTGAAAGCGGTATATCGCTCATTTCGTTTCCGGTTTGGCTTTAATGGCAATTACGATGCATCCTACCATGGCTGCAAGCAAAAGAATGCTTACTACCTCAAAGGGAAGCACATAACCGTGTTCTGTTGTGCTTAATAATTGCGTTCCGATATTAGAAACGCTTGAATCCATAGGACTGTCGTTAGCGGATTTATACGTGTGATGAAATGTGATGAAGCGAGTCAGTGTAAATCCTGACAGGGCAGCCAATGCAGCGAATATAGCACGGCTGCGAATCGGTTTAGGCATTTCCATTCCTGATTGCTGCGTGAGGAAGATGGAGAAAATGATAAGCACTACAATGCCTCCTACATATACAATGATCTGCACCGCGGCAATAAATTCAACGTGGAACCAGAAGTACAGGCCGGCAATTCCAATTAAGGAAAACAAAAGCCAGATGGCGGAGCGGAATATTTTCCTTGAAGTGACAGCAAGCAGTCCGCCACCCAGAATGAGCGCGGAGAGAATATAAAATATAATTGCTGATGCACTCATTCCACGCCCTCCATCAGTTTTGATCCAGGTTTGTTTAATACCTTGGTCAGTTCAGCGCGATCATACACACTGTGTTCAAAGGTTTGCGCCATTTTGATTGCATCGGTAGGACACGCTACAATACAAAGATTGCACATAGTGCAGAGCTCAAGGTGATAAACGAAAGTGTCCAACGCCT
Organism: Bacteroidota bacterium; assembly: GCA_003151745.1. Taxonomy (GTDB): domain Bacteria; phylum Bacteroidota; class Bacteroidia; order AKYH767-A; family 2013-40CM-41-45; genus PALSA-967. The sequence continues at coordinate 16,932 of PLYJ01000260.1, forward strand.
TTTTCTTTTTGCCTTCCGGTGTTGTTTCAAATTTGGTGATGATCTTAATTGTTCCGTTCGGACAAGCAAGCTCGCATGCCGTGCATCCAGTACAGCGGTGCTCATTCTTTTCATCATGCAGGAGCACTACTTCTCCTCGAAAACGTTCAGGCAAGTTCAGTGTATCACGATTATCAGGATATTGCTGGGTGATGATTTCCTTTTTGTGCGTGAAATAATAGCCAGTCAGCTTCATGCTGGTCAGCAATGATTTCACTCCTTTAAAAACGGTTTTTATATAATCTACTATAAACATTAATTTAGTTTACAGTTTACAGTTTACGGTTTACAGTCCGCTTTGAACAACAAGAAACTGTAAACTGTAAACTATAAACTTTTAAAAGTGCCATCCCATAATCGCAATCAGCGTCATCAATAATAAGTTGAGCATGCTGATGGGCAATAAATATTTCCACTCCAGGTTCAATAGTTGATCAATTCGCATACGCGGGAATGTCCAGCGAAACCACATGATGAGGAAAATAAGAAATAGCGTTTTGCCTATGAACCACAAAGATGAAGGAATATAATCCATCACATGGTTAAACGCTTCCCAGTGGCCGATGTGAAGCGGCATCCAACCGCCAAAGAACAGCGTAGCACCAATAGCGCAAACAATAAAAATGTTGATGTATTCAGCTAAAAAGAACAAAGCGAATTTCATTCCTGAATACTCCGTATGAAACCCTGCTGTCAACTCTGATTCAGCTTCTGCAAGGTCGAAGGGCGCACGGTTGGTTTCGGCAGTTACGGCGATAATGAAAATGAAGAAAGCAATGATGGCAGGGATATGTCCTTTGAATATCCACCACCCATCCTGTTGCGAAGCAATGATGTCGGATATCTGCAAGCTCCCTGTAAGAATGACGATGCTGATGATCGACAATCCCGCAGATAATTCATAGCTCACAATCTGCGCACCACTGCGCATAGCGCCAAGCAAAGAGTACTTATTATTGCTAGACCATCCTGCTATCAGGATACCAATGACTGAAATAGAAGATACAGCCGACACATACAATACTCCGATATTAATATCCCATATCTGAAAACTCTTTGCAAAGGCAATAGGAGCGAGAATGAGCATAGCAGCAATCATTACCACGAAAGGAGCAAGATTAAATAAGAATTTATCTGCACCGTCAGGAGTCAGGCCTTCCTTCATGATCAGCTTTAAAGTATCCGCTGTTGTCTGGAAAATACCTGCAGGCCCAACACGATTAGGCCCTAAGCGAATCTGTACGTGAGCCGCTACTTTACGTTCCATATATACCAAGCCTAATCCCAAAACAGCAAATAGCGTAATCGCGCAAAGCCCCACCAATGCCAATTCTGCAGCTAATGCCACAGAATGGTTAAGGGTTGCGTACAACCATGTATGAATTGAATCTGCTATATTACTTAAGCTCCACATTTCATCTGTCAATGTCAGGTATTACTAAATCCAATGTTCCCATAGTTGCAACGAGGTCTCCGATTTTGCCTCCTTTTGCCATGTGATTAAGTGCAGACAGGTTAGAGAATCCCGGGGAACGGAATTTAATCCTGTATGGTGTTGTCCCTCCTTCGCTTACTATATACACTCCGAACTCGCCTCTTGCTGTTTCCACTCTTGAATAAAATTCTCCCTTAGGTAATTTCAATACGGCCTTGGTCTTTGCCTGGAAATCTCCTTCGGGAATATTATCTATCAATTGCTCAATGATGCTGAGCGACTGGTACATTTCTTTTATACGAACAACATAACGTGCAAAGGAATCACCTCCTGTTTGAATGACTTCTTCAAACTGTACTTTGTCATAAACTTCATAAGGATACAGTTTACGAACATCGCATGTAACGCCGCTGCCTCTTGCCGTAGGCCCTGTGCAGCCATATGAGATGGCATCTTCTTTAGAAAGATAACCAACGCCTTTCATCCTGCTTTGAAAAATGACGTTGTTTGTTACCAGCTCATCAAATTCATGAACTGTCTTTTTGAATTGAATGACGAACTCTTTTACTTTCCGTTGAAAGTTAAGATGAAGGTCAGCCATCAAGCCACCGGGCACAATATAATTCATCGTAAGCCGTGCGCCACAGGTTTCTTCCATGATATCATTGATCATTTCCCTTTCGCGGAAAGCATAAAAGAAAGGAGTGAAAGCGCCGAGATCCATGGCCATGGCTCCCCACCACAATTCATGCGAAGCAATACGAGTCAGTTCATCCACCAGCACACGAATTACTTGTGCACGTGCAGGAACCTCAATCTGCATTCCTTTCTCCACGCACAAGGCACAACCGTGATTATTAATGTGAGAAGAAAGATAATCCATCCGGCTAGTCACATAGATGAACTGTCGGTACGATAAACTCTCACACATCTTTTCTATGGAACGATGAATATATCCAAGATGCGGATCAACATTTTTCACTGTTTCTCCGTCTAAAGTAACGACAAGATGCAAAACGCCATGCGTGGCAGGATGCTGCGGTCCGATGTTGACAATTAACTCGCCTTGTTCTGTGGTTCCTATTTCCTCCAGCATACTAAAGCTTTATCATGTTTATAGGATCCTCAAAATCTTTTCTCAGGGGCCATCCCTTCATATCATCTTCCAAAATCAATCTTCGCAAATCAGGGTGATTTAAAAACTGCACGCCGAACATTTCATATGTTTCGCGCTCATGAAACTCTGCCGTGCGCCATATATGACAAACTGTTTCTATTTCAGGATTGACGCGATCAAGCTTTGATTTTATGACGACGACATGACGATGTGTGGTAGAGGTGAGATGATACACCATCGTTAAGTGCGTTTTCCAATCAATACAGGTAAGACAAAAAAGGAAATCAAAATTCAAATCACTTTGTTCGCGCAGTTGTTTTGCAAACGGCAGCCAGTCTTTGGCTTCTATATATACATTTAGCCATTCGCCGTCTTCTTCAAAAGTAGGGGAAGGAAGCAATGTCGTGATTTGTGCCTGTAGTTCTTCGCGCGTCATGCTTTTGGATGTTCTTTTCTTATCTGTTCTCTCGTCAATCCGTCTTTAATCTTTTTCTGCAATGCAATCAATGCATGCAGCAACGCCTCGGGGCGCGGAGGACAGCCGGCAACATATACATCAACAGGTATTACATGATCAGCACCCTTCACTACGGAATAAGTATTATAGAAGAACGGGCCGCCGCTGGTAGCGCAGGCACCCATGGCAATTACATACTTCGGATCAGGCATCTGGTCATACAACCGTTTCAGCACAGGCGCCATCTTGTTCACAATCGTTCCTGCAATGATGATAACATCTGCCTGCCGCGGCGTGGCACGGGCTACTTCAAAGCCAAACCGCGAAAAATCATATTTCGCTCCTGCCACAGACATGAGCTCAATGCCGCAACAGCTTGTAGCAAATGTTAAAGGCCACAATGAATTAGATCGTGCCCAGTTGACTACATCATCCAACGCACTCACCACAATGCCACCCCCAGCAACAGGAAGTATCTGTCCCGGAAAAGTAGCCCCTCTCTGCCTCCCCGAAGGGGAGGAACTGCCCTCCGAATTTCCTGCTTGTTCTATATTTTGATTCTCAACCATTAATTATTTTTACGACAAATTTCATTCAATGCGTCTCTCCCCCTTCGGGGGGAAGGGGGCTTCTTACATCCACTTCAACGCACCTTTTTTATGCGCATATAAAAAGCCAAGAAATAATATAAAGATGAATACAACTATTTCAATTAGGGCAGGCCACCCGATACGCTTAACTACTACAGCCCAGGGATAAAGAAAAGCTAATTCTACATCAAAGATAAGGAAGATAAGAGCGTATAAATAATACCCGACAGGGAACTGAACCCATGCCGGCCCTTTGACAGGAACGCCGCTTTCATACGCCTGTCCCTTTTGAGGATTCTTCGACCCTCTCACAAGAATTTTCGAAACTAATATGCCTCCTGCTGAAAAAGCGATGGCAGCAAAGATGAGTACGATTAAAGAGACGGGACCCATTTGATGATTTACGATTGATGATTTTAAAAAAGCAGAATCTATTTCCAGTCTTCTTGAAAATTCAATGCAAAGTTAGACACTTTAGATTGGTAATTAGCCTTCCCCTATTCTACATGCTACATTTTTATTCTTAATTCCAATGGTGCCAAAGATAGTTTTTCAGTTAAATGCACAGCGGGAGGGAAAGCATTTTCTGTGAACAGTAATTTTCTTTATGTGAGATTTGTGAAATCAAAAAACTTTGTATCTTTGTAACGTTTTGTGTTCATGTTTTTCAGAAGGGGGTGAGATTGAGGGTCTCTCCCCTTCGCATTTTAATACCTGCCTGACTACTTTGGTCAGCCACAGAGGCGTAGAGACTCAGAGAAAATAAAACAACAAACCCTGTCCTGATATGAATCAGGACAGGGTTTGAATCAACCTCCCGCACTTAACGAATCAAAAGAACAAAATGCTTATACGCTCTCCAATAATCTGTGCATACTTTAGCGTTTACTTTTTCTTTAATTTTTTCCCAAAGATTTTCTCCGGTTCCTGTTTCTCGTG
>PLYJ01000139.1 GCA_003151745.1 Bacteroidota bacterium
TAAGAGTCTTGGATGACTATCTAAGACTAAAAGATACATAACTAAGAGTAAAAGATGACTATCTAAAACAAAAAGATCACTATCTAAGAGAAATAATAGTTGATGCAAAAGGCTGTTTTTACTACTTATTTCAATGATTTAGATAAAAATGCAAGATTGTTGCAAGGTTTGAGGCTTTTTTCGCACTTTTTTTTTCATCGCAACTCTTTCATTATTTATTTCCCTATTGCCACCAAGGCACTAAGGCGCAAAGCCTCACTAAGTATTTCTTTGTGTTTTCTTCGTGGCTTGGTGTCTTCGTGGCAGTTAGCTATACACCCTCGGCTTTTTAATTGATTTTATAAGTAATATATTTGCAAACTGATTTTATTCAATAATAAAATCCTCAATCTAATTTAACCCCTATATATAATGAAAAAAGTAAGTTTATTGTCATCACTCATCATTCTTCTTTCCCTGCTCTCATGCCGCATGCTCTTCGCACAGGCTACCTTAGTGGAGAGGGTAGAACCAAGTTCTAATTCTTTAAACATTCCTTATGAGAAGTGGAAGCTTCCAAACGGATTAACGCTTATTATCAACGAAGATCATTCCGATCCCATCGTCACCGTTCTGGTTAAATGCCATGTAGGTTCTGCAAGGGAGAGCATGGGCAAGTCGGGCTTTGCACATCTGTATGAACACATGATGTTTGAAGGCTCAGGGCATATAGGCGGAAAGCAAACAGATAAAATTGTGTCCGAAGTAGGAGGGCAGGGCAATGCTAATACGGAGAGAGATATGACTACCTATTTTGAAACTCTTCCGAGCAACAATCTCGAAACGGCATTGTGGCTGGAATCTGATCGTATGGGCTTCTTGCTCGATTCCATCACCAAGGAGCGTTTTGAAAACCAGCGCGCAACCGTTAAAAATGAAAAAGGGCAGAATGAAATTAACAGGCCTTACGGATTAACGGAGGAAGTGATGGGGCAGGCATTGTATCCTGTTGGTCATCCGTATAGCTGGCCTGTTATCGGATACTCTGATGATCTGGACAGAGTAAGCGTTCAGGATTTGAGAAACTTTTATCTGCGCTGGTATGGCCCCAATAATGCTGTGCTCACCATTGCAGGAGATGTAAACTCAAAAGAGGTGGTGGCCTTGGTGGAAAAATATTTTGGCTCTTTAAAGCCTTGTCCTGAAGTGAAGAAGATGCGCGTTCCCGAACCCGTATTAGCATCTGATAAATATGCCAACTATATAGATAACGTATATGCACCGGCAACGATCATGACGTATCCTACTGTGCCTGCCTATCACCGCGATGAGGCTGCCTTGGATTTACTTGGAGCCATGATGGGACAGGGAAAGAATTCCGTCTTTTATAAAAACTTCACCAAGACGGAAAAGGCGGAAGCAAGCGCAGGGCATAGTTCAAGTGAATTAGCAGGTGAATTTAGCATAGAGGTTATATCGTATCCCAACTATGACGACATCAACCCGGCAGATATACCGGAAGACAAAGCCAAGAGAGACCGATGGATGCACGAATTGACACAGAAGAACTTTAATGAAACGGAAAAGGCAATCCATAAAACAATTGACGAGTTTGAAAAGGCGGGTATAACAGACTCTTCACTGCAACGCGCCAAGGCGAAGGCAGAGTCAGACATTATTCAAAGCAGCACCACCGTATTTGACAAAGCGGAACTATTGGCAAACTGGCAAACGCTGATAGGAAAGCAGTACAATCTGCAGGATGAAATGGATCGAGTTGATAAGGTGACTAAAGACGATATTACAAGGGTGTTTGATAAATATATAAAGGACAAGCATGCCGCCATTGTAAATGTTTATCCGAGAGATCCCGATTCCAAAGATTCAACAAAGAGTTATAATCCTACGGCAAATATTACACTCACGGCCGATCCTCAATACGATAGCTTGAAATATGTGAAAGCCACTGATAATTTTGACAGGTACAAAAGACCTGCTTCAGGAGATCCCAAGCTTCCTGTTGTTCCTCAATATTATACTCAGAAGTTGAATAACGGAGTAAAAATAATTGGAACACAGACATCGGAAACTCCGTCTGTTGTTTTGCTTATTACCATTAAGGGAGGGGAATATGTAAATACCGATCCAAAGAAAACCGGCGTGGCACAATTGACTGCCGAGCTGATGAATGAAGGAACTAAAAATTATACAACGGAGCAGATAAGCGCACAGGAAGATCTGTTGGGAAGTACTATTAATTTTAGTTCAGCAGGCGACCGCACAACGATCAATGTGAACAGCCTGACTAAAAATCTTGATGCTACCTTAAAGCTGCTGGAAGAAAAGCTGTTGAGACCGGGATTTAATGAGGCTGATTTTAAAAGAGTGAAAAAGCAAACGCTTGAGGCCATGGGCTTTCAAAAGAAAGATGCGCAAATGGTTGCTTCTAAATTATATCGTAATTTAATTTATGGCAACACACCGATGGGCAGCTATGCAACAGAAAAGAACATCAAGAAGCTAACGCTCGATGATGTTAAAAATTATTACAAACAATATTATTCGTCGGCAGCAGCAAGCGTGGTGATCGTTGGTGATATTTCACAGGCTGATGCAATGAAGAAGCTTGCTTTCCTCAATGAGTGGAAGGGACAGGAAGTGAAAATGCCTGACATAACCGCTTTCCCTGAGTCGCAGCCAACGCAGATATATGTGGCTGATAAGGAAGGCTCATATCAATCCGTGATCGTGGTAGGCAACCTGGGCATACGCTTTGATCCGTACGGTGACTTCTTTAAATTGAATGCCATGAACTTTACAGTCGGAGGAGGTTACATTGGAAGCCGGCTGATGATGAATTTAAGAGAAGATAAAGGATGGACGTATGGTGCATACTCTTATTTCAGTGGTTCACAATATCCGGGCACATTTACCGTTGCCACAAGCGTAAGCAGGCCTGCAACAGATAGCTCTGTAACTGAAATAATGAAAGAGTTAAATAAGTTGAAAACATCAGGCTTTAAAGATGATGAAGTGACCTTTACAAAAACTTCTTTATTGAATAGACAGGCTTTACATTACGAATCACCGTTTCAAAAAGCGGGCTTCCTGGATGAAATACAAGAGTATGATCTTTCAAAGGATTTTACGGAGAAGCAAGCACAGATTCTTAAGGACATGACGAAGGATGAATTTAATGCGCTGGCAAATAAATATATCAATCCTGACAAAATGGTTATTCTCATTGTCGGCAATAGTTATCTCATTAAAAATAAGCTTGCCAAGTTAGGGTATAAGGTGAAGGATATTGCTCTATATTAAATCATAGATAGGAGATGTTAGATATGAGATTTGAGACAGGCAAAGTTTCATCTCATATTTAACATCTCAATTCTCATATTTCAAAATGCTTAAATCATTAATTCTTAATTCTTCAATTTTCATTCTCTTGCTGTCAGCGCAGCCGGTTTGCTCACAAAGTTTCAATGTGCAGGGCGCTGCAAATGAGCTAAAGGAAAAGCGGCTCGCCAAGGCGAAGGAATCCATTGATCTTGCTGCTGCTAATGCATCCACAGCCAATGATCCTAAGATGTGGTATTACAGGGGGCAGGTTTATATCACTGTATATAGGGACACATCAGAAATTCACCGTTCCGAGCCCAATGCACCTGAAAAAGCAGCCGTCAGCTTTATGAATTGCCTGAAGACGGACAAAGGAGGGTATTATACGGATGATTGCAACAATCAAATATGGATTTGCGGTGTAGCGTTATTCAATAAAGCAAACGATGCGTATAATGCCAACGACCTGGAAAGAGCGGCAAAGTTTTACAATCTCATTTTTGATATCATCCCTTTAGATAAAGATAACAACCTTAAACGGAATAATATTACGCCTGAGGTGCTCAACAAGAATCTCTATTTAACAGCTAACAAGGCAAAGGATTATGACAAGGCGAAAGGGTATCTGCAAAAGCTCATTGATACGAAGTATAACGACCCGATGATTTATATGTATATGAGCAATATATACCTTACTCAAAAAGATACTGCCACAGCATTGACATTTATTGACCAGGGAAGAAAACGGTTTGACGAAAATCAAAAGCTTATTGATGAGGAAATAAGAATCTATTTTGCTGAAGGTAAAACGGATGTGCTCATTGAGAAGATTGGAAAAGCCATTGAAGTGACTCCAGACAATGAAGCGCTGTATTTTACACGGGGAACGCTTTATGTAAAGAAAAAGGAATTTGAGAAAGCTAAGGAAGACTATAAAAAAGCCATTGAACTAAAACCTGATTACGTTGACGCCAATTATAATCTTGGAGCCATGTATTTTAATGAAGCCGCTGACAAGCTGAATTCCATAAGCAACATTAAAAATGCCGACGAATATGGCAAGGCGAAAGAGAAGTGTGAAGCCATTTTTAATCAAAGCCAGCCATATCTTGAAAAAGCGCATGAAGTGAATCCGAAGGACAGAGATACGATGACCTTGCTCAAGCAACTTTATTTCCGCCAGAATAATATGGACAAGTACAATAAAATTAAAGCCGAAATGGATGCAGCAGGGAAGTGATTGCAGGTTCCTGCAAACCGGCAATCTTTGAACTGAACAAGATCAAAAGGGGGACTAACATCCCCCTAACTATTAAATATACTATTTAACATAATATTAATTATAAGACAAAACTAATAAAACTTCCTTTACCATTTACAACTATGATAAGTTTTATTTTCGCTAAATTTTTAAGGACGAAATATTGTTTGCTCATTTTAAATTAACTATTAACAGATTGATACTGATTTTTAATCATTTAGTACCTGGAGTGTGCCAAACAATTTTGACCTCCGGAGAAAAGTATCCTAATGACAAAACAGATTATAAGCGTTTTCTGCAGGTGTATATTTAAGGCTGATTGCTTTTTGAAGGTCGGCACAGCATGGCTCATTTTTACCCATTGTATTTTCAACTATCGCCCTGTTATAATATCCCTGGCCGAAATCAGGTGCCAGCTCAAGTGCCTTTGTATAATTGGCAATCGCATCTTCATATTTCTGTTCGTATGTATATAACGTGCCCATGTTAAGATATGCATTGGGAGAATTGGGATTCAACTCGATGGTTTTATTATAATCACTCAGCGCTTCATCATATCTTTTTGCATTCATTAAAATATTACCCCTGTTATTATAAACTAAAATGTAATTTGGGTTTAACGCAACCACCTTGTTGTAATCATTTAATGCTTCGTCATGCTGTTTGAAATTTTCGAAAATAATACCCCGGTTAAAATAAGCTTCAGTGAACTCAGGTTTCATCTCAATAGCTTTGTTATAATCATATAGCGCTGCCGAATCATTTTCCATTTTGTGCATCAGCATACCCCTGTTATTGTATGCAAAAGCAAACTGCGGCTGCAATGCAACAGCTCTGTCGAAATCCTTCTTTGATTCTTCATACCTATTGAGATCCATTAATAAAGCGCCCCTGTTATTATATACCTGTGCAAAGTTGGGATCGAGTTCAACCGCTTTATTAAAATCACTAAGCGCCTCTTCATATTTTTTCTCTTCCAACAAAAGCTTGCCGCGATTACTGTAAGCCGATGGTATGGTCTGGTAATGGCTGATTACATCATTCCACAGGCTCATTCCATCCTTCCAAACCGCACAGCGCGCAGATGTTTGAAAAGCTAACAAAGCAGCAATCACAATCAGTAATGAAGCGGCAGGAACTCTAAACTTCCCTCCTGCTGATCCTTTTTTATTCCACAGCCAATAAAATCCTTCTCCTATAAGATAAAATAAGCCGATGGATGGTATATAGCTATAACGGTCTGCCATCACAGCATCTCCTACAGGCAACAGCTGAAGCACCAGGAAAACAGTAATAGCAAAGAAACCTACACCAAACAATATCTTCCGCGATGACCGAAGCGAGTAAAAAACAAAAGCAAGTAAGATTAATACTAAAACAGGATATATATAATACAATGCCGTGACAGTATTGCCTCCCTTTACCGGGTACGGGTAATAAGCACTGAGATCAAAAGGTAAAAGCAATTTAAGGATATACGTTACAAAGCCATAGCAGGCAAATACAATGCGCGGTACTAATGTATAGGATGTCATATCCACCACAGCATTGTGCGACTTTTGCGCAGATACTGCAACCACACCCAAAATAACAGCGAGAATAATAAATGGAATTTTGTTAAGCCATGCCCTTGCATTTATTTTTCCTTCCTTAAAATAATCGGTCAATAGCAACACAGCGGGAAGTGATGCTGCCATTGCCTTTGAAAGCAGCGACAGCAGGAAAAGAAGCAAACAAAAGATATATAATTTCGTCGTTCTTTCATTAAGATATTTCAAATAGCATACATAGGATGCCAGGAAGAAAAACGTATACAGTAAATCCTTCCGTTCTGCCACCCATGCCACCGATTCCACATGCATGGGGTGAACTCCAAATAATAGTGCGACAACCAAAGCAACTTCCGGCTTATTACTGAGAAGTAAGACAGCATAGAATACAAGAACTATATTGGCAAGATGAATTAAAATATTGGTAATATGATACCCCTTCTCCCACAACCCCCAAAAATGATATTCAATGGAATACGACAGCATCGTGAGCGGATGATAATTGCCCATGATGTATTGAGTGAATAACTCCTTCAGATTTATCGTATGAATGGATGCGTTATTCAGAATATAATATTCATCATCCCACACGAAGCCATTGTGTATTGCAGGCAGGTACGCCACAAAAGCCGCAACAAGAATTACAAAAAGAGCGATATAATAATTGAGCAGCTTAGGTTTGTCAACTGCTTTGGCGTGCCTTTTGTTTACAGCCTGCTGTGGTTGCTTTGTCGGTGCACTCTGCTGTTGCTTCTTTTTTTTTGCCTCTGCCATTGATTGAATCGAAAAAAATAAGAAACTGCTTAGATTTTGTCTTATAATTTTATTATTGCCACAGATTCACAGATTCCTTTTTGATTTATTTTGATCTGTGAATCTGTGGCATATATTTTCTTCACTTAAATTTTAAACAGATTCTAATAGGTTTTATTTTGAAGCAGAAATAAAAATAGACTGGCTTATCTTCTTTACCAAAGGAATTTTCTCCAGCACGTTGCCAGCTACAATAGACGGAGTGATGAGTGCATCGGGAATGCCGGGCAGCAGGAAATCTTTATACTCCACTTTAATGTCCTTATAAGCAGCATTCGTTAGCTTCTTCTTAATATACACTTTTGAAAAGGCCATCTCATCCGGTTCAAGATTTGCCTTCTTTCGAAGCGAGGGATAAGAAAAAATTAAATAGACATAAGGATTATATATATTAGGTTCAAAGAAAAATATTTTACCATCATCCTTCAATAAGTTGCGCATGTTAACCAGCGCGCTATCCAAATGATAGAATAAATGGTGCAAAATTCCATTGCCAATGATATAATCAAACTTCTCTCCTTTAAACTGATCGGCTTTATTGAAATCAAGAATGTCGTAATGCAGATTTGTCAGCTTATATGTTCTGTTTGCTTCTTCAATAAACGGCACACATAAATCATTGCCGAGCACTTTCATTCCTGTTTTCTTAGCCAGCATATAGGAATTGAGACCTGTTCCACAGCCAATCTCCATTACTGACTTTTCGGGGCTTACATTCATTTGCGAAATCATATAATCGCATCTTCGTTCCAAACGAACTTGTGTAGAACGCGTTTCAGCCCAACCCTGGTTATATCCCCTATCGTCCTTTACACTTCGCATTTTACTTTGACTTTTTATATATTCCCCTGATACTTATACTAACTACTTTATTGACTTCACTAAATTTTCAATTTCCGATGATGTATCCAGCGTTTTACCCCTGAAGATAATGGAACGTCTGATAAACTTCGGCCTGCCTTTACTTTCTTCAAACACCTTGGATAAATATTCACCCAGTATGGAAACAGCCAGCAATTGAATGCCTCCAAAGAATAATATGAGAACGATTACCGTGGTAATTCCGTGAGGTACATTCGGATATAAAATACGTGAAATTATCTGTACAATAATGGCGAGAAAGGAAACGCCTGTTAAAATAAATCCCAGGTAACTCATTGCTTCCAGCGGTGCAAAGCTGAAGGAGAAGATCGCTTTCTTCGCCCACCAGATATTCTTTCTCCAGTTGTTGGTGCTCCTTCCAAACATTCGTTCGGGACGTATGTAGTCCACACCTGTTTGTTTGAAACCAACCCATGCTCTTAATCCTCTTAAAAACTGTTCTTTCTCCGGTAGATTAATTAATTGATTCACTACTTTTTTATCAATCATCGAAAAGTCGCCTGCATCAACCGGTATATGTATATATGACATCCTGCTGAAAATGCGATAAAACAATTTATAGAGAAAGTTCATGATATACGTGGTTTCTCTCTTCACCCTGACGCCATATACTACTTCATATCCCTGCAGCCACTTTTCATAGAAACCCGGAATTATTTCAGGAGGATCCTGCAAATCACCGTCCATTAGTACGACGGCATTGCCTGATGCAATCTCCATCCCACTGAGAAAAGCAGATTGCGATCCGAAATTCCTTGAATGTGTGATACCAATGACTGACGGGTCCTTTTCGCATAGCTTTGTTAGTACTTGCTGCGTATTATCAGGTGATGCATCGTTTACAAATATTATTTCATAGCGAATTTTTAATTGTGCGAACACCTTTACTAACCGTTCATACATATAAGGAATTGCCTGCTCGTCTTTATAGCAAGCAATAATGCACGATATTTTATTTAATCGCTTTGGTTCGTTGAATGCAGGAAGTATGACGGAGCTATAGTTATACGCATCCTGCCACTGGCTCGTTTTTAACAGCCCTTCCTTTAATTCAACAACAGGCTTCCAATGTATAAGGCGGTTTGCTTTATCATAATTTCCGTACCAGTTTTCTAAATCCCATTTTCTGTTTGCCATGCTTCCCCAGTCGGGTTGCACTTTTAAATCAAACAGCTCTATCACCACATCCACCAATTCCTTCATGATGACTTTTTTACCTGTTCCTATATTTATAGATTCTCCATATATAGCAGGATTCATATAAAAGGCAGCATCCACGAAAGCAAGAACGCAATCATCCACATATAAGAAGTCCCTGCTTATTGAAGGAGAAACGAAGGGCGGTAATTTATTGAGCTTGGCCTGCTCTATCACTCTTGGAATCAACCTATCCGGCTCTTCCCACGATCCATAGACAGAAAACAATCTCAGGTTTACGGCAGGTAATTCGTTGATTTTGGCATAATACTTTATCAGGTAGCTTGCAGATACTTTAGATGCTGCATAATGACTGTTTGGAATCAGCTCATCATTTTCATGAGGCCCTTCGCAATTCAATCCATATTCAGAGCTGCTTCCTGCATGCACGTATGCGGCTATATGTTTGCATTGTTGCAGTATGTTGAGTGTGCCAATAACATTTGTTTCGTAAATTAAATTGGCATCACTCTGGCGGGAATATGCTCCATAGGCGGAAAGATTAAATACGGTCTGCGGTTTATATTTATCAAAAATCTCAACCACGGCATTCTTAAAAAGAATATCACAGTATAAAATGTTTTCAGGATAAACATTCAGTAGTTTCAATCTCCATGAGCTTCTTATATCATGCGTAATGGCATAGCAATCCTTGCGGTGCTTTAAAAAAGTCTCCAGCAGGTTTGCGCCAATAAAACCACTGGCTCCAAAAATAAATACCGGCCCTTTTAAAGATTTTATTTTCTCTTCAAGTGAAGTGACAGTTGTTTGTTCCATGATAAAGAATCAATTCCTGATTTAGTTAATTAATTCATAAATAGTTTTCTGAATAGCCTTGCTATCCAAGCCGGACTGCACCTGGTGATAATTTTGATCTCCATAAAGCTCGTTTGGATATCCCATGGCATGCAATGACTTAAATTTATTCAGTATTACATTATTGCTTATCAGCTTTAAAGAAATGTATTCTGCTATTCCTCCTCTTGCTATATGCTCCTCTACAATCAGTAGTTTTCCTGTCGTTTGAAGACTTTTTAATAAATCACTATCTTCAAAGTTAGTTGCAGGCAATTTAACGAGAGAAAATAAATCTACTTTATTTTTTAGTTCAGCATCATTTATTGCATTCAGCACATTGTTGATAACAGGCCCCAAAGCAACAATGGTAATCTCAGCATCTTTTTGAGCATATATAATATTGATCGGCTCCAGCTTTTCTAAACTAATAGGATTGGGTTTACCAAGTCCTAATCTTAGATATGCAGGTTTTTGATTACTCACCATTTCTTCCAAAGACTTGGACACATCTTCAATAAATGATGGTATATAGCATGTCATGCCTGGCAGACTGCTCATGCAGGCAATATCTTCAATCGCATGATGCGTTGCACCCATGATGCCATAACCATATCCCCCACCGTTGCCAACAATAAAAACAGGCAGCTTATGAAAGCAAACATCAATGCGAATTTGCTCCAGGCAGCGGTACGTAATAAACGGTGCAATGCTGTAACAAAAGACTTTATATCCTTTATGTGCAAGGCCTGCAGCCATTCCCACCATGTTTTGCTCTGCAACACCTCCGTTTATAAAACGTTCTCCTATTCCCTTTTGAAGATTCTCGAAGGCATTAAATCCTAAATCCCCTGTGATAAACAGTACTTTGGGATCCCGGAGAGCAATTTTCTCAACAGTATCTGAAAATGTTTTACGCATGATACTGTTTTTCTAAATCCTTAACTGCATTTTGATAAAATTCAGCATTCATGGGAAGGTAATGCCATTCCATTTTGTTTTCCATGTAACTAACACCTTTGCCTTTAATTGTATTTGCAAGCAAAACTTTAGGTTTATTATTCTTTGAACTTTTAAATTTATTTATCACTTCTATAACGGATTCTAAATTATGTCCGTCAGTTTCGGCAACTTCAAAGCCTAATGAAGTCCATTTCTCTTTGCTTGCACTGTCTCCAAGAATATCAGCCGTGTTCCCAAAGCCTTGTAACCCGTTTTTGTCAATCAGAACGATTAAGTTATCTAAACCATGAGCAACTGCAAAATGAGCTGCTTCCCATGTTGTTCCTTCATTCGTTTCCCCGTCTGACATCAAAACATAGGAAAATAAATCTTCTTTCTGAAGCTTATCTGCTTTAGCAATACCTGTGGCAATAGGCATCCCATGACCAAGAGAGCCTAAGGCAAATGGAATTCCTTTAAACTTATTAGCAGAAGGATGAGCCGGTAGCTTAGTTCCATTTTTATAATAACTTGCTAACTCCTCATTACTTATTTCTCCAAGATAATTTAAACAAACATAAAGAGCAAGAGCAGCATGACCCTTTGAAAGAATAAAATTATCTCCGGCCTTTTTATGATATATTAAAGAAGCTATCAACAGATCAATGCAGCTTAAAGAACACCCTATATGCCCTGCGTTATTGATATGATACATTTCAAGTATCTTCAATCTTAAATCGTATTGCAAATGCTTTATTGAAGAATTATCCATTTTTATATTAATTTCTTCTTTTTGCTTCCACTCCACCATATTACAATGCCATACAGCAACAGCGAAACAATAGAAACAACCAAGCCGGCATTAAGCAGCCGGGGATAAAACTGCATTTCTATTAAATGGTTTCCCTTATCCAACAACAACCCCATCATACCCGCATCAACCACTTTTAATTCCTGCTTTTGGCCATCCACTGTTGCTGTCCATCCTTTGTCGTAAGGAATGGAAAGAAAAAGTAGTTTCTTCTTGTCTAAATTAATTTTTCCTTTAATAGAATTCTGAGAGAAGTCAGAAATTGAAAGGGTATCTTTCATAAGCGCTTGCCTGTCATTTGCGTAAATATCAAAAGTATAGTTAGCCACTGTATCCTTTAATGTTATTGCGTCTAACCCGCTATAGTAAGCTTTATCCTCATTATTAATAAGAAATCCTTTCATCATTGCAAAGTCACGCTGCAGTGGAGGCATGCTATCAAAGTCGCTGTGCAGTACATATTTATCGTAAGTAAAGCCAGGCGGCAGATAAAATTTATTCTTCACGACCTTTACATCTCCGAACTGAGCAATTGAATCAAAGATAAAGGTGTTGTACGGTTGTTTTGCAAGGAAATATTTTACATTTCCAATACTTTCTTCAATTGGTTTTGTAGCTAATCCTGCTGCCCATCTTGACCCTAATTCATCTCCTTTGCGTGCAACGCCGATAGCCTGAAGAAATGAAACATAATAATTATTGTTAAAAGAATGATAGGACGAAGTGCCGCGATAGTCTTGCGCCATGCCATCATTAATGCTTGCGTGAATTGCCGGCCCTGAAGAATAATTCTTATCAACGCGATAAAAGCTTTTGTCGTGATCTTTGAGGTACGAAACAGCATCCGTCGAATAATCATTGTAACCTTCTTTACTTTTAAACTCCTGCGCGGTAACAATAGATCGTTTATTCACCGTTATAGAAGAAAAATATCCAAGTTCGATGCATAAAGTAAGAAGGAGAAGAATCTTTGCAATTGATTGCAATTCCCTCCTGCTAAGCATGTAAATCAACACTGCATAAATAACAAGAACTATCCTCGCAAAAAACAGTATATCTTTATTGAAAGCATTAGTATCCATATTCAAACTTCCTGAATAATCGTAAGACAAGATTCCTAAAAGAGCAACCAAAGTAATAACAAGTACCAATGGCTTGATTTTAGCTGTCTCAATGATATTGTTCAATGCCTGCAGTCCTAAATATAAAAGTGCAAACGAAACGAAAAAAGAGAATGCCCTATAATAATCACCTGTAAACAACCAGAAAGCATAACGGAAGTAAGGAAACATAACAGGAAGAATCCACAAGCCTAAGAAGGCACCATAAATTATTTTTCTTCTTTTATCGAGAAACTGAAACACTGCAGGAAAGAGCAATAAACTCAGCAGCCCTGTATAGAACATCGGCGCTTCAAGATAATTCTGCCATCCTTTAAAGTTAATTCCCGTTCCCATCATATCACTTGAGAAGAATCGCATGATAGCAGTAACATTTTGCGATGCATCTCCAAAGGAGAGAACAGGAGCAGACGACAAAATACCTGAATAGGAAGTGTTGCCACTTCCTCTGGGGCTTTCAATCAATGCCAGTATGTTGCCAAACATAAAGTAGGAGCTTATGCCTGCACCCAGAATCCCTAACAAAGCAAGTTTTGAAAACAACAGCGCAAAGGCTTTAAAATTCCATCCGTCTTTGTCTATAAATCTGAACACTGCATATATAGCAATAAACAAGCCGAACACATATAAATTAAATGGCATTGAAAGCCCTATGACTGCAATGACGATAGGAAAGAGCGCCCATGAGTTCTGCTGAAACAGCTTTTCAAAAGAGAGTAATAAAGAAACTGCAACGATCGCCTCGAACGAGAACTGGTACCACCCACCTCCTAAAATCATAAACCCGGAAAAGGAGAAAAGCAAACTTCCTACAATGCAGGTAAATGGATTTAAAGATAACATGCGCAGGTAGAGAAAAAAGAGCATCCCCCCTCCTATCAGCTTAATAAGTTCCACATAGCCGATGCCATAAGCGAGGTTATCCTTTCCGATTATATATAATATAATATCAAACGGATCGCGCAAAAAGAAAGGAAAAATATTTTGCCCCATGCCGAAGTTGAATGACCACTTAGGCAATCCGGTGGTATGAATATAGTCCGCTGTATGTCTGAGTAAAGGATATGAACCATTCAGCGTGTCGCTGCCAATATCTTTGTAGAGGAACAACTTTCTAAGAAATATAAAATCTTTGAATACTATTAAAGCAATCAATAATAAAAGTCCCAGGAATATCTGAAAAGCATGCTTTACGATGAATGCACCAACAATATCAGGGCGTAGTGAAGCGGGTGCAGAAGCTACCCTCCTACTCCGCGCTGCAACGTTTTTGTTCTTATTATTACCTGTTATATTCTTAGCCATCTAAAAAACCTGCCTTTTAGTTACATCCCTCACTATTACATTTGGAAAGCAAACAAATATAATTGAAATAAAAAGAGTCCCGCAAATGCGGAACTCCTTTTATTCTACTCTGCTAAAATAGTCTTTTATTTATTACCAACCTGGGCTTTCAATGCTTCAATTTCAGCTTGTTGTTCCTGGATGGCTTTAACAAGAACAGGTATGATTTCGCTGTATTTTACACCATAAGTATCAGCATTTGCAATATTAATGCCTTTATATTTCTTAGCATTTTCAATTTGCTCTGGTGTGATTTTGGAATGCACAACCACATCAGGAAGAACCTTTTCAAGATCCTGTGCAATGAAACCAAAGTTGTTGCCGGTGCCCATGCGTGATTTCTCATTTTTCCATTGGTAGGTAACAGGAGTCAGGCTCATCAATGAATTTAGACCATAAGAAATAGGTTGAATATTTTCCTTAAGTCTTTCATCGGATGATTGAATGGCGCCGTTAACGGCAAATACAGCAGACCAAGTGTAAGTAGCATCTCCTGAAGAAGTAGTACCAATATTCCATGGAGAAACTGCCGTTGCTCCGGGTGAAGGTATCCAGGCATTAAACATAGGAGTATAAACATTTCCAACTATAGCTCCTAAAGCCGTACCAAATGTATTGCTTCCAAAAAGATAGCCGCCGCTACCGGTACCATCATGACTACCAAACATAGATATTCTTCCTGTCTGCGCCCCGTTATTATTATCAATTCTAATTACATCAGAAGCGCCGCCGTCAAAAAACTTGGCAATAGTTGCAGCATTTCCGTATGTGCTGCCTGCTGCATTTGTAAATACTGCTGTTGCATCAGAGCTGTTTGTTCCGATATTTATACCAATGCCTGCAGCATTTCCGTTGCTAGCCTGAATGCTGGCCCCTGCCAAGCCTGACTGAGAGTTGGAAACTGTCAGAATGCCGCCTACAGATTGATTTCCGATCACTGAAACTTGTCCTTGAAAATAACCTGCGTACCCGACTGTATTACTATAGTCGTTGCTACCAAAAATAGCTGCCCCGTACTGATTATTACTATGAGCATAAATACCATTATTTGAAGTTGCTAATGCAGCCGTAGGCCCTGCTGTGTTTATGGCGTGAACAGCGCCATCTCCTGCACTTACGTCTGACGAAGTAGCATTGATCGCAGAGCCTGTATTTGAAGTAACATTTTCTGCTATGCTATCACCAATTACATCTAAGGGCCATGCAGGAGCTATGTTATGCACACCAACATTTTTGGTGCCGAGCCCAATACTAAGAACGTCAAAACCTGCTCCAAGAAAATTAAACTGATCAATGTTATCCTGGTATTGCAATCCATAATTTTGGTAAGCAGGGCTATGAATGATAATCATCTTGTCAGGGTTAGCTGTGCCGCTTGCAAACATATTAATCGTGTTAGCATTTTTTGCATAAGGCACGCTGATTAACTGTGTAGCGCCCATGTTTGTCCATGAAGAACCACCGTTAGGATCAAATTCAACTTGTAAGTACTTAAGATTACCTGCCCAGTCAATTGTTGTGATATCACCGGTAACTACTGATCCATTGCCAATCTGAACAGAAAACAAACCAAATGCGTTTGTTGTTGTCGCCTGAGTTTCCTGGTATAAAGTAGTGCCGCTTGCAGATGCATCATGAATGGTGAGCCTTACTGAAACAGCATGGCTGGCAATTACTGCACCTGCATTGTTGCGGGCTATGGCCTGGTAGTTAAATGCATCAGGCGCTTGTGCATACATGAATGTTGCACTCGATAATAATAGTAGTGATAAGAATAATTTTTTCATTTTGATTTAAGTTTTAAGGGTTAGTTTTTGTTGAAACGAATTGTTTTAAGAAACTTTTTGTCGGTTGATTCAATGACCATGAAGTATAATCCCGAAGCAAGGTTAGTAACATCAATCGTGTGCACGCTGCCAATGGCTGATGCGGCGAGCAACGAAGCTGATACCTGCCTGCCTGCCACATCAACAATCGTGAACAGGTAATCACCGCTCTTTTCAGAAACGATGCTTACTGAAACATAATCGGATGCAGGATTAGGATAGAGCTTAATGCTCATTCCCGGATCATTGGGATCATTGATGCCGACTGTTTGCTCAGGATAAGGCTGTTCAAACCCTTGCGTGAGGATGCTCGATCCCGCTGTTAAGGTTTGCACCACCATCTCGCCAAAGTTCTGCGACAGCGATCCCGCTCCGCTTGATACATACGAACCGCCGGAGGACACCACCTGCGGCGTCAGCATTTGCGCCCGCGCCAGCGTACCCACGAGCAGCATCATTAAGAGTAATTTAATTTTTGTCATAACATTTAGGGTTAAAAGGTTAATGTATATAAAAGTATTGGTCTGTTCATTTTTCAGACTGTGTAAAGCTATCAACTAATTTTTATTTAATCAAAGTAAGAAATCTTTATTTTTATGAATCTTATGAACGAAGTTATAAGCCATTTAAAACAAAAACGTCCCGAATTTCTTCAGGACGTTTTTGTAAACACCTATGCCTAACGTATATTCCTTATACAGGAATTGCGTTAGACATGGTCATGCCACTCACAAACTCGCTTGGGGCTGACGTTCCGGCTGTGCCTATTGCCACAACTCTGAAATAATAACGCGTACCGGCTGTTAAATTAGCAGCTAACGCTTCTCTTTTCGAGGTTGATGCAACAAGTGTCCAGCTGCCTGTAAACGGATTGGCAGTCACAAACAAATCATATATACGCGCATACGCAGTACGACCCCAATTCACCATAATCGTATTAGGATCGTTGGTGAAAACTGTAGTAACAACTGTTACAGCAGCGGGTATCGGCGCTTTGGTACGATTTTTTGTAACATTAACTCCGGCTGACAAAATGATCGTTTCGTTTCCTTCAGCCACCATGTTAATATAATCTGCCATAGTGATAAGGAACGATCTCAACGTCAACACATTCGCTCTCACCAGTGCATAAGCTTGCTTGCTATGCGTTGCGCTGGCGGTGGTATAGCTGTTTTCAAGATCCTGAGTCATCGTTTGCAAAGACAATAACGATGGCGGAGTCGTGAAATTCAGATTGCCACTCATATTTGTGAAAATACGATTTGCTAATGATATAAGACCTAAAGTATTGAGGCTATATAAACCTAACTTTACTTTTTTCATCGCTCTATTCTCCTTCCTAATCTTAGTTTCTTTTTTGCGTTGGCCTGGCTTCGTTGCCCGGCTTATCCGAAAAAAGTATAACTGACATGGGTAGTTAAACCCCATCGCCGGCAAAGTGTTTGGCAACGGCGCACGAACAATTGCAGATGTAAGAAAAACAAACTTTTCTGAAGCAAAAGCTTTAAAATTTCAATGCATTGAAGGTTTTTGTATTTTCATGCCCCAATAAATGATGTAAGAAAATGCACGAAAATGTTTAAAAACACATCCCGAAAGGTTTAAAAGATAAGTATATGCAGAAATTCTTACATTTTATATACGAAATAATTTGCGTTATATAGTTATGTATTGTCATTCCATAACTATGTATCGTCGTTTCATAGCTATATATCGTGGTTCCATTGCAATGAAACCATCTTTCATAGTTATAAATTGATGTTTCATAACCATGAAACCTTGTTGCATAGCTATATATTGTCGTTTCATTACTATGAAACTATCTTTCATAGCTATAAATTGATGTTTCATAGTAATGAATCCTTGTTTCGCAGCTAACAAAAGTGTATTTGCAAACTTAAATTTGCCTTCTTCTATAAATAACTTACCTTTACTTGCTAAATATAAACCCGTGACTGTGAAAAAAATCTACTTTTTCTTTCTCCTTCAATCTTTATTCTTTAATCTTCCATCTTCATTTGGGCAAGGCGGCACATGGACTTGGATAAGCGGTGATAGTGCTGTCAATGCAGTCGGAGTATATGGAACGCAGGGAGTGCCTTCTATAAATAATCATCCACCAGGAATGTATGAACCTGCGGAATGGAAAGATAAGCAGGGAAATTTTTGGATATATGGTGGAACTTATCCGAGTATGAGTGATCTATGGAAATTTAATCCTGTTACTTTGGAATGGACATGGGTCAAGGGCAACGGTCAGGCAGGTGATGTCCCGGTCTTTGGAACTCAAGGCATATCCAGTCCTTCTAACACTCCTGGCCAGAGAACTTATTGTGCTGCAACCTGGGTTGATGCGTCAGGCATGTTTTGGTTGTTTGGAGGAGACCTCGCCTCAAATGATTTATGGAAATATGACATTAACACAAATGAATGGACACGTATGAAAGGAGATAGCATTAGGGGGCCATCAGTCTATGGCACACAAGGCATACCAAGCCCTTCAAACACTCCCGGTAAAAGCGAAGAAGAATGTTCTGCCTGGACAGATTCATTGAACAACCTATGGTTATTGGGAAGTGAAAATTACAATGATTTATGGAGATTTGACATTAGCACTCTTGAATGGACATGGATGAACGGATCCCCTTTTATTTCCCCTGCAAATTATGGTGGACAAGGAGTAGCTAATTCAAGCAATGATCCCGGATCCCGTTATAGCTATACTAAATGGAAAGATTTGAAAGGCAATTTTTGGCTGATGGGCGGAGTTACTGATATTAATAGCTACGGTCTAAATGATGTTTGGAAATACGATTTAAATATAAATGAATGGACATGGATGAGTGGTCCTGACACGATTGAGGACCCGGGTAGTTACCAATCAAACTGTATATTCAGCACAATTAACTGGCCTTATTCGCGATTCGAACAAAGATCGTCTGTAACTGATAATTGCGGCAGGTTCTGGTTATTTGGAGGGAGTAATAATTCTAGCCAGGTTGTGTTGAATGATCTATGGGTTTTCGATTCTCAACTATTAAAATGGAATTGGATAAGCGGTACTAACGATACGAATCAAACAGGCAATTATGGAAATTTAGGTTTACCATCACCTGGCAATATGCCATCATCCCGCATGGGCGCAGTTGCGTGGTGGGGAAACGATAATAGGTTTTATATGTTTGGTGGTTTACATAATGGCCGATCTGCTAATTGCTATTCTGATGTATGGGTATTTAACCCTGATACAAATTGTGTTCCTGTTTGTGGCGCTGTTGCTGTTGTTCCACCCGTTGCAGATTTCCAATCAAACATAACAACTCTTTGCGCCAATGACTGCATTAACTTTACTAATCTAAGCACTAATGCAACCTCATGGCAATGGAGCTTTGCAGGTGCATTAGATTCAACCAGCACAGCACAAAACCCGCAAAGCGTTTGCTATGCGGCAGCAGGCATATATAGTGTTACACTTATTGCAACTAATGCAGGAGGGAGAGATTCTGTTACGTTCATCAATTATATAAATGTAAAAGCCGCTCCGCCAACACCTGATATAAAACAGCATCATGATACGCTTTATTGCAGCACTGATCCATCTTATACTTCTTATCAGTGGTATTTAGACAGCAATCTTATTAGCGGGGCTACGAATACTTCGCTTGCTATCACTGTTAGCGGCAATTACAATGTGCAGGTATCAAATGAGAATGGTTGCAAGATTGCTGTGGGTATTAATATTGTTCTTGGCATTCAGAACTACAGTAATAATAATGTTCTTACCCTCTCCCCTAACCCTGCCGCAGACCAGTTAACGCTTAAAAGTTCTTCCCTGCAGGGAAGAAGTACGGTGGCAATAATAAATGTGTTAGGCCAGCAGTTGCTTTCTATTACTTTTGAAAGGAGTGAAGATATGATCATCAATATCAAAACCTTTTCCGCAGGAATTTATTTTGTGCAGCTTGCAAACGAAAACCGCAGATGGACAGGTAAGTTTGTCAAGGAATAATGTTTTCTAAGATTTCCCAATCTTAAAGCTGGTTTGAGATAACAGCCTTTTGTAATTCTTATGCAAAATAAAAAGGGAAGCAAGAGGGCTAAAGAAAAAAGTAACCCTCAAAAAAGATTGCTTCCTTATGCCGGGCTGATTTTCTTATCGGCAATCATTGTTTATTACCCTGCTCTTAAAAACGGCATCCTTCAGTGGGATGATAACCTGTATGTCACAGATAACAGGAGCATCAACAGCTTGGCGAATATTCCTTTTTTCTTCAAATCATTCTTTGTAGGCAATTACCAGCCATTAACGATGATTACATATAGCATCATCTGGCATTTCAATAAAACAGCTCCCTTCCTGTATCATTTTGTAAATATTCTATTTCATGTTTTCAATTCGCTGCTTGTATTTTATTTTATATATGAACTACTGAAAGATATTAACCTTGGGCTTATAACAGGATTGCTTTTCGCTCTTCATCCGTTGCATGTGGAATCCGTTGCTTGGATAGCAGAATTAAAAGATGTGCAATACGCTTTCTTCTTTTTTATTTCGCTTATCTTTTATTTAAAGTTCATTCGCCAAAGGAAGTCACTGTACTACATCTTATCCGTTTCTTCTTTCCTTCTGTCGCTGCTTTCAAAAGGTCAGGCAGTAGCCCTTTTCCCTACCCTGCTTTTAATTGATTACCTGGAAAGTGGAAAATTCTTTACCCGGTTAGTTGAAAAGGTTCCTTTCTTACTGCTATCGCTCATTTTTGGAGTTGTGGCTGTTGTTGCGCAAAAGTCAGACAACACGATCGGTGATTTCACCAACGTAACCTTTGCTGAACAAATTGCGCTTGCTTCATACAGCCTTACTATGTATATATTGAAAATTGTTTTGCCGTTTAATCTCTCCTCTTTTTATCCTTATCCCACAATGATAAACGGTAAGATACCCGGAGAGTATTGGGCTTGCTTGCTGATTATTCCGCTTATCATTTATTCATTAATCACTGCTTTTAAAAAGAACCGGTTAATATTTTTCGGCTTATTGTTTTTCGTCGCTAACATCATTCTTCTCCTTCAGCTTCTTCCTGTTGGCAATTGCATCATGGCTGACAGATATACTTACATTTCTGCTATCGGCTTAGACCTTATTATTGCATACTTATTTCTGAAGTATATTAATTCCAAAAAACAGAAACTGGCATTAATCTCATTGCTTGCAGTCTACCTGATTTTTCTAAGCGTAAAGTCATATAGCCAGGTCACTATATGGAAAAATGATTTCACCCTGTGGAACAATGTTCTTTCCATTTACCCTGACATTTCTTCGGCGTTAGTGTTAAGAGGATGTGCCTATAATGATAAGGAAGAGTATGAAAAGGCGTTAGCGGATTTTAATCACTCCATTGAGCTTGATTCTAAGAACGGGTTGGCTTATTTCAACAGAGGCGTTTCAAAATCAAAACTTGGTGATTTCACAGGCGCACTGAAAGATTATGAAACAGCAGATAAGTTGAAGATAGAAAAAAGGCACTTATTTAATTTCTATGTAAGCTGGGGCGGAGCGCTTGCCAATACAGGCAAGATAAATGAAGCAATGCAATTGTTCGATAAAGCAATTGCCTTGGATTCATTGAATGCATCTGTATATAACAACAGGGGCATCACCAAAGCAATGATGGGAAATATGAACGGAGCATTAGACGACTTTAATCGTGCGGTAAAACTAAAACCGGATTTTGACGAGGCAATTAATAACCGAAATAAAGCCATTCAATCAACAGCAAAGAAGTAATTACCAAGGATATCAAAATCAAAGTTCATAGAGGCAGTTTTTTGTGATTTATAGTTTAAAACTAATAAAGAAGTCAAATTATAAAAGATTGCAAATAGGTGAATGGTTTATATCTTTGCCGCCCTTAATATCGGGAGAGATGCCTGAGAGGCCGAAAGGAACAGTTTGCTAAACTGTCGTACGGGTTAATCTGTACCGTGGGTTCGAATCCCACTCTCTCCGCGCTTCCATTAATTTGAGTAACGGCGTTCTTTAAAATATTCGGGATGTAGCGTAGTCCGGTTATCGCGCCTGGTTTGGGACCAGGAGGTCGCAGGTTCGAATCCTGCCATCCCGACATGTCTGATTGCGGATTTTAGATTCTTGATTTTGGATTTTCTCAATCCGACGATCAACAATCCGAAATCCGCAATTTTTTTTGATCCCGTAGCTCAGCTGGATAGAGCAACTGCCTTCTAAGCAGTAGGTCAAGCGTTCGAATCGCTTCGGGATCACTTTTCCATTTTTCTTTTTTAAATTATCAGATGCCGGGTGCACTGATTGATGAAAAATAGCTGAAGCAAGAAAAAATATATAGTTATTTTCTAAGTTGCTTTTGCATTTCAACCATCTTTAATGCAGTTGCCGCTGCTTCAACGCCTTTATTGCCATGCTTCCCTCCTGCTCTTTCCTTTGCCTGATCCATAGTATTGGTAGTAAGCATTCCGAAAACAAAGGGAACATTATGCTTGATGCTGAGATCCATTAATCCTTTGGAAACGGCATCGCATATAAATTCAAAATGCCTCGTTTCGCCCTGAATTACACAGCCAAGACAAATAACTGCATCAACTTTATGCTGAATGAACAACGATTGCGCCCCTAACGGCAATTCAAAGCTACCGGGAACATTAATGCGAATAATATTCTCCTCTTTCGCCTTGCTATCCAACAGTGTTTTAATTGCGCCATCATATAGCGACTCAGTAATTTCATTATTCCATTCAGACACTACAATACCGAATAGCATGGCCGATGCATCAGGCAATTGATCCTTGTTAAGTGCTGAAAGATTATGATGAGATGATGACATTGCTGTTACTATAAAAAAATAATCCCGCAAGCGCGGGATTGAAAGCTGATGCTATTTAACCTTTATTTGCTTGCAAGCGCTTCCGCTCTTGTTTTATATTTTAATGCATTCCTGCCTTCCTGTGTTTCGGGATATTCTTTTATTAATCTGTCGTAGGCATCCACGGCGTCTTTGTATTTGCCGGCAATTTCGTTTGCCATGGCAAGCTTATTCAGGTAAACAGGAGTGGTAAAATTATTAGGTGTTTCTTTTGATGCCTTCTCATAATATTTGATGGCATCATCATTATTAGACTGCTCCATATATGCATCGCCAATTGCTCCATAGGCCATGGCGCCTGTAATATCATCCTTGGCACTATAACTTTTGAGTGTTTCAATAGCCTTGTCATACTCCCCTTTTTTAAGATAACTCATCCCAAGATAAAAATGAGCGAGATTGGCAGAAGGGCTTACACCATAATCATCAATGATGCTTTCAAAACCGGGATTAGTTTTATCACCTGCAATGGCAAGTTTTAAAGAATCCATACGAAAGTAATTTTCCGCAACATACATTTGAGAGGATGCATCCTTTTCTTTGCCGGCTACATACACTTTCTCATACAGTAAATACCCCGCAACTGCCAAAACAACTGCACTTACTATAATCGTTAAGCTCTTCCGGTTTTTGTTGAGAAATTCTTCCGCATCACCTATCTTTTCCTGGATGTCGAATTCTGTGTTTGAGTCTTTATTATCAGCCATTTTTAAAAAATTGTTTGTCGTTTGATGTTTGTGGTTGCAGCATTGTGCCAAGCACAACTTCTAACCTCAAACATCAAACCTTAATTTTGAGGTGCAAAAATAGTTTTTTTTCTCAATCAACCTACTCGACTCTACTCCTTTGAGCCCTTTTCACCCACAAAATGATCGGTAGTGTGCTTAAAAAGAACATTAAAAGTGGTAAGAGAGCCATAGCAGCGTGTAATATATTGCTGCATATCCACTTTATCCGTTTCAGTTAATCCTTTATGGGCATTAATCTTTTGTTCCAGAACACGCAGGCGATCACGAAGCATGACGATTTTGTTAAAGAAAACATCAATGGGCACTTCTTTCGATTTAAGAGAAGTATCGCTCGGCTTGAGGGTTAACATTCCTCCTGTCCATTTCGCGCCTATTTCAACACGCTCCTGAACATCGGAAAACTTGCGCAGCAATCCCGCCAGTACCTGTTCAATATCTGCCAGGCTTACCAGATCATTATCCTGATCGAAGGGATCAATCACATCAAATTGATCATACGTCCGTACTATATCACGCTGTCCGTGCTGAATGAAGACAATGGAATACGTTTCAGGATGAATCTGTATGATTACTCCGGTGCCGAATTCAGGATGTATGACCCGTGATCCTATACCAAGTGAAAATTGTTGCATAGCTTCTTTTTTTTGCAAAAGTATTTAATTGTTTTGAGTTGTCGAACAAGAGAAGTTATTCTTTTACAAATCTTCCTACCCACTTAACGCTTTTGTATTCTATTTGCACAAAATAAATTCCCTTAGATAGCGTTGAAACATCAACAATGGTCTCCGGTTTCCGGTTTACAATTTTCAATTCGCGGCTAAAAACCTTTTCTCCAAGTATATTATAAACATTCAACGTTGAGGCACCCGTAAACTGTAAACCGAAGACCCTTCGATGGATTGCTTCTTTTAAGCTAAACGCCTTCTCACAAAAACCACTCCCAGCCCAAGCACAAGAACAGAAAGAGTAATGAGCGCCCATTGAGAAAGAGCGGGTACTAACGCTGTAGATGGGCTAATTTCCATCAGGTTAGTAAAGTATGGATTTGCCCCGTTTGCTCCTGTAAAATCAAGCTCTTTGATATACGTTAATGTGGATGGATTGAACTGAAATAAAACACCGTCTCCGTTCGTTCCTCCTGCTGAAGTCATTCCATAAAGGTTTTGTGCGGCAAGAAGAGTTGGAAATGTGATGCTTGCAAATAGCAAGAAGGTTGTTGCTGTAAGTAAAATTTTAGTTTTCATTGTTTTTTCTATTAAAGTTTAAGACTCCCTTCTCTTTTCTTCTTGTTTATTAATTCTTAGCAAATATACAATTATTGCTTAGTTAAACAATCTTTCTGAAAATATATTTATGAATACAAACGCAGAACTTTAGGGCTTCATTTTATGTGGCGCCAGGTGTCCCAATCTGCCCCTTTTTTATCTAATCAAAATGCAGTCAGGAAAGGATTCCTGAATAGACAGAAAATTGTATAAAACGATTGTTTTTGTATAAATCCTTCACTTTATGAAAAAAATAAATACTGTTTTTGGGAAATAAATACTGTTTCTGAAAAAAGAATGCTTTCTAAAAAAAATAAACAGTGTTTTTTTAAAATGAATGCTTTTCAGGATAAAAATGTACTTCTTTTTTAAAAAGAATGCTTTCTAAAAAAAATAAGCGCTTATTTTTAAAAAGAGTGTTGTTTTTAAAAAATAAGTACTTTATTTTTAAAATGAATGCTCTTTAGAAAAAATGAGTGCTTATTTTTTCAGAAACGTACTTTATTTTTTAAAACACTACTTTATTTTTTAAAAAAGACATGTTTTTATTTACCTTTTTATGTAAGAAAAGCAGGGAAAGTGTATCGTTTTTTCAAACAAATATCGAAAATTTGATGTTTTTTAACTATATACCCTATAATATACGCCTGTTGACGATGTAAGAAAAGTGCCTGAAAACGACGGGCATCTTATTCTATCACCATAGTTGAGCAGAGAGCCTGTTTTCTATGTTTTAACACTTAATAGATTTACTAAAAAAACTAAACAAAAAAGCCGCCTCATTGCTGAAGCGGCTTTTTCAAAACAATCTACACTTAAACTTACTGAAAGATCAGCTTCCCTTTTGAGATGGAAGTGTTGCCATCCGTAATCTGATAGTAATAGATGCCTGCGCCAAGGTTGGCTCTGTCTAATTGGAAATCACCGTTGGTCAAAGCTTTCACCATGGCAAGCCTGCCGCTGCCGTCATACATGATGAAGGTAACATTGCCCGATGTGTTTGCAATGTGCATTACCGCACTTTCTAACACAGGATTCGGATAGATAGATATGTTCACAGCACCCTGGCTGTTGCCATTGGGATTCTCAAGCCTGTGACCATGACCGCCGCCGCCGCAATGCCCTGTGTCGTTGCCGCCAAAGCCGCTGTCATTCCATAAATGTCCGCTATCGTGGAAAGTAAATCCGCTGTCGTTCCAAGTGTGGCCGCTATCATGGAAAGTATGACCACTGTCGTGCCATGTGTGGCCGCTGTCAATATCCACATGCCCGCTGTCATGCCATGTGTGGCCACTGTTGTGGAATACATGCCCGCTGTCATTACCGAAATGGCCGCTATCATGGAAAGTGAAACCACTGTCAATCCATGTTATAAGAAGGCTGTCAATAAAGTTGTGAAAAAGACTATCGTTCCAAATAGGAATGCTGTCATTCCATCCGTGACCTCCCTGTCCCTGATGATGATGATTCTGAGCAGACAACTGCGAAGAAAACAACAGTGACAGAAAGGACATGATCACCATTGTTTGAAGCCATTTTGAGGCTGATGTAAATTTGATTTTCATAATTCTTGTTTTTATTTTTTGTTGTTAGATTAAATGTTTCCGGATTTATTATTAGATGCTTACTGATATTAAATGGTTGGGTGACTCTTAATAAAAACGCGCGCAAGGTATGAAATTGTCTGGAATTAAGGCTTTCAACGTTAAATATTGTTTTTGAAGGGCTGTTGTCCGGTAAGTACGGAGGTATTTATCCTTGTGCTCATTCAGGATAATTAATTATCAGGGATGTATGGACATGACGGCTTTAAAGTTATTGTTATCGAATATAGGATAGTCATTGGCATCTGTGAATCCGTCCCCGTTAATGTCCGAATCCACACCGAAGCTGTCGAGATATACAAAAGCCACAGCATTAAAATTGTCGTAGTCAAAAAACGGATAATCGTTGGCATCAATGAATTGATCCTGGTTGATGTCTCCACTATAAAATGACCAGATGCCTTCACTATATACATCAATTTGATTGCTGCCATAAGCCTTGCCGGCACCGGTGGTGAAGTCATAAGAACCTCCGTTACTAATTGTAATAGTATTAGCAGACCATGCCACCACAGAAAACCACAGAAATGTTAAACCCATCAAAAGAGTGAAGAACTCTTTTGATGGGTTTATTCAATTTTGGAACTACTTAACTACTTGAAGATTAGTTTTCTCAAGCCCTTTTTTAAACACTTTCTACTTCTTCATTTTACAAAACCCCCATTTTAACACAAATTTTCAACATTTCAACAAAAAACAGTTGCAAGTCATATATGACTTGCAACTGTTCATATATGACTTGTTACTGGTCATGCATGACTCGTTTCAAGTCATATATGCTTTGTTTCAGGTCATTAATGACTCGTAACTGGTCATGTATGTCCTGTTACTGTTCATATATGAGTTCTTATCAGGTCATATATGACTTGCAACTGTTCATATATGAGTTGTTTCAAAACATATATGGCTTATTACAGGTCATATATGTTTTGCTTTAGATCATATATGAACAGAAACAACTCATATATGGATTGATGCAGGTATTTGCATAATTAAGGCCGCTCTTCCCTACCCTGTTTTAAAAAAAAACAGGAATGTTTTGAAATTATGCTGCATGACAATAATTAAACCCACACGCAAAACATTGAATGCTTCATGCATTAAACCATTCCGGTTAATTGAAACAAATGATCTGTTGATTGAAACTAATCAATGAGTGATTGAGGCAGCACCATACTCAAATGATAGTGTACAGGGTATTTAATCTAACAAAGCGGGGTCAACGGTTTCGGCGCTTTTGCGGTGTTCAAAGCCATCGTTCTTTCTTCCCTGTTTGGTGAGCGGTTTTTGTCTGTTGGCTTTATTGTTAGGATCGAGCATGTCTGCTCTTTCAGCAACGAGCTGCTTTTTACTTTTTAAGCGGTCTGATAAAGCCAGATGGACTTTGAGTAACTTTTTATATACAGTGCTTTTCATAGCAATTGGATAGTGCGCCTGTGAAGTCAATGGCAAAATATGTGCCACTGACCAAATCTCAAACCTCCTCCACCCTGCCCTTTCCCTCTCTAATCACTACAGGCTCGCTGCCCGTGCAGTCAATGATGGTGGAAGGAGTGAACTCACCCGGGCCGCCATCAATGGTGATGTCCACGTCATTGGCAAACTTTTCGTCAATCATGTCAGGGTCGGTGGTGTAATCAATCGTGTGGTCTTCATCATGCACGGAGGTAACGATGAGCGGATGTCCAAGTTCATGCACGATGGTGCGGGCAATAGTATTATCAGGTA
Organism: Bacteroidota bacterium; assembly: GCA_003151745.1. Classification (GTDB taxonomy): domain Bacteria; phylum Bacteroidota; class Bacteroidia; order AKYH767-A; family 2013-40CM-41-45; genus PALSA-967. Next base: position 28,106 of record PLYJ01000139.1, read on the forward strand.
CCCGGATGCCGATCGTTTTTTTGTTTGACCTGAAGATTTCCGGCACGCTGTTATTAGCATTTAGAATAAAAGTGAAAGGCCCCGGCAAAGAGTTTTTCATGAGCCGGAAGATGGCTGTATCGAATGGCTTGGTGAAATCGCTGATGTGGCTGAGGTCGTAACAAAGCAAGGAGAAGTTTGCTTTCTCAGGCTTCACTCCTTTCAACCTGCATATCCGTTCAAATGCTTTGCGGCTTTGAAGGCTACATGCAAAGGCATACACGGTATCAGTTGGGATGATGACAACGCCGTCTTTCTCAAGGCACTCAACAATCTGTTGAATGAACTTGCTGTTGATGCTGGTGGGGAACAACGTTAGAAGCATTGCGCGGAAATATTTAAAGGGTTTAGGGTTTAGAGTTCGCACCTGCACTACTCTTAACGCTAAACTCTAAACTTTTCAAACCCTGAACTCTTTTAACTCTAAACCCTTCAAACGGCTGCTTGGGTTTGCTGCCCCTTCTTATAATCAGAAAGGAACTTGGCAAGGCCTGAATCTGTAAGCGGATGCTTGAGTAAATCAAGAATTGCTGCGAGCGGACACGTTGCTACGTGTGCTCCGGCTTCTGCACAACGGACAATATGCAACGGACTGCGAATGGAAGCTGCAAGCACCTGTGTTTTGAAATTATAGATGTGGTAGATTTTTACAATCTGCTCAATCAACAAAATACCATCCTGGTTGATGTCATCCAATCTCCCTAAGAAAGGCGATACATACGTAGCGCCTGCCTTGGCAGCCAGCAATGCCTGGCCGGGTGAAAACACAAGCGTGCAGTTAGTCTTCGTTCCTTTATCTGAAAAATATTTTAGTGCCTTGATGCCGTCTTTTATCATGGGCACCTTCACCACGATGCGTTTGTGTAAGGAGGCTAGCCTTTCACCTTCTGTTATTATGCCTTTGAAATCAGTAGCGATCACTTCAGCGCTTACGTCGCCTGTAACGATCTCGCAGATGTCAATATAATGCTGCATTATATTTTCTTCGCCTGTGATGCCTTCTTTAGCCATGAGCGAAGGATTGGTAGTGACGCCATCAAGAACGCCTAAGTCTTGTGCCTCCTTAATCTGTTCTATGTTTGCGGTATCAATAAAGAATTTCATACAATGGAATTAGAGTTATTATGCAAAAGTAACAACTTGAAGTCTGAAAAAGTCAATTGTTGAAAAGTTGATTGACAATCTCACCACATAGACACAATAAACATAGAAAAAATACATAGATATTGGCTGAAACTATGTGAAACCTATTTCTCTATGATTCTACGTGGTAAAAAAGTTGAGGGGAAATCGTTCCCGAAAAGGCATAAAAAATGGGTAAGCTTACTATATCGCACCGCTCAACTACTTATCCTTGCTTCCTTCCGGACCTGGGGAGGTTCGCAGGAGCTGGTCGTATAGGACTTACCCGCGGCAAAGGTAATGAAAGTTTACAGTTTACGGTTAGTGATAATGTTATGATAGGACGAACTGTAAACAGTAAACTAACTTAATTTGTTTTTCTACATTTGCCAAAACTCTTTAAATATGAAAACAAAATCTCAAACCAAAGTGGCCATGACTTATGGAACAATCCTTGGTCTTACAGGAGCTATCGTTTCCCTTGTGTTTTTCTTTTGTGGAGCTGACCCCCAATCAAAGTATCCGGGATTCATCAGTTACGTGTTAACAATTATTGCGATTATTTATGGAGTAAAAAATTACCGCGACCAAGAGTTAGGCGGCTTTATTTCCTACGGACAATCTCTTGGAACAGGCGTCTTAATTGGCTTGTTCAGCGGAATTATTATGGCTGTATTTGTTGTTTTGATGTTCACAGTCATTGATCCGGGATTAACGGAAAAAATAATGGATACTGCGCAGCAGAAAATGGCAGATAAATCAATGAGTGAAGAACAAATGGAGACGTCTTTGAAGTGGGCAAGAAAATTCATGTCCCCCCCTTTCCTCTTTATTTTCTCCATTATAAGTAGTGTTTTCATGTCTTTCATCTTCTCGTTAATCATTTCCATCTTTATGAAAAAAGAACAAAACCCTTTTGATAACAGAGCTACAGACACTATTTAAAATTCCAAAATACAAAAGCATACGAGTTTGAATGCCTCTATGAACAATGTTTCTCCTGTTGATACAACCATAAAGTATGGAGCCATAAGCGGGCTCTCTGCCTTTGTCTTTTTTGTTATTCTTTGGTTGATGGGTACAAATCCGCTGGGTGGCGGATGGAGCATACTGGGCTGGGTAATACCAATCGTTTTTACCGTCATGACCATACGTGATTACCGCAACAAGGATTTGGGTGGGTACATTACTTATGGGAAAGGGTTTAGAGCAGGATTGCTGATGGCAGTTTTCTCCGGATTTCTCTTATCCGTACTGATATATGCATTTATCACTTTTATTGGAAAAAATATTATTCAAATGCAAATTGATGACTTTTACACTAACATGGAAAAGGTCAGGGGCATTATAAGTGCAGAATATTACGATATGCTGATAAAAAATTTTGAATCTACTAAGAACTATTATAATCCCGCAAATGTTGCGAAGAGCAGCTTTATAATGCACTTCATCGGTGGACTCATCGTGTCGCTTATAGTGGCAGGAATATATACCAGGAAAGCCCCTGCAACTGACACTTCGGATATTTCTGATGATGCTGATTCTAACTTAAACTGATATGCAGATCTCTGTAGTAGTCCCCCTTTTTAACGAAGATGAATCGCTGAAAGAACTGTGCGATTGGATTGCGCGCGTGATGCAGGCAAATGGTTTTAGTTACGAAGTCATTCTTGTTGATGATGGCAGCAACGATAACTCCTGGAATGTGATTGAAAAGCTTTCTGCAGAAAATTCAAATATCAAGGGAATAAAGTTTCGCAGGAACTATGGTAAGTCTGCTGCATTGAATGAAGGCTTCGGAGCATGCAAAGGGGACGTTGTCATTACGATGGACGCTGACTTGCAGGATAGTCCTGATGAAATACCCGGTCTTTACAAGATGATAATAACAGAGGGCTATGATCTCGCGTCAGGCTGGAAGAAGAAACGCCACGATCCTATATCGAAAACGATTCCAAGTAAATTCTTCAACTGGACTACAAGCAAAATGTCAGGTATCTATAATCTGCATGACTTTAATTGCGGCTTGAAAGCATACAAAAGCACGGTGGTTAAGAATATCGAGGTGTATGGAGAAATGCATCGTTATATACCTTTAATTGCCAAATGGGCAGGCTTCGGCAAGATCGGTGAAAAGGTTGTGGCTCACCAGGCACGTAAATACGGCACTACAAAGTTTGGGCTCGAAAGGTTCATTAACGGCTTTCTTGATTTACTTTCCATTTCTTTTGTATCTAAGTTTGGTAAAAAACCAATGCACCTTTTCGGTTTGCTGGGTACTATCATGTTTTTCATCGGACTGCTGAGTTCAGCTTATCTTGGAATTAGTAAATTGTATAGCGTCTGGCATCATGAATATGCAAGATTGATTACCAACCGCCCTTCCTTTTATATAGCTCTTTCATGTATGATCATCGGAAGCATACTTTTTGTTGGCGGATTTCTTGGTGAAATGATTTCACGTGTATCTCACGATAGGAATAGGTACCAGGTAGAAAAGAAAACCGCAATTGATATATAACGTTTGATGGAGTTCAGGGATATTAAATTCGATTGCAAATACTTCAGAGGTGAAATTCCGTGTTCTCCCAATAAATCAAGGAATAAAATTTGCCTTGACTGCGATGAATACACCCCGGTAAAGACAAAAATCCTGATCATAAAACTTGGAGCGCTCGGTGATGTCATTCGCACCACTCCTCTTGTTGTAAAATATCGTGAGTTGTTTCCAAACTCTCACATTAGCTGGGTAACGCTTTCGCCTGATATACTTCCTAAAGATTCAATTGATAAAATTTATAAGTTCAGCTTTGATGCCGTTTACGCTTTAACTCATCAAAGATTTGATATTGCTATCAACCTTGATAAAGAAATAGAAGCGTGCTCTTTGCTCGCTGATGTAAATGCTGATAAGAAGTTCGGTTTTACATGGAACAAGGAAAAAGACCACATTGATGTTGCAACACCCGCTGCAACTCATAAGCTGATTACAGGTCTTTTTGATAATATCTCCATTCGGAATAATAAAAGCTACCTGGAAGAGATTTTTGAAATATGCGAATTGACTTTTAATTATGAACCGTACCTTTTAAATGTCAACAAAGATTTGGTGACAAAGTGGAACGTATTAAAAGAGAAAGCAGATGGGAAAAAAATTGTTGGCCTTAATACAGGTTGTGGTAAAAGATGGATGACGCGCTTATGGCCTGCGGATTACTGGATTGAATTGGTAAAACAACTTCAAAAGAATAATTATTTTCCTGTTCTGTTAGGAGGTGCCGATGAAGACGCCCAAAACAAAATTTATGCAACCAATACTGAGGCGTTTTATCCCGGAACCTTTTCGCTTGAAGAATTCATTGGACTCACTGCAAACTGCGATGTGATTGTTTCTGCCGTATCCATGATGATGCACATTGCTGTCGGGTTAAAGAAACCACTTGTGCTTTTTAATAACATCTTTAATAAACATGAATTTGAACTTTACGGAAGAGGAAAAATAGTTGAACCTTCCACCGGTTGCGATTGTTATTATGGAAATACCTGCAAGCGTGAACATCATTGCATGAATGACATACCTGTGATGCAAGTATATGATGCCATCCTTCAGTGCACTTAAAAAGATAACATGAGAATAGCCATTTTATCAACTTTCTATCCTTTCAGAGGGGGAATAGCACAATTCAATGCAGCTTTATACCAGGAATTGGAGAAGCATCATACAGTTAAAGCTTTTACTTTTAAGAGGCAATATCCCTCTTTGTTATTTCCAGGTAAGAGCCAGTTAGTAGATAAAACAGATGACATTGATACCATCCAGGCTGACAGGCTTTTGGACACTCTCAATCCCTATACATACTATAAAACTGCCAAGGCGATCAGGAAGTTTAAACCGGATTTATTAATATTTAAATATTGGCTTTCTTTTTTTGCACCTGCCTTTGGTTCCGTCGCTTATCTTGTAAAGAAAGATTGTAAAATTATTAGTATTCTTGATAATGTAGTTCCTCATGAAAAAAGACCTGGAGATAAGGCGCTCACTAATTTTTTTATTAATCAAAATGATGGTTTTATTGCCATGTCAAAATCGGTTCTGAATGATCTGAACCAGTTTACGGATAACAAAAACAAATTATTCATCCCTCATCCCATCTACAATATATTTGGTGAAAAAGTTTCAAAAGTTGATGCCATCAACCATTTGAAGCTTAACACAAATGATAAACACATTTTGTTTTTTGGTTTTATCAGAAGATATAAAGGATTGGATTTATTATTAGAAGCCATGTCTGATGAACGCATAAGAGGCATGGGAATAAAACTGATCATTGCCGGTGAATGTTATGAAGATTGGAATTATTACCAGGATATAATTAACAAATACAATATTGGATTAAATGTTATTTTGAAAACAGATTATATTCCTTCAGAAGAAATCAAATATTACTTCTGTGCTGCAGATATGGTAGTGCAGCCCTATCGCAGCGCTACACAAAGCGGCGTTACCCAAATAGCTTATCAATTCGAAAGGCCTATGCTGGTAACGGATGTTGGCGGCCTTGCGGAGACTGTCCCTCATAATAAAGTTGGTTATATAGTAGAAAGAGATTCCAAAGCGATAGCTGAAGCAATCATCAATTTTTATGAGCAAAACAAAGAAGATGAATTCTCAGCGAATGCAGCTATTGAGAAAAAGAACTTTTCATGGGATACTCTTGTCAACGGCATTGTAAACCTTTATAAAGGATTGAATCAATTCTCATGCAATATGTTGAGAGGCTTACTTCTTCCTTTTCTTTTAATATTCTCGCTTTGGGCCTCAGCCACAAACATCAACGGCAAAGTAACGGATGAAAACAACAAGCCTCTTCCTTTTGTGGCTGTTTATCTGAAAGGTACTTCAACAGGGACAACAACAAATAGTGAAGGATTTTTCTCATTTAACATAAGCCCTGGCGATTATATATTAGAGTTCCGTTATATTAGTTATAAAATGTATTCGGAGAATATATCTGTCAAGAATGAAACAATAATGATTAATGCTCAGTTGTTTTCGGAAGCGATTCAATCGAAGGAAGTAGTTGTTTATGCCAATGCAGAAGATCTCGCATACGCGATCATTCGCAAGGCGCAGAAGAAACGTAAGCACTACCTGCACGAGGTGCACAGCTATTCCTGTGATGCTTACACCAAGATGGTTCAGCGTATTACTGAATATCCTAAAAAACTTTTCGGCCAGACCGTTGATCTCGCTGACATTCTGGATACCACCACCAAAATTGTTTACCTCAGCGAATCAGTCAGCAAGCTCTCCTTCATGCAACCGCATAAGATTAAAGAAGAAATGATCTCTTCTAAAGTAAGCGGCAGCAGCCGTGCATTCAGCTTTAATGCGGCTCAAAGCCTGTTATTTAATTTCTATGAAAACCTTCTCGAGATTGGTTTAATCAGTAAACGTGGCTTTGTTTCTCCTATCTCTGCCACTGCAATGCTATATTATAACTATCACTATGAAGGAAGCTTTAATGAGAACGGAGAAACGGTAAATAAGATCAAAGTTATTCCAAAGAGAAAAAGCGATCCTGTATTCAGCGGATACCTTTATATTATAGATGTTTCCTGGCGCATTCACAGCGTTGACCTGATGCTCACTAAAAAATCACAGCTTGAATTTGTGGACACGCTTAAATTTCATGAAGTCTATTTACCTGTTAAAAAGGATGTATGGTTACCCTTCAACAGTTCATTCACTTTTGTATTCGGATTTTTGGGTTTCAAAGGCAACGGGACTTTTCTTGGCATCAACAGCAACTATACGATTGACCCTGATCTTCCGAAGGGATATTTTGATAATGAAGTATTTAAGATTGATAAAGGAGCGAATAAAAAGGATAGCTCTTACTGGAAAACAGAACGACCTGTGCCTCTTACCTCACAGGAGAATCGTGATTATGTAAAACGAGACAGCACTACGCTTATTCATGAATCAAAAGGATATATGGATTCTGTTGACAGGAAGAAGAATAAATTTAGTTTCAGTAGTATATATTCCGGCTACGCTTACAGCAATAGCTATGAGCACCGGCATTACTCTTTCTCCTCTCCGCTAGGCGGCATTCAGTTTAACACAGCAGAAGGTTTTAACTTAAGCTTAAATCTTAAATACGAAATGCTTCCGGGCGATGATGATCTCAAAACATTTTCTTTGTCTCCTGAATTTAGATACGGTTTTTCAAATCATCATTTTAATGAAAAACTCGTTCTTCATAAACTTTATAATCCATTAAAGCATGCAAGCTATACTATAAGCGGCGGCAGTGATGTTGTTCAGTTTAATAACAATGCCCCGATAAGTGAATTTATCAACTCGCTTTATTCTCTCTTGGCAAAAGAGAATTATATGAAAATTTATGAGAAACGGTTTATAAATATTCATCACTCTGTTGAAGTTATAAATGGATTTATCTTAAACACGGAAGCGGAATATGCGGATCGTCTTCCGCTTGTGAACACTACTTCTCTATCATGGGATAATATGAGCAACCGTGCTTATACGTCCAACGATCCTGCTAATCCTTCCACTGATCAATTTCATTTCCAAAGAAATGAGACGTTGACGTTTAGCGCAAATGCAATAATCCACTTTGACCAGGCATACGTTACAAGTCCGAATGGAAAATTTAATTTAAGGTCAAAATATCCTACACTCATATTCAATTATAGAAAAGGATTTAAAGATATAGCCGGAAGCGCTGTGGATTATGATTTTGCAAGCACAGGTATCAGGCAGGAAGTCGGCTTCGGGTTATTCGGCAGGCTTCGCTATGTTATTTCTTACGGCGGCTTTATAAACAAAAACGAAGTGCCGTTCATGGATGAAAAACAATTCAACGGTAATCAAACATTCATTTCTTCCTTCGAGTTTAACAAATTTAATTTGCTCCCATATTATACTTACACCACGACGGATCCTTATCTTGAGGCACATGCTGAGCATAATTTCCAAGGATTCTTTCTCAATAAAATTCCTCTTATCCGTAAGTTAAAGCTCAGCGAAGTAGTATCGGTTCATTATTTACATACGTCTATACTGGATAAATACATAGAAGGTGCTGTAGGAATTGAAAAACTTAATCTTATCAGGATTGATTTTGCAACTGCTTTCTCGGATGGAAAGAGAGTTAAAACAGGTTTTCTTTTGGGTTTAAAGTGGGCGTTTTAAACATTGCCTGGCAATCGTTTCATTTTAACATGACATCAACTATTTCCATCTAACTTTGCAACCGGAATTTGAAAACACCAACATTTCATGTATCAATCATTGCAGGCATTTAAGAAAGAGATGAAAAAGCATAAGAAAGAGCTTACCACTTTTCTTAAGGGCTTGCCGAGGAGAAAGGTGAAAGGGCTTTCATCTAAGTTCTATCGCCTGCATAAGGAAGCGTACGGTAAGATTGACTGCGGTCAATGTGCGAACTGCTGCAAAACCATGACACCTACCTATACCAAGGCAGAAGTTAAGCGCATTGCAACGCACGTCGGCATGACCGAAAAAGAATATTGGGCAAAGTATTTAAGGAAGGATAAAGCCGGCGATATTGTTAACAGAAAACAGCCTTGTCATTTTCTTGATAAGGATAATCGCTGCACTATATATGCCATTCGTCCGCTGGATTGCAGGCAATTTCCGCATACGCAGAAAAAGGATGTGTTATTTCAGAAGGAAATTCATATCCAAAACCTTGACTTTTGCCCCATCACGTTTCATGTGGTGCAGCGGCTGAATGAGATCGTTCTCAAAGAAGCTGCGAAACAATAAGAAATTTATTTCTCCTTCATTCCCCAAAATAATTCAATATTACCTGGAATCTTGTATCAAGAACATTCAGCTTCGAGGCGCTCGCTTTAGATATTTTTATAATCAGATCGTTATTATCCCCTGTATCCGGCAGAGCACCTACCACCTTCACGAAAATTTGCTTTTTATTCATAATATTGATCACTTTAATAATCGTGCCTTTAGGTGCAGTGCGGTGTAGCGCGTAATATTTATTGGGATTAATATCCTGATCCTCTATAAATGATGCAATTCCATGTTCTTCAAATTCATTCCCTTTCGCTGCAGATTTCTTCCATCCCGCATCACCTTCCTTTTTTAAAGTATCGGCGGTTTTTGCCGTATCCGTTAGATTCTTTTTGACAACTTCCTTTTGGGGACTCTTCTCTGAAACAGATGTGGAATCCCTTTTCTCTACAGACCCTTGTTTCACTTGTCCAAGTAACCCTATTGGCGAAGTACTCTCTGTAACCTGCTTTTCCTTTTTCTTCTTATTGTAACCCACAATCAACATTTGTCCTGCATGCAGATAGTCCGATTTAAGATCATTCCAATGTCTTAACTCTTCCATCGTCTTGGTGTTCTTCACAGCAATTGAATAAAGTGTCTCACCTTTCTTTACCTTATAAACAATCTGCTTCTCTCGATCCGATACAATAGTTTTTGTTTCGATCCCCTGTTTAGCTACTTTACCAATTGGTATTAGCAATATTTGTCCAACGCTAGGCGATTTGCTTTTCCCCTCTTCATTCGCAGCCTGAACCTCCTTAACTGAAAGTCCGAACTTGCGCGAAATGCTATACCATGTCTGACCTTGCTCTACTTTAAAAAGAAGAAACTTTTTCCCTTTAACTGTCTTTACCCCAACTGAATCAATTGGGATAAAATCACATGCAGCAACACTTTGAGAAAAAATCAAAATCACTAAAGCAACTATTCCTAAGCAAATCCTCATATTAATATATTAATCGTTTTGCAAAACTATCTGATAATATGCAGATTTCTCTTTGAGATTATCCACAACCCAACGAACGTAATTCCTCCGTTTAAGATTAAAAGCTCATTGCCGAATTGGTATCCGTTGAACAATAACTTTGAATTGGTATCCAGAACAAAGCAAATGACAGGTGCAATCAAACACACATAAGGTGCAAAGCGATCTTTCACCTGCTTCTTTGTGAGTATGCCAAAGAAAAATAATCCAAGTAATGGGCCATACGTATAAGTTGCAAACTTAAATACCTGTCTTACTACTGCTTCATTATTGATGACATAAAACAGCATGATAACGATAAACAAAACGAGTGCAAAGCTCAGATGCACTTTCTGCCTTAAAGCAACCTTTCGCTGTTCATTCAAATCCTTCCTGTTTTCGAAACCAAGAAAGTCAATGCAAAAAGAAGAAGTAAGAGCCGTCAATGCCCCGTCAGCGCTCGGATAAGCAGCTGAGATAAGACCAATGATAAAAAAAATGGCAGATAGCGTACCAAGAGAATGTAAGACAATAGTAGGGAACATATCATCCGTTTTCTTTGGAAATGAAATACCCTTCGCCTGAGCATACATATATAACAAAGCACCGAGAAAGAGAAAAAGCAGGTTAATGAATACAAGGACAATGCTGAATACAATAATATTCTTCTTAGAAGCTCCTAATGTTTTAACGCTGATGTTCTTTTGCATCATTTCCTGGTCAAGCCCAGTCATGGCAATAGCAATGAACATACCTCCGAAGAAATCTTTCGGAAAGAAGAAACGACTCCTCCAATTGCCCTCAATCCAGTTAGCATAGTGCGTATCCGAAATAGCGTTAATCATGCCACTGAAATTTAAGTTCATCTCCTTTGAGATAAGAATCACTGACAATCCAAGCGAAAGGAGCATAAATGTTGTCTGCAATGAATCAGTCCAAACGATTGTTTTCACTCCACCTTTAAATGTGTAGGTAAGAATGAGCACAATAAAAATAAGCACCGTTATCCAAAAAGGAATATTCCATGCATCAAAGACAAACCGCTGCAACACGTAAACAACAATGTATAAACGGAATGAAGCGCCGACAACACGGGAGAGTATAAAAAAAAGTGCGCCTGTTTTATACGAAAATACTCCTAATCGCGTTTTAAGATAGCCGTAGATGGAAGTGAGATTCATCTTGTAATAAATAGGAAGCAATACAAAAGCAATCACACCATAGCCGAGCAAGTAACCCAACACCATCTGGAAATAAGAAAAGTCGCGGCTGCCTACGTCACCGGGAACAGACATAAAAGTTACTCCTGATAATGAAGCGCCTATCATGCCATAAGCAACTACATACCAGCGTGAAGATCTGTTACCAATAAAAAATGATTCGTTATTAGCATTGCGGCTTGTTAGCCAAACTATAAAAAATAGTAAGGCTGAGTAAGCTAAAACACAGGTTAGAATCAGAGATGATGACATTGACTATATGAAATTAGTATAATTAAGGTAATTGAGTGATTGGCCGTTCCTTATTTACCTCAATTACTTTAATTACCTTTTCAGAAGAATGGTGAAAAGTAAACAATGATTGTATTTGCTAAAGGAACTGACTAATTTAGCGTCCACAATCAAATGTTAATACAATAGGCTTTGAACTTTAATTCCCGAATATTAGAAGATGCCGTAAACGAATTTGCCGGGCTCCCTGGCATTGGTCGCAGAACCGCATTACGCTTAGTGTTGCACCTGCTCAAGCAATCGCCGCAAGAGGTAGAAAAGTTCGGCAACACGTTTATCCGTCTTCGCAAAGAGATTCGTTACTGTAGAGAATGTTCCAATATCACTGAGCAGGAAGTCTGCTCTATTTGCAGCAATCATAAACGTGATCCATCGCTTTTATGCGTTGTGGAAGATGTGCGTGATGTAATTGCAATTGAAAACACGAATCAATATCATGGACGATACCATGTGCTTGGAGGTATTATCTCTCCAATGGATGGTGTCGGACCAAGTGATCTGAACATTGAAGCCTTGCTTAACAGGCTCGTTTCGCAAGACGTGAAAGAAATAATCATTGCCCTTAGCGCAACAATGGAAGGCGACACTACTGTGTTTTACCTTTTCAAAAAGATAAATCAGCTTGACCGTAAAGACATTCGCTTCTCCACCATTGCGCGTGGTGTTTCCATAGGTGATGATCTGGAGTATGCTGATGAAGTAACGCTTGGACGCTCCATTGTCAACCGAACACCGTATGAGAATTCACTTGTCATGAAACACTAATTCATAATCCTCAGAGTGAAGTTATCTGTAATTATCGTCAACTATAACGTAAAGTATTTCCTTGAGCAGTGTCTTCACTCTGTGATGAAGGCATGCACTCATATAGATGCTGAAGTATTTGTTGTTGACAATAACTCAATGGACGGCTCTGTAGAAATGGTGAGCCATAAGTTTCCCCTCGTTCATTGCATTGCAAACAAAGACAATAAAGGGTTTTCCAGAGCGAACAATCAGGCGATAACGATAGCTAAAGGAGAATATATACTGCTGCTTAATCCTGATACTGTTGTTGAAGAAGACACGTTTGAGAAAATCATCTGTTTCATGGATGAACATCCGGACGCAGGAGCGCTTGGCGTAAAAATGATTGACGGCAGCGGCAAGTTTCTGCCGGAATCCAAGCGCGGATTGCCAACACCCATGGTTGCATTCTACAAGATATTCGGACTGGCAAGAATATTTCCACATTCGCACACTTTTGGCAAGTATCATCTCTCCTATTTAGACAAGGAAAAAATACATCAGGTTGATGTACTCGTTGGCGCCTTCATGCTATTGCGAAAATCTGTGCTTGATAAAACAGGTTTGCTTGACGAAGATTATTTCATGTATGGTGAGGACATTGACATGAGCTATCGCATTACCAAAGCCGGCTTCAAGAACTATTATTTTCCTGAAACCCGCATCATTCATTATAAGGGTGAGAGTACGAAGAAGAGCAGCGTGAATTATGTTTTCGTGTTCTATAATGCTATGATCATCTTTGCACGGAAACACTTTTCGCATAAAAACGCTTCTTTTTTTTCGTTTCTTATCAAGTTTGCCATTTATGCGCGTGCCGGAGCTGCCATCATTGATCGGTTTATTGGAAAAATATTCTTCCCTGCTCTTGACTTTATACTGCTGTTTGCAGGTATGTATATTTTAAAAGAGTACTGGGGAAAAAACATGTTGGTAAGCTACCCGCATGAATATATGCTCTACGCTGTGCCTGCCTATATTATTATCTGGATTACATCAGTCTTCTTCAGCGGTGGCTATGATCAGCCTGTGCGGCTGAGTAAGATTGTCCGCGGAGTGATCAGCGGTTCCATATTGATTCTCGTCATTTATGCCCTTTTGCCTGAAGATTACCGTTTTTCACGCGCACTGATTCTGCTTGGCACTGTACTCGCTGTTGTTGCATTACCCGCATTGCGTTTGCTAATCAATCTTTTCGGATGGAAGAATCTGACACTCGAAAACAATGATCGTAAGCGTCTGCTCATTGTGGGCTCACCCGATGAAGGTAATCGCGTATTATCGCTGCTTAAGCTATCTGACAATAATACTAACTTCATTGGCTTTGTTCATCCGGAGAATGTTGCGCCAAAAAATAATTCATCCTTTAACGAATATGAAAAATACTTTCTTGGTGAAGTCAGTAATCTCAGTGACATCATAGAAGTTTATACCATTGACGAAGTGATCTTCTGTGCTAAAGATCTTCCATCTCAACAGATCATTCATTTCATGTCAGGCAAGACAAGCAAGGCAGTCGAATATAAAATTGCTCCTCCTGAAAGCTTATATATAATCGGCAGCAGTTCCGTTAACAACCCAGGTGAACTGTATGTAATAGATATTAATTCTATCTCCAAAGCAGTAAACAAGCGAAACAAGCGAGTGCTTGATGTTCTGTTCAGTTTATTGCTGCTTATTACAAGCCCTCTAACGATTTGGTTTCAGAAAAAGCCCGGAGGCTTTCATGTTAACCTGTTTTCTGTATTGTTTGGCAATTGTTCATGGGTAGGTTATCGCTTACCCTTAACGGATGGCTTGCCTGCCATTCGCAAAGGCATACTTAACCCTCTTGATGCCATCAGCAACAAAGCGTTGGATGAAAACACGCTGCATAAGCTAAACCTTCTTTATGCCAAAGATTATAAAGTGAACAATGATCTAAATATTATCCGCAAAGCATGGCGGGAGCTTGGGAGAAAGTAACTAAACTACTGCTTCTTTAACATTCAACTTACTCTTCTTATAACTATAGCTAAAATATATAACAAGCCCAATCACCAGCCAAATACCAAAGCGATACCAGTTCGTGATGCCAAGCTCTGCCATCAGGTAAAGACAACTGATTAGACCGAGTACAGGGATAAGAGATAGATTCTTTGTCATGCACCAATAAGTAATCAGCAAGGAGATGAACATAAATATCCACATAGGTATATTATGTTTCAAAGCTTCCCATCCGCTGTCAAACTTTTTTGTTTCATCCATATTGGTATTGCGCACCACTTCTTCAAAAATATCATCCTTGTATTGATTGCCTGTCAGCGAAGCAAGGTAATCCTGAACGGGCGCGGCAGTTGTTTGCTTGTTGAATTCATCGTTATGATGAGTAACAAGATAGGTTCGAATATTATTAACCTCTGTATCATTAATATTCTTCACAAACATTTCAGGTTCTTTTAATTTCCTGTTGTTGAAAAAATCAATCATGGCATCGTGATTGAAATGCCATACAGTAAAGAAAGAAGCAATCAACACAACAGGCGCGATGAACTTAGAGTTTATATATGGCGTTTTGAATTTACGCTCAGGTGGATTCGCCAATGTTTGCAATTTGAGCACACCGCCGCAAACGAGCACAAATGCAAACAAGGTTCCTATGCTTGTAAGCGCTGTTACTTCAGACAGATTAAGAAACAACGCAGGTATAGCAACCATAAAGCCCGTCACGATGGTTGAGAACGAAGGTGTTTTAAACTTAGGATGAATGCGGGCGAAGATTGGAGGAAGCAATCCGTCCCTGCTCATGCTCATCCATATTCTCGGCTGGCCAAGCTGAAAGACAAGCAGCACGCTTGCCGTGGCAACAATAGCGCTGAAAGCAATAATAACAGAAAGCCTTGGCATATTCAGTTTTGCAAAGACAAAAGCCAAAGGATCGCCGACATTATAGAATTCTTTGTAGCTCACCATGCCCGTCAACACCAAAGCAATGGCGCAATAAAGAATGGTGCAGATGATGATTGAATAAAACATGCTTCGTGGCAAGTCGCGCTGAGGGTTCTTACATTCTTCTGCCGTTGTGCTGATAGCATCAAAACCTATATAAGCAAAGAACACCCCTCCTACTCCCTGCATAATACCTTTCAATCCGTTTGGTGCAAAGGGCGTCCAGTTGCTGGTGCTCACGTAACCCGCGCCTATAGAAACTACCACAATTAAAATGACAAGCTTAATGAGCACCATGATGTTGCTCGCCGTTTTCGATTCTTTAATGCCGCGGTAAACGAGATATGTGATCAAAGCTGTGATGGCAAGAGCGGGAATATTAGCAACCAGATGAAAGCCGCCAATGAGAGGCGCCGTAGTCCATGCCATATAGGCATCTTTGCCTGCATCGCTAAGCTGATTGAATGGTGTTCCCGGACCAATGTCGCTGAATTGCCTGTAAGCACTCAGGTAATCCATTGTCATCCATGCAGGCAGATGGATGCCATTCACAATTCCCAAAGAAGGAATGCGCAAGTTGCCAAGAAAAGAAGTGAAATAATCAGACCATGAAATGGCTACGGCTATGTTTCCAATGGCATATTCAATAATCAAATCCCAACCGATGATCCAGGCAATCATTTCTCCGAAGGCTGCATACGAATAAGTATAAGCACTGCCGGACACAGGAATCATGCTCGCAAACTCAGCATAAGCAAACCCTGCAAACGTGCATGCAATAGCAGTGAAGATGAAAAGCAGAATAACGGCAGGGCCTCCTGAATAGCTTGCTTCGCCGATAGTAGAAAAGATTCCCGCACCTACAATGGCTGCAATGCCAAAGGCAGTAAGATCTGTAACAGTCAGGTTTCTTTTAAGCGGGCTATGTCCATGATCTCCTCCACCTTCCTCAATATCACTAAGAATGGTGTGGATGGGTTTCTTTCTGAATAAGTCCATTCAATAAAGTTTAATCCCGGTGCTGATTGCTTTTAAAAATTGGTGCAATGTATGACGAAAGTACAATCTCAGATAGTATCTTTTGCGTATGAAGCATTACTTTTTACAAACAATGTGGTTTCCTTCTGGTATCACTTGTTAAACTACCACTTGCAACAATTGAATTTTATAAACTAACAGGTTATTTTGGTCGGTTGAACAGAGAGCTTTTAAATAAGAAAGGTTAATTGATTCGTTTAACAATGTGATTTATAAAAGGCAAGTCATTTACAAATCGTTTCAACGGTTAATTAAAACAAACCAAGAAAGAGCTTCTTTAAGCATATAGTTTCTTGCAAAAATCAAGCTTTATTTCGTTACAATCCACAGGTGAACAGTAACAAGTCACATGTGATCAGTAATGATTCACAGGTGATCAATAACGAGTCACATGTGAATAGTAACGAGTCACATGTGAACAGTTGTAAGTCACAGGTGATCAATAACGAATCACATGTGGATAGTGTACCTTCCTAAAAAAACCTTA
>PLYJ01000076.1 GCA_003151745.1 Bacteroidota bacterium
TCAACCTTTTTCAGGACGATACATACTGGATATGCAAATTATTCAAAACCAAAATCTAATACTCGCTACTTCAATTAGTGGAGGAGGTTTTAGCAACTATATTCAGGGTGGTGTTACTTGCTTTAATTCTGCAGGGCAACTTGTTTATGCAAAGACTATCGGAGATACAATTTCACAGGGGATGAACCAAATAATATTATCGCAGATTCGTCCGGCTATACTATATGTATAGATTATACTGATTCCATGTATGACGGAGCAAAACTGATGAAGTTTGATTACAATGGAAATGTTTTATATGAAAAATTAGTTGATGTAATTAGCACTGCTAAGATTGAAAAATGTAAGGATGGAAGTTATTTATTAAATAATTGGAGTGTATTTGGGATAACTAAAGTAGATCATAATTTTATGAATGCTCAGTATGCCCAGACATATTTTACGTGGGCAGGTAATCCCTATCTTGATAAAATGGTTTATATATCAGATAGTGATTCGTATGTTTTGGGATTTGCAACTGACAGTTCGACCGGTGGGCCATTTATTGGCCATATAAACAATAACCAGGTATGTGACTGGTATACAATTTTCACAGATTCTATTTATTTATATTATTATAGTTTTGTTAATTGCCAAAGGCTTAATGATAAAAGTTGGATATTTCTTGGATATTCAGCTTTTGCAGAAGGAGCAGAAAGTCCGGGAGATTATTTATTACTGCGTACTGATAGTACATTTAATCCCTTAAAAACAACTCACCTGAAAAGTGTAAAACAGATCACCGGAGATTTCTTTTTTGAATATGGCATTAATTCAGAGATAGGAATATCATCAAATAATGTTTTTTTTGTTGAGGATTGCTATGATAGTACAGTTGGAGTCAACGGGGGTATAAACTTTGAAGTAATTAAAACAGATACGTCCTTTTCAAATATGTGTAATTCCGAAGAGTTACAATTAGGAACAAACACTTATGCTATAGACTCAACATCATTATTTGGTTTAGACTTTGTAGAACGAAATACATGGACAACTTATTCAATCACATCAATAGTTAATGATGTCACTCTTTCCTTTATTGACTCGGCAATAATATCCAGTGTTTGTTCTGATACTCTAACTTTCTATCACTCCAATAACTAATGCACAGGGAGCATTTAATATTTTTCCCAACCCAGCCATCAACCAACTCACCATTCACTCTTCTTCGCTTCATGCAAATGAAGCGGTAACAATTTCAATAATGAATGTGCTTGGGCAGGAGACCTCACCCCCAACCAGCCTCGCCCCAGCCCTCTCCAAAGGAGAGGGAGAAACCACTATTGATGTCTCGAAGCTTTCTGCAGGAGTTTATTTTGTGCAGGTTGTTGGCGAGAAGGAGAGATGGGTGGGTAAGTTTGTGAAGGAGTAAATCCGTTTACAGTTGACAGTTTACGGTTTACTGTTATATGAACTTCAGAGCGTAACCGTAAACTCAATGCTCCCTTCCCTGCCTCGAATACGCCAGCGGATCGGTTGTAATCAGATCAAAATCTTTTCTCATTCTCAAAATATCGAGGGCGCAATAGATGGCTTCGCGCATGGAAGATTCGCTGGCTTTGTTTTTTCCTGCTATGTCGTAAGCCGTGCCGTGATCGGGTGAGGTGCGGACGATGGGTAGCCCGGCAGTAAAGTTTACACCGGAAGAAAATGCAAGTGCTTTGAAGGGAACTAATCCCTGGTCGTGATACATTGCAAGGATGGCATCGAACTTTGAAAAGCTGCCGGAGCCGAAGAAGCCGTCTGCAGAGTAGGGTCCATAGACGAGCGTGCCTTCATCAAAAGACTTCTTAATAGCAGGCTGAATAATATCTTTTTCTTCGTTGCCAAGCAAGCCGTTATCGCCTGCATGAGGGTTTAATCCAAGCACAGCAATGCGTGGTTTGCGAATTCCGAAATCGCGTTTTAAGCTTTGCGAGATCATCTTTATTTTAGAATATATCTTGTCTGTTGAAATATCAGAAGCAATGCTTTTTATTGGCACATGCCCCGATACGACGGCAACACGCAGGTTATCACTGAGCAAAAACATGAGGTGACTTTGAACATTGAATTTCTGCGCAAAGTATTCCGTATGCCCTGCAAACCGGAACTTGTCGCTTTGAATGTTATGCTTGTTGATTGGAGCGGTTACAATAGCATCAATTTTATTTTGCTTTAAATCTTCTGCTGCATGCTCGATGGAACGTAAAGCATATTTGCCTGATGTTTCAGTTGACTTGCCATAGTCCACAGGTATTTCTTCTTCCCAGCAGTTGATGACATTTACTTTACGTAAAAGAATATCGTTGGAAGAGCGAACCGTATTGTAATTAAATTCCGTGAGGTTAAGCAGCTTGCGTTGCAGGGAAACCAGCTTGGAAGAAGCATAGATAACAGGGGTGCATAGCTGCAGCATCTGGTTATCTAAAAATACTTTCATCGTCACCTCCATGCCAACGCCATTGACATCGCCGCAGGTGATGCCGATCTTTATTTTGCCTTCGTTGTCCGTATGAGCGCTCATATTTTAAGTAATAAATAATAATGAATAAGTAATAAATCGTGCTTGAACCTTTTATTCCTTATTCATTATTTTTTAAAGGTTAGAGAAAAAATCAAACAAAAGCCTCACCCCTACCCCCGATCCATTCTTGCCACGATAACTGTCTCCTTTGTGAAGAAAAGAAGGACCTGCAATATCGAAGTGCATCCAGGGGTAATCCGTATAACGTTGCAGGAATTTGCCTGCTGTAATGGCACCCGCTATTGGACCTCCTATATTTTTCATGTCGGCGATGTCCGATTTGATCAGCTCATCGTACTCATCCCAAAATGGAAACTCTGCCAACCGCTCATATACGTTTTCACCGGAGTCGCTTAGTTTCTTCTTGGTCTTTTCATCAGCCGTGCCCATGCACACAATGCCATAAGGACCAACGGCAGCGGCAGCAGCGCCTGTCAGTGTTGCAAAATCCATCACCAGTTGAGGGGCATATCTTTTAGCATAATGCAGGGCATCTGCGAGGATCATCCTTCCTTCTGCATCAGCGTTAAGCATTTCAACCGTTTGTCCGTCCATCATATTAATAACATCTCCGGGGGCATAGGCATTTCCGCCGGGGCGATTGTCAGTTGCAGGAACAAGCGCCACCATATGAACAGGCAATTTTGCTTTTGCAATGGCGTACATAGCACATGCAACGGCAGCAGAGCCGGCCATATCGCTCTTCATATAGTCCATTGAATTGCCGGTGGGTTTCAAACTCAATCCCCCTGTGTCATACACCACGCCTTTTCCAATAATGATATAAGGCTTTTTATTTTTTGCATTTTTCGGCTTCCATTCCATCACTGTGAATGTTGGAGGGTTGATGCTTCCGAGATTCACTGCCAGCAAGCCACCCATGCCAAGTGCCTTGATTTTACTTTTATTAAAAACCTCCACCTTAAAGCCGGCTTGCTTGCCAAGCTTTACAAATTCTTTGGAAAGATCTTCGGCTGTCTGCGAAGATTGCGGTGTGTTCACAAGATCACGCGCATGGCATACGGCATCTACAGCTATTTGCAATAGTTCAATATCTTTATCTTTTAGCTTCTTGCTGTTGATGAGAAGCGTATTAAAAGCATGGGCTTCCTTTTTCTTATCCTTTTTGTAACGAAGAAAATCGTAGTTGCCTAATCCAACTCCTTCGGCAAGAGCTAACACAGCCTCTGCATTTTCTGAAAAATCAACGATGGCAGCATGAGCGAACTTATGCCTGTTGAATGCGGACACAAATAGATCTCCTGCTTTGCGCGCACTCTCTTTAATAGCAGTAGCGCTTTTCTTCTTATCAATAAGATGAACGCAGTACAGATGCTTGTAGCGGTTTATCACCACATTTTTCTTCTCATTACCAAACTCTGATTTTATATAATTCAGCTCTTCTTCGGAAAAAAAGAAACCGGGCAGCTTCTTTTCATCATCTATTATAATCACAAGCGAGTCGTTAACTAAATAATCGGCGCTTAGCTTAAAGGTAGTATGCATTTTAAGGGGCTTTTATGGCGGGGCGAATTTAAGTAATAAGGAATAAGGAATAACAAGATTCAAACTCGCTCTATTCCTGATTCTTTATTAATTATTCTTTAATAAGTGGTAACTTTGGATCATCAAATTTTCCAGTATTTTATGAACTCTTCTGCTCTTTTGAAGCGTGCTCTTGATTTCGAATTTCTTTCTGCCGGAGAAGGGCAATATTTGTTTGAGCATGTGGCCACGCCTGAGCTGATGTTTGTTGCAAATGAAATGCGAAAGTTTTATCGCAACGATGGCAAAGTGACATGGATCATTGACCGCAATGTGAACACTACCAATGCGTGCATTGCCAACTGCAAGTTCTGTAACTTTTACCGCATTCCCGGTCATGGGGAAGCATACATTACCACTATTGACCAATACAAGAAAAAAATAGAAGAGACGTTTCGTTTCGGAGGGGAACAATTACTGTTGCAAGGTGGTCATCATCCAGAGCTTGGATTAATTTTTTACACCAATCTCTTTAAAGAATTAAAAGGATTATATCCGCGATTAAAGCTTCATGCGCTTGGGCCTCCTGAAGTTGCTCACATTGCCAAGCTGGAAAGGAAAAGTCATACCTATGTTCTGTCTGCTTTAATAGATGCCGGACTGGATTCATTGCCCGGTGCAGGCGCAGAAATATTGAGTGATCGTGTGCGAAGATTAATATCTAACGGAAAGTGTTCAGGACTTGAATGGCTGGAGGTGATGCGTGCTGCCCATAAGCTGGGTATTACTACTTCTGCCACCATGATGTTCGGGCATGTGGAAACACTGGAAGAGCGGTTTCAGCACTTGGTTTGGTTGCGTGAGGTGCAGAATGAAAAACCGAAGGATGCTAAAGGCTTTCTTGCCTTCATCCCATGGACGTTTCAGGATGTAGATACCATGCTGAGGGAGATAAAAGGAGTGCATAATCACATAACAGGAGAAGAGTACATTCGCATGATTGCCATCAGCCGCATCATGCTGCCAAACGTTCGCAACATACAGGCTTCCTGGCTTACTGTTGGCAAGGAAATTGCGCAGATCTGCCTGCAGGGAGGGGCAAATGACTTTGGTTCCATTATGA
Source organism: Bacteroidota bacterium (assembly GCA_003151745.1). GTDB lineage: Bacteria > Bacteroidota > Bacteroidia > AKYH767-A > 2013-40CM-41-45 > PALSA-967. The sequence continues at coordinate 5,154 of PLYJ01000076.1, forward strand.
TAGAAGAAAATGTTGTGTCAGCAGCCGGAGCGCCGCATCGTTTTACGAGCAAGGGAATGCAGGATGCCATACGGGAAGCCGGGTTTGAGCCGCAATTGCGCAACCAGCAATATGAGTACATTCATTTGCCTGAGGAAGTGGAGCAACAAATCATCACATATTAACGTCTTCAGTAAACCATCGCTAACATTTCCATTCAAAATACCGTGTTAAGAAAATTATTTGCTCTTCTCCTGTTTTTTTCCTCCGTCATTCCATCTGTGTTTGCCACGCATGAGCGGGCTGGCTTTATTACCTACGCGCATGTAAAAGGATACGAATATCATATATTCATAACTACCTATACCAGAATTTCAAGCCCTGCAGATCGTCCTTCGCTTGATTCAGTTTATTATGGCGACGATCCTACCACGTATTATCAATTTCTCCGAACTGATTCGCACATGGTTGCACCTGACATACGGATCAATCTATACGACAACTACCATACCTATCCGGGTCCCGGTGTTTATCTTATCCATTTTGAGGACCCTAACAGGAATGCAGATGTAGTCAATATTCCTAATTCAGTAAATGTTCCGTTTTATGTAGAATCGGAATTAATAATCGGTGCAAGCGGCTCTTTCGATAACTCACCAATATTGACCCAACCTCCCATTGATTTTGGCTGCACCAATCGTTTATTTGTATATAATCCGGGGGCCTATGATCCTGACGGGGACAGCTTATCATACGAATTGGTTCCATGTAAAGGATCGCTCGGACAAGATATTTCGATGTATACCTTTCCCAGCAATTATGCATCACAGTCTTTTAGCCTTGATTCAGTTACGGGAAATATGGTTTGGCGTGATCCCAACACGCCCGGGGCATTTAATGTAGCTTTCAAAGTGCATGAGTGGAAGCTGATTAATGGATTCCGCGTAGAATTCGGGTACGTTAAGCAGGATATGCAGATATATATTGGCACTTGTGATAATCTTCCGCCTGTTATTGATCCCGTGCCACCCGTATGTGTGTTGGCAGGCGACACGGCATCCTTTTCTGTCTGTGCGCAGGATACCGATGGAGATTTTGTAAGCCTCAGTGCTTTTGGCTCTACTTTTACGTTTAGCCCGGACGTATCTCATTTCTCTCAAAATATTTTTAACAGGGACAGTGTTTGCGGAACTTACCATTGGATAACGTCTTGTGCCCGTGTTCGTACCGAACCTTACAATGTTATTATAAAAGCTTCGGATATTCCTGCAGCGGGAGATACTGTGCTTGTTGACCTGGAACAGGTAAGCATTACTGTAGTAGGCCCTCCACCTTTGAATCCTGTAGCAACTGCTTCCGGCAATTCCATTATTGTTTCGTGGCAGCCAGGCACCTGCACCACGAATGTCATCGGTTATAAAGTTTACCGTAGAAACGGAATGTATCCCAGCGCCATTCCATGCCCCTGCGATAATGGCGTGCCTGCCTATACAGGCTACCAGTTCCTGGCTTATGTAAACGGAGTGAATGATACCATGTATCTTGATAATGGCAACGGCGCCGGATTAGTTCACGGAGTTGATTACTGCTACCTGATCACTGCAATATATAACACGCCTGACAGCACACAAAGCTGTGCATCGGTGCAGGCATGTGCTTATCTGAAAAAGGATTTGCCCGTAATTACCAATGCAAGTGTTGACACCACAGATGCTATCAACGGAGCTATGTACATTGCCTGGAGCAAGCCAACAGAATTTGATACGCTGAAGGAGTTACCGCCTTATCAATATAAAGTGTATCACACCGCAGACTCTTTAGGAAATAACTTTTCGCTGATCGCAACCCTGAATAATATAAACGACACCATCGTTTATGATGAAGCGATCAACACGGTTGCCAACCAGTATTATTACAAAGTGGAATTTTATTACGACAGCAGCGGTACTTCTTTGCTTGCAGGAAGCACGCAGACGGCCTCATCCGTTTATCTAAAAATAAGTCCAACGGATAAAGAGCTTGATCTTTCATGGAAGGAAAACGTGCCATGGACTAATGATTCGTTTATTGTTTTCAGGGCAGATAGCATTAACGGTGCATTTTCACGTATCGGCTCCTCTATGCTTAATAGATATTCTGATAAAAGCTTAGTGAATGGCACACAGTATTGTTATTATATAGAAAGCGTTGGTCAATATTCTGCGCCGGGCTATGTGAACCCGATATTCAATCTTTCTCAGCGGGTATGTGCTGTGCCCATTGACAATGTGCCACCTTGCAAACCGACTGTTGATGTGATAGCGGATTGCGACAAGGGGCAGAATGAGCTAACATGGAATAATCCAAATAATTCATGCGCTCATGATGTGAAAAGCTATGAAATATGGTATTATACACCACTTCAGACTGATCCTATTTTAGTTGCAACAAAAGATAGCGCTACCGATACAACTTATATACACCCCAATCTTTCTTCGAACACGGGATGCTATTCAATTGTGGCTGTCGATTCAGCAGGAAATAAAAGCCCGTTGCAGCCCTTCGTCTGTATAGACAGTTGCCATCAATATTATCTGCCAAATGTTTTTACTCCTGATAATGACGGTATGAATGATGTTTTTCATCCGTGTGATCAAACAACGGCTACTGAATTACAGAAAAAATGTCCTCCCTATAAGAACGTGAAGGACGTGATCATGAAAATATATAACCGTTGGGGCAATCTTGTTTTTGAAACCACTAACCGCGACATTGATTGGGATGGGAAAAATAAAGATTCGCATAAAGACTGTCCCGATGGAGTGTATTATTACATCTGCGAAGTGCATGAAATCTACCTCGAAGGCATCCGATCGCACACCATTACAGGCTTTGTGGAGATAATCCGTAAACCATAAAAATGCTTTTTGTTTTAGGTTTAATGTTTAATGTCGGCAAACCGGCAACTTAGCTTTAGACTTTGAACCTTAAACTTTAAACTTATATTTGCCTCTGCGATGTTTACCGGTGTCATAGAAGAAGTTGGAGAAATAACCACCTTGATTCAGGAAGATGGTAATCTGCGGCTGACTGTTGCAGCATCGTTTTCCAAAGAACTTAAGGTTGATGAAAGCATATCGCACAACGGCGTTTGTCTTACCGTTGTGAAAGCGCATGACGGAAACTATGATGTGGTTTGTGTTGATGAAACATTAAAACGAAGCAACCTCGGTAAGCTAAAAAGAGGAGATACAGTTAATCTTGAACGCAGCCTGAAAATTGGCGATCGCCTTGACGGGCATTTTGTGCAAGGGCATGTGGATGAAACGGCAACATGTAATTCCATTTTTAATAATAAAGGAAGTTGGATATTTGGATTTGATTATGATAAGGCATCAAAAAACATAGTGGTCGAAAAGGGTTCTGTTTGCTTAAACGGAGTGAGCCTGACGGTTGTTCATTGCGGCAAAGGATTTTTCTCCGTCGCCATCATACCTTATACTTTTGAGCACACCACTTTTAAAAGCCTCAAATTGGGGGATGCTGCCAACATAGAATTCGACATTATAGGAAAATATGTGGCCAAAATGATGGAGGAACGATCGTAGAGACCCCAAATTTCGTGTCCTCAAACACATTTTTTGCTGTTTTTGATCAAAAAGGGCATTTTTATAGCAAATTCTTCTAATAAATCCGTTCATCTTGTCAGCAAGTTGATTGATCTTTCTAACAAATCCGCCTAATACCATTAGCCATTATATAATAGTCTAATTATTCACAAAAGGAAGTTGATAAGTTTCTTGTTTATTATTAGACTAATATATATGCGCTATTTATCTTTGTTGCATGGCAAATGCACTATCATTTAAAGTAAAGG
>PLYJ01000156.1 GCA_003151745.1 Bacteroidota bacterium
GGAAAAGTATAAAAAAATTCATTCCTGGAAGTAGCCGGAAGCGAAAACACGATTTAAAGTTGATTTTTGAAGCATTATTTTATTTGTTGATTAGTGGGTGCCAATGGAGAATGTTGCCCGCTGATTATCCAAAATGGCAACTGGTCTATTATTACTTTGCAAAATACAGGGACGAAGAACTGTTGGAATACTTAAATGACATGGCAAGGGAAATGACTCGTGAAGCATGTCATAAAAATACTCAATGCAGTGTTGGTATAATAGACAGTCAATCGGTAAAAACCACACGCAGAGGTGGGTTACGTGGCATAGATGGGAACAAAAGAATAAAGGGGAGAAAAAGACATGTTGTAGTTGATACTATGGGAAACATGGTAACCAATGTAGTACATGTTGCTAACATGCATGATAGCAAAGGTGCAGCGTTAGTCTTTCGGAATCTCAAAGAAAACGTCTGTGGTATAAAGACTATTTATGCTGATTGTGGATATAGAGGAGAATTAATAGAGCAAGCAAAAATTAAATTCGATTACGATTTTAAAATATCTCCTAAAATAAAAGATCAAACACAAGGAAAAGTAAGTCCCAAAAGATGGATTGTCGAAAGAACATTCCCATGGTTTGAGAACTTTAGAAGATTAAGCAGAGATTTTGAATACCTACTGGAATCCAGTCAAGCCATGCTATATTTGGCTTCCTTAAAATTATTATTAAATAAAATTTAAACAGTTTCTAATACCTGAAAATGGGTTGATGTTATCTTTTTATCGGTAAAAATGGCATAAATGCTACTCTTTACTATTTAATTACCTGCAACCATTCAAAAATGGTTAGTAATCACATGATGGTGAGCAGTACCTATTGTGTGATTACCTGTAATCACGAAATGGTTACAGGTAATCATCAAATGGCTATAGGTAACTACATCATGGTTACCTGTACTTTTTGTGTGATGGTTAGTAATCACGTAATAGGTACAGGTAACTAAAGGGTGAATACAGGTAACCACCAAATAGGGACAAGTAACTACATCGTGATTACAGATAATCATTATGTGGTGATTGGTAATCATCTGATGTTTACCTGTACTTTTTGAATGAAAACGAGCAGAAAATTTGGAATGGCGGGTAATGATTATCTGCATATTGAACTCCTTTCAATAATTCACTGCGAATTATGAAAGAGGTCCAATAGAGTAGCCCCATTTAACTTTTGCACCTTATGTTTTTTACTACTTTTGGCGTCCCGCAATGCTGTGGGATTCGTTATTTTGCGAACTTTATTTTAAAGAAGTATGAAATCAACAGTACGGTTTTTAGTTGCTTCCTTGTTTTCGATGATCGTTTTGCATTCAGTTGCGCAAACGGGCGATGTGCGGGGCTTTGTTTATGATAAGGCAACATCGCAGCCTGTGGGTTACATTAACGTGTTTTTGAAAGGTACTTCCTATGGAACGCAAACGAACGTGGACGGCTATTTTACCATTTCTAAAGCTCCTAAAGGTAATTATACGCTGATGGTGGCTGGTATCGGCTTCGATTCAGTGACGATGCCCGTAACCGTTACCAACGGCGGGATCATTACCAAAAAAATATTTGTTAATGCCTCTTCCAACGAGTTAGGTCCCGTTACCATTAGTGCGGAACAAACAGCAAAGAAAACGGAGGTGAGAGCTTCTGTGATTACCATTACGCCTAAAGAAATAAAACAGATTCCTACCATCGGCAGCGATCCCGACATTGCTCAGTATTTGCAAGTAGTGCCCGGCGTTGTTTCCACCGGCGACCAGGGTGGACAATTGTATATACGCGGAGGCTCTCCGGATGAGAACAGGGTGATGCTGGATGGTATGACTATCTATAATCCTTTTCACTCCATCGGTCTGTTTTCTGTTTTCGAAACTGATATCATCAAAGAAGCTAATGTGTATGCAGGAGGCTTTGGTGCAAAATACGGTGATGCTATTTCTTCCGTTATAGATATCTCCACACGCGATGGAAACAAAAAGCGATTGAGCGGAGAATTCAGCACCAGCACATTTACTTCCAAGCTTCTTCTGGAAGGTCCGCTTAAAAAGGCAACCGATGAAAATGACGGTACTACTTCATTTATTATTACGGCGAAAACTTCTTATCTGCAGGAGAGCTCAAAATTGTTTTACAGTCACCTCGACACCACTCCACTACCCTTTGATTTCACTGACTTGTATGGGAAAATATCTTTCAATTCTCCATCCGGCAGCAGGTTTAATATATTTGGATTCCATTTTTCGGATAATGTAGATTATCCGAGTGTAGCGACCCTTAAATGGAATTCCACCGGTTTCGGAAGCAACTTTGTTTTAGTGCCGGCCTCTTCCAGTGTGCTTATTGATGGCAACTTTGGTTATTCCGTATATAATGTTGGCTTAACGCAACAATCTCTCTCGCCACTATCCAGCTCAATTAATGAATTTAACATCGGATTAAATTTCACTTATTTTATAAGCAAAGATGAATTGAAATACGGTCTTGAAGTAAACGGCGGACAAACCAGCCTGGATTTCTTTAATACTATTAATCGCGAGATCACAGAAAATAATAATACCACTGAGGTTGCTGCTTTTTTAAGCTATAAAAAAATAGTGAAAGACCTGGTGATAGAGCCAAGCATAAGAGGCACCTATTACTCAGACCTTTCTGAATCAGCTTTTGAGCCAAGGCTTGGTGCAAAATATAATGTGACCGATAAGTTCAGGTTGAAGCTTGCTGCGGGGTATTATTCGCAGAACCTGCTCAGCACATCCGATCAGGAAAGTGTTGTCAATCTTTTTAACGGTCTTATTTTCGGTAGCCAGGATCTGCCATCCACATTTAACGGGCAGCCCGTTACTTCACTTTTGCAAAAAGCGCGTCATGCCATATTCGGGTTTGAAGCAGATCTTCCTCATCACATGAGCCTTAACGTGGAAGGTTACTTCAAGAGCTTCGATCAGTTAGAGGATCTGAATACCAATAAGCTTTATCCTGATGACGGAGAACATTCTACCGTACCTGACAGCCTTAAGAAAGATTTTATTGTAGAAACAGGTAAGGCACATGGCGTTGATTTTCTTCTCAAGTATGATTATCACAGGCTATATGTGTGGGTTGCCTATTCGCTTGCTTATGTTACACGCTTTAATGGCAATGAGACGTATTCACCAATCTTTGACAGGAGAAATAATTTAAATCTCGTTGCTGCCTATACGTTCGGCAAAGGATTGAACTGGGAAATAAATGCACGTTGGAATTATGGTTCCGGATTTCCGTTTACGCTTACACAAGGATTTTATGAATTACTTCCCTTTACAAATGGAATTTATACAAATTACACTACTGCAAACGGACAGTTAGGCATCAAGTATGCTGATCCTAACACGGGCAGGTTGTCTGACTACCATCGTCTTGATGTTTCTTTGAAACGCAACTTTGTGCTTTCAAGAAATTCTACATTGGATGTAGTGGCAAGTGTTATTAATGTGTATGACAGAGACAATATTTTCTATGTAAATCGTATCACCGGTCAGCGGGTTTATCAATTACCTCTTTTGCCAAGCGTAGGCGCCAATTTGACTTTCTGAGTCTAAAAGAAACTTATGAAAAATAAGTTTTTAATACCTCTCATATCTTTTTTCTTTATAGCAGTTATAACAGGGTATTTATACGCTTTATATTTTTATACGATAAAATGCGATGGATGGATTACAGGTGACTGGTTAGTAAATTTCCAGGCAGGTTTCGTCAGAAGGGGGCTTTGCGGGTATTTAATACTTGGTCTGTCTGACTTTCTAAAGCTAAAGCCCAATTTCACTGTCATGTGGATTCAAATTGCAATCTACATAGCATATATGCTTGTTCTTTTTTTATTATTATACCGAAAAGAAATAAATATATGGTTCTTGATTTTATTACTGTCTCCGGTCACATTGCGTTTTACCATACTTGATCCCAGGACGGTTGGAAGAAAGGAAATCATTTTGCTCCTTCTGTACGGGCTATATATTTTATGTTTGAACAGAAAGGTGCTGAAATCATATTTGGTGATTTTTCTTTTTTCGGCTGCACTTCTGATTGCTACTTTATTTCATGAACTGGTTTTTTTCTATACCCCTTACTTTATATTAGCTGCATATTTAAAAGCTAAAATTGATGATGAACCCTTTCATTTTCTCAAAACAGTATTGGTTATATCGGGGTCATTTTTAATAATGATCCCGATATATCTCTTTGGAAAAACTATAAACGGATCAGTTATTTGTTCCGGGTTAATGGAAAAGGGATTGTCCGATAATATTTGTAAAGGAATATTAGCCCCCTGGACAAAAGACTTTGGAATGAAGGATGCTCTTATTCATGCAAAGGAACATGGATATTATCCTGCCTATGGCACGTGCTTGTTTTTAGGGTTGCTTCCGTTCGCTTTATATATCAAATATTCGAAAAATTATATTGCGCCTTTGAAGAAATTCCTGGTAGCCTTTCTCTTTTTATTTCTGTTTTCATTTCCTTTATTTTTATTTGCCATTGATTGGGGCAGGTGGTTAAATATCCATTTTATGTTATTGTTATTTACTTCAACACTTTTACTTAAGGATATATCATACGAATCTAAAGTTAATTGGTCAAATGAATATTTAGCTATTCCCCTTTTGTGGAAATCAGAAGTAACCTTATTTAAATTATCCAATAATGTAGTTTTTGTCCTGTTGAGCATTTCGTATATAATACTTTGGTCAATGCAACATTTTTTGTGGTAGTGAACAAAACTCAAATGAACAAAACTGTTATTTTCAAAATTGTATTTATTTCAATTGTATTTATACAGTTGCTCATTATACATGCAGTACCGCTGATGCACATGATGAATGACTCAGCATGGTATTATATGAATGTTCACTTTGTGAATACAGGTGATTACATGAACGAAAGCAGGTATCCTTCATTTCATGAACCCAGCCAGTATTATCCATTTCTTGGATACAGTTTTTTTCTTTTCCTATCAGGTAAAATTGCCTTCTTATTTCATATTAATGTCGCCATCATAATCAAATATGGTCAGTTCCTGATGTATCTCGCTTCTGCAATCCTCGTCAGGAAAACAATCCAGCTGATTACGCGCAGAATGGCGCTGGCGTATATTATAAGTATTGTCCTTTTGCTTTACTATCCTTATTTCAATTATGTTAATTTAGTGATGTCAGAAGCTTATGCAACCTTTTTAATTCTTCTGACAATCTATTTGTTTGTCAAAAACTATTTCCATTTGAATGGCATAACCGCTTCCGTTCTCTTTTTGTTAGCAGGATACGTGATTTTAGTAAAGCCTGTTTTTTTACCGGCATCTCTTCTCATTGTTATTCTTTCCATTGTAAACTTTCTCCAAAATAGAAAATACATCATGCTGATAAGTATTTCCACTATTCTAATTTTCCCTTTTGCGCAATGCTTGTTTAGTAAGGTTTATTATGACAATTATAAACTGCAAACAGGGTTAGGATGGCATTTATGGGACAGAGTTATATATCATGACAAACAGATTCCATATTCATCAGAAAGTTGGAAAAACCTGGAAGGAATTTATGAACAGCACCACTGGCCGGTTTCAAAGGATTTTTGGTGGAACGTAACAAAAGATTTAAGCGAATTTGGATACACGGAAGCTGAAACGCAACATATATGTGGAACTATTGCCATGGCCGGAATCGCAAGCAATCCTTTACGATATATGACCAATACACTCGTTTTATGTCATTCTAATTTTTTGCAAGAAAACTTATATGCCAACGTCTTTCCAAGCCTTTCGGAATATTACCATGAAATGGAGAATTTCTCAGAGGAACAACAACACCGTCCGTTAACAATTGAGTTGTTGAAACAAAAGGATTCAACCTCAAGACCCTTTTGGAATTCGCTGATTGCTTTCAATTTCAGCATAGCCCGATTGTCAAATTCCGCTTACTTCTTTTTTCATAATTCCGTGATCTTTTTTTTCTACGTATTAGCGGGTATTCAGGCGTTGTACTTATTATTGGTACGTAAATTTAAAAAGAATGTTTGCGAGTTTTTAATCTGGTTTTCTGCCTTTTCAATAATTCTTGGCTCTAATATGGCAGAGTTTCAACAATCAAGATTAATACTTTCCGCTGTCGTTCTTGTTATGATGATACTAAGCATTAAGCTCAACGAATGGGTAAATTATTTATACAGCAGAACCAGAAAGTAAAAGTGTGTTAATAAAAATGAATCAGATAAAAGACCTTATTTTGAGGCATGAAGTTTATAAAAAATTAAAAAATATCAAATTTGGGTCATGGGTCAAACCCGTTGGATTGGTTATTTGAGTAACGTCCTGTTTTATAATAATACCTTTCAGTGTACATACCAATTACGTTGTCATGAATATCCTGATTTTTTGGATAGCAAATAGTTCTTCTGTTTAATCTTTTAAGGTGCGTTCTGAAGTTCAAATTTTTACGTTCAATCTGTTGAGTTTGATCCTTTCCTGGGATATGCCCTACTAAGGGGAGCAACTGATGGTAAGCTGAGGTGCTAGTTGAAAAAGTTTTG
>PLYJ01000141.1 GCA_003151745.1 Bacteroidota bacterium
CGGTCTATAGCATCTCCTGTACTCATGCGCCCGCCTCTTATTTCACGTATCAGCCACCGCTTAAATGCATTTGAAAACTCTTTAGGAAATTGTTCCTTTTTGTCATCGGTTTTTACTTCTTTCATTATTAAAATGGGTTGTAAAAACCGTCAAGCTATTTCAGGACTAGACACACATATAAATAATAACAATTCACATGTCAACAGTAACGAGTCACATGTGAACAGTAACTGTTTTGCAATAAAATGTTAATAATTTACGTTAAAATGAAGGTTTTAACATAAATCCGGGTTGTGATTGCATCAATTTCGAGGCCTGACGACACAAAACAGTAGGGTACCTAAAGGTTCTAATAGAAATTGCCGTTCAACCCCGAAGTGTTAATAAAAATTGCCTATTTGTTAATATTTTCTTGATAACTAAGGCTTTTAAAAAACTTGCGGGGGAACAAAAAAAATTACTTTTGGACACACTTCCAAATTATCTTTCCCATGGCTTCAACTGAAGAATTGAAAAACCTCTGCACGCAGGTAAGACGGGACATTTTACGCCAAACGCATGCTGTTCAATCAGGACATCCGAGCGGTTCTCTTGGTTGTGTTGAGTTTTTTGTTGCTATGTATTTTGAGATACTACGTCATAACGCTAAAAGCTTTAGCATGGATGGAATTGGTGAAGACTTGTTCTTCCTTAGCAACGGTCACATTTCACCGGTTTGGTACAGTGTTCTTGCCCGCTCGGGATATTTTGATGTAAAAGAGCTTGCTACTTTCAGAAAACTTAATTCACGACTGCAAGGGCATCCGGCAACGCATGAAGACTTGGAGGGAATACGGGTTGCCTCCGGTTCTTTGGGACAGGGAATATCAGTGGCGATGGGAGCAGCACAGGCAAAAAAGCTGAACAAAGATGAACACCTTATATATTACCTTTGCGGAGACGGAGAAATGGAGGAAGGGCAAATTTGGGAAGCTGTCATGTATGGCGCTGCTAAGAAGATTGACAATATTATTGTTACCGTTGACGTTAATGGTCAGCAGATAGACGGAAGCATCGAAAACGTTCTTCCTTACGGCGACCTGAAACCTAAATGGGAAAGCTTCGGATGGCAGGTGCTTCAAATGAACGGAGCTGGTATGGAAGAAGTGATTTCAACCTTGAAGAAAGCAAAGGCTTTAACCGGCAACAAAAAACCTGTTGTTATCCTCATGAAAACTGTGATGGGGCAAGGCGTTGACTTTATGATGGGAACACATAAGTGGCATGGCTCTGCTCCTAATGATGAGCAGCTAAAGACTGCGCTGGCACAGCTTGCGGAGACTGTCGGGGACTACTGATAATAAATAAGTAAGAAGGAATAATTAATAATGAATAAAGTACGTAAATATAAGTTTGCAATTTATTCCTTATTCCTTATTCCTTATTCCTTTTGTGTTACTCCTGCTTTCGCTCAAAAGAAACAAGAGCCAAAACAAATTCTCACCCGCATCGAATTTCTTTTTGATGACTCGCAAAGCATGTATGGCCGCTGGCAAACGGGAACGAAGATTGATATTGCAAAGAAATTAATGAGCGATCTGCTGGACAGCTTGAAATATGCCGACAACCTTCAGCTTGCTTTGCGTGTTCTCGGACATCAAAAGAAATATCCTCCCCAGGACTGTGATGACACAAAGCTGGAAGTACCGTTTGACAATAACAATGCTACTAAGATTAAAAAGTTTTTGATGGCCTTGAATCCAAACGGCACTACTCCTATTGCGCGGGCACTTGAAGCTTGTGGCGGCGACTTTCCTTCTGATGCTTCCAGGAATATTATTATTCTTATCACCGATGGAATTGAAGAATGTAATGGTGATCCCTGCGCTGTGTCGCTTGCTTTGCAAAAAAGAGGAGTTGTGTTGAAGCCTTTTATCATCGGGCTCGGCATCAATGATGAATTCAAGAAAACGTATGACTGTGTGGGTAGTTATTACGATGCTTCAAACGAAGATATGTTTCGCAAGGCGCTGAATGTGGTTATCTCACAGGCATTGAACTCAACAACGATGCAGGTCAACCTGCTTGATGCTTATGGCAAGCCAACAGAGACCAATGTGAATATGACATTTTACGATCAATTCTCAGGGCGCATCATGTATAACTTCGTGCATACTATTAATTCTCACGGAAACCCCGATACGCTTAAGGTTGATCCGCTATCCATATATAATATTGTGGTGCATACCGTTCCTCCCGTTTATAAAGATTCTGTAAAGCTTACTCCCGGCAAGCATACCATCGTTGGCATTGATGCTCCGCAAGGCTATTTGAATTTAAAAGTTGACGGGCTCACAGAAAGCCGCAAAATTCAATGCATTGTCCGCAAGCACGGTGAATTAAAAACTTTGGTTGAACAGGATTTCAATACTACTGAAAAATACATCACAGGGAAATATGATCTGGAAATACTCACCTTGCCCCGCATTTATTCTGAGAATGTGGACATCAGCCAAAGTAAAACAACGACCGTTCAGATTCCACAACCGGGCATAACTACTGTGCTCACCAACGGAACCGGATATGGAAGCATCTATCTTGAAGATAACAACAGATTGACTTTAGAATACACGATGGATGAAAGCCTGACGAAAGAAACCATTGTTTTGCAGCCGGGCAGCTATAGAGTTGTGTATCGTTCCAAAACAGCGCATGAATCTATATACACTGTTGAAAAATCATTTACAGTTAATTCAGGTGTATCGAGCGTAGTGAGTGTTAACTAAAGTAGTTCAATGTTATTCGGTTCAAAGTTCAAGGTTACGCAACTTTGAACTTTGAACTCAGAACTCAGAACTTTAAACTTCAAACTATTAAAAGATGAAAAAGTTTACCTATACAGACAAGAAAGACACCCGCTCAGGTTTTGGTGCGGGATTGCTTGAACTTGGCAGAGCGAATCCAAATGTAGTTGCCCTCTGCGCCGATCTTACAGGATCTTTAAAGATGGACAGCTTTGAAAAAGAATTTCCTGATCGCTTTTTCCAGATAGGAATTGCAGAAGCAAACATGATGGGCATTGCTTCCGGTCTTACCATCGGAGGGAAAATTCCATTTACCGGAACGTTCGCTAACTTCTCTACAGGCAGGGTCTATGACCAGATTCGCCAGTCTATAGCTTATTCAGGAAAGAATGTAAAAATATGTGCATCGCATGCAGGCCTTACGCTTGGTGAAGACGGCGCTACTCATCAAATTCTTGAAGATCTTGGCATGATGCGGATGCTTCCAGGCATGGTTGTGATCAACCCATGCGATTATAACCAAAGGCAGCCATCCTTGCCATTGCTGACTATATAGGTCCTGTTTACCTTCGCTTTGGACGACCTGTAGTTCCAAACTTTACACCTGCTGATCAGACTTTTCAAATCGGCAAGTCTGTGATGTTAAATGAAGGAAACGATGTTTCCATATTCGCTACAGGTCATCTTGTCTGGAAAGCACTTGAAGCGTGCGAAATGCTTGCTGAAAAAGGCATTAACGCTGAAGTAATAAACATACATACGATTAAACCTTTGGATGCTGCGGCTGTTTTAAAATCGATAAAAAAGACTGGCTGCGTAGTATCAGCTGAAGAACATCAGTTGAATGGCGGCTTGGGCGATGCTATCGCTCATTTGCTTTGCCAGGAACATCCTGCCCCGATGGAATTTGTTGCCGTGAAAGATACCTTTGGCGAAAGCGGAACACCCGATCAATTAATGAAAAAGTATGGTCTCGATTCACCGGATATAGTTCAGGCTGTTGAAAGGGTGCTCAATAAAAAAAAAGTAGCTGAGCTTTTAGATTAGCACGATGATTGCTAAGTGACTATCGTTTATTGATTATTCATGACCTTCAATAGACAATAACTGCAGGAGTCAATACTCTTTCTAATGACCGAATACGACGACCACGAACTTTTAGAAAAATTCAGGATTGAAAAAACGAGGCATTATGCATTTAACCTCATTGTGCGCAAGTACCAGCAGCGTATGTACTGGCATGTTCGTAAGATTGTGATAGATCATGATGATGCAAATGATGTAGTTCAAAATGCCTTCGTGAAAGCATGGAAAGGCCTGGATAACTTTCGCGAAGATGCACAACTTTATACCTGGCTATATAGAATTGCGACCAATGAGAGCATCACCCATATCAACCAAAAAAGAAAAAGATTCCTTGTTCCGATTGCTGATGTGGAGCATGAACTTTCCAATCATCTTTCCAGCGATTCATATTTTAGCGGCGACAGGATTCAGCTTAAATTGCAGCAGGCAATTCTTAAGCTGCCCACGCAGCAGCGAATTATTTTTAACATGAAATATTATGATAGTATGAAATATGAAGAGATTTCTGCTGTTCTTGGCGTTACAGTGGGAGCGCTGAAAGCGTCCTATCATCATGCGGTGAAGAAGATTGAGAAATATTTGAAAAATGATTAAACCAAAAGGCTAAAAAGCTATCTTATTGGTAATAAATTACAATGAAACCCGCTGAATATAACGATGATGAGTTGAATCCCGCACGTGCGGGACTGGCACCAAAACTTTCTTCCATTGAGAAAAAGAAGGTTTTTTCGGTTCCTGCTGACTATTTTGACTCGTTGCCTGATCAAATAATGGATAAAGTTTCAACCACTCCTCAATTTGAAGAGATAGCTGTTTCCAATCCATTCACCGTGCCTGAAAATTATTTTGAAGAGCTGCCGCTCAACATTATTAATAGAATTGAGGCATCGCAGTCAAAAAGATTTACGCTTGCCGGTTTGCTTGCACGAGTTGTTTGTCCTAAATATTCTTTATCTTTAATCGCTGCTTGCTTTGCACTCTTCATCAGCATAAAGTTTTTTGAAAGACCAATCAATATGAATGCTTCTAATGCAACCGCTCAAAACATTTCAATCAGTGAATCGGACGTGCTTGGCGAAGTGGATGAAAGCACGCTGATGAATGAAATAGCTGATGAAAGCACCTCCGCGATCAAAACAACTACTACTAAAAACGCAGGAGATAAAAACATTCAGGATTATATCATCAATAACAATATTGATATTTCAGACGTAGCAAAGGAATTATGAGCAATCTAAAATCTTTAATCTTTAATCTAAAATCTTTTCTGCTGCTAATGCTCTTCCTGTATGCAACACAGAGCATGGCGCAAAGACCCGCTACCATGCCCCCTACGCCCCCTGCCGGCAGACCGGAGCGCATGGAGAAGCTGGAATCTATGAAGATTGCTTTCTTCACTGAACGCCTCAACCTCACTCCCGAAGAAGCAAAAGTATTCTGGCCTGTATATAATGCTTTCCAGGAAGATCTTGAAAAGTTGCGTAAGGAGCACAGGGAATCGTTGATGGATGCAAAAGATAATATGGACAAGCTCACTGACAAAGATTTTGAAAGGCTCGTAGACAATGAACTTATTTTCCGTCAAAATGAATTAGACGTTTTCAAAAAGTACAGCAGCCGGTTCAAGCAAGTTCTTCCTATTCGAAAAGTTGCAAAGCTTTATCGCGCTGAAGAAGACTGGAAGAGAAAAGTTCTCGATATGTGGCGCGACCGCAAGGAAGAGAAAATGGGGAAATAGAAAAACGAAGGCTTATTTTTATAGCTTGTAGCTATTACCCACCCCACCTTTCAACGATTGAGTTGTAACCCCGAAGTAAAAATAACTTCGAAGAGGTTTTAATCGCACAGGGTACTCTGTACCGTGATGGTGGTAAACCTTACCATGATGACGGTAAACCTTACCATGATGGCGGTAAACCTTACCGTGATGGCGGTAAACTGTACCTTCCTAAAAAAACCTTACACTTTTTGAGGTAGTTTCTAAAAGTGCTTTACAGGATTTAAGGTTAATCCTGAAGCAAACGTACAAACAAATTGCTTACGCCTGTTTTTTATTACTAAAATAGTTTTATTCCTGTTTTAGACTGACAGATTTGTTTGTTATTCCTGTTTTGGATTGTCCCTTGTAAGGCTTATTACTAAAAGGTCTTACAAATGATTTTGTTATTCCTAAAAACAGGTGACAAGTGTTTTGCTTGTTCCTAATTGGGGCTTACAGGCGGTGATTTATTTTTCATTTTTATTAAATTGATGATGTTGATGTGATGTTGAAATGTTGATAACTCCCCTTCGAGTTATCAATATTTCAATATCATTTTTTACCTTTTTAAATAATCAATAATTCGTTTTCTTTCTTTGTTTTCCAGCGCTTGCGAAGGAATCCATTGCCCTGGTGTGCCTGCACAGGAGTCAGTTTGTCGCAACTGTCGTGCGGACGAATGTTATTGTATTTTTCAATTGCATTCTTTACCCCTTCTTCCGATTCACTCAAGCATGCAAAAGTTTTATTTAACAGGAATTCACTTTTTAAAATTCCATTCACTCTTTCAGCAATTGCATTCTCGTAGGGATCCCCTTTTTCAGTCATGGAGATTTGTATGCNNGTAGTGTTCTATCATTCTTACATACTCTCCACAGCAATACTGTGAGCCACGATCGCTGTGATGGATCAGGGAGTCTCCCCGTTTTGATTTAGAAGCCATCACAAGGGCATTTATAGGACCATTGCTGTGCAAGGTAGGATGCAGGCAATAGCCAATGATTTTGTGTGAATAGGCATCTGTA
>PLYJ01000165.1 GCA_003151745.1 Bacteroidota bacterium
TAAGCTGTCAATTAATAGCAGGAATAGCCATCAACCTTGTACTCCATAAACAGGATTAAATAAAAAGCTGTAAACTTGATCCCCGATTATCAAATATACTTGACAATTACATTTAGTTTTTAACCCAAAAACTGTCAAGTTTTTTCAGGACGGTACAGACTACTCTTAAATCATGGTTGACTAATCAGGAAGCATGGTTGACTCTCCCTGAATAAACGCCTGCTAACTCTAAAACATGATCAGCTATCCATGAAAAACGATTGACTAATCATGAAGGATGGTTGACTATCCGTAAAACTTGGTTAACTGCTCATAAATCATGGTTAACTAATGATGGAATATGGTTGACTATCTGCGACCAATGGTTGAATAGCAACGAAACATGATTGACTAACAATGGATTATGGTTGACTTGCCATGTTTCATGGACGACTCACCATGAATCATGGTGAGTCGTCCTTAAATGCAATTTGAGCTAAATCTTATCAAAAAGTGTATGTTTTAATTAAAGTTTTACTTCAAGTGGGTGGATTCTGATTTAAAAAGGAAATCAATCTACTTTCCATTAAACTAAGAAAAGTGAGTGTTTTTAGTAGTTGTTGTCCGCTATGTTTATATTTGCTTTTATATCTGTAACTTTAAAATTTTAGGAATTGTTATGACAACAAGCTTATACATCTCTATTTTTGGTGCACTTACCGCAATAATCGTATCAATTATTGGCGCTTGGTTAGCTAATCGCAATAGTATGATTTTGCAAACGAGGAAACTAAAAGAAAAACATTATGTGCCATATATTGAAGCCTTGCATAATCTAGTGGCAGATGATGGAACAAATAGAGAACAAATAAAAAAATATGTTTTTGCAAGAGATAAACTATTTTTAATTGCAAGCGAAGATGTTATTAGAAAAATGCTTTTGTATGAAGAAAAGGCAGTAGGAAAAGCAAACGACTTACACGATACTTATTTAACTGAACTAATTAAATCTATCAGAATTGATTTAAAAATAATTGACAAAGATTTTCCCAAAATATATCTTAAAAAATAAGCCTTAGTCTCCTTATTATAATCTTTGCATGAAGCAACATTTAAACAAGCTTTTTCTAACACTATCTATTCTTCTACTTTTTACTGTCTTCGCCTACGGCTGGGGCTTTTGGGCGCATAAGAAGATCAATCATCAGGCTGTGTTTACGTTGCCTTCGGCCATGATTGGGTTTTATAAAAGCCACATTACTTATCTAACCAATCATGCTGTTGATCCCGACAAGCGCAGATATATAAACAAAAAGGAAGCGCCCCGTCATTATATAAGCATAGATCATTACGGCAAACATCCTTTTGATTCCATTCCCGTCAATTGGAAAGATGCTGTGGCAAAGTTTACAGAAGATACCCTGCTGGGTTATGGCATTGTGCCATGGCAAATTATAACAATGGAATACCAGCTTACCGATGCTTTTAAAAAACATGATGTGGATAAAATTCTTTATTTCTCCGCCAACATCGGCCATTATATAGCTGATGCTCATGTGCCTTTACATTGCGCATTAAATTATAACGGACAGCTTACAAACCAGGTTGGCATTCATGCTTTCTGGGAATCGCGTATTCCGGAATTGTTTGGTGATGATTATAATTACTTCACAGGACGGGCACATTACATTGAAAAGCCGCAGTTGGAAGCATGGCAAATAGTGAAAGGAAGCTTTGACGCCGTTGATTCTGTTTTGAGCTTTGAAAAACAGCTCAATGATAAATTTCCTTCGGATAAGAAATATGCTTACGAAACAAAAGGACGTCAAACATTAAAAGTGTATTCCAAAGAATATTCAAAAGCATACAGCGACATGCTTGATGGAATGATTGAACGCAGAATGCGTGAAGCCATCGCAGAGGTTGGTTCTTTCTGGTACACAGCATGGGTTAATGCCGGCAGTCCCGATCTTAAAAATATGAAAGACAAAGAAATCTCAGAAGAAATGAAAAGGCAATTGGCAGAGCAGGATTCTCTTTTCAAACAAGGCAAGCTTTGGGAGAAGGATCACTGCGTGGAATGATAACCGTTTTCGGTTTACGGTTTATAGTACGGTTTTGCAAAAAGAAGAATGATTGTTTTTAAATATTGTTCGTAGAGAGGAGTCAAATGATTATAATTTCTATTTTAATACTTTTGCCAACTTATAAACGGTTCTGTAAACTGTAAACCGACTTGAAAGTAATTATTCCCGTTGCAGGTATTGGAAGTAAGCTGCGCCCGCATACTCACACGCAACCAAAAGCACTGGTGCCTGTTGCAGGCAAGCCCATTCTGTCGCACATCGTGGACAATCTTATTGCCGCGGGATGCAATGAATTTATCTTTATCATCGGTTATCTTGGTGATAAGATTGAAACCTATATCCGTGAACGATATCCCAATATCCAATCGCTCTTTATTGTGCAGGAACCGCGCGAAGGGACTGGTGAAGCTGTTTGGCTTGCAAGAGATTGGATTAATGAAAAGGACGAATTGTTGATTGCGTTAGGTGATACGGTGTTTGATGTTGAGCTGAATGAAGTTCTTGCCCATTCCGGATCAACGCTTGGTGTAAAGAAAGTGGATGACCCGCGGAGCTTTGGAGTTGCAGAGCTTGCAGGTGACAGAACCATACTTAACGTGATTGAAAAACCCCCTATTCCAAAATCAAACCTTGCTCTCGTTGGAATATATAAGATCAAAGAGGGAAAGATGCTGGTTAATGCACTTGGAGAGAATATTAAGAACAACATAAAATCATACAATGAGTTTCATCTTACAGATGGTATCATGCGGATGATAGAGCAAGGCGTGAAGTTTAAAACCTTCCCCGTTGAAAACTGGTACGATTGCGGCAACAAGGACAGCCTGCTTGAAACAAATGCTGTGTTGCTCAAGAAACATTTACCGGCAAACGGAAAGAAATATACATTTGAAAACACCATCATCATTGAGCCTGTCAGCATTGCCGACCATTGCAAGATAAGCAACTCTATCATCGGCCCCAATGTTTCCATTGGTGAAAATACCACTATCAATTCTTCTATCCTACGCGATGCAATTATTGGTTCTTACTCTGAATTGATGAATGCTGTGTTGCATCATTCTGTTGTTGGCAGCGATGCTTCTTTGCGTGGCCTCAGCCAGTCGCTGAATATTGGAGATAGCACGGAGATTGATTTTTCTTGAGGGAGATGTGAGACTTGAGATTTGAGATATTAGATAAAGCAGCACCATTCGTAAATTCGTTAGATTCGTTATTCGTAGATTATGACAAGAGACCAACAAATATTCGACTTAATAAAAAAAGAGCAGGAGCGCCAGGAAGAAGGCATTGAATTGATTGCATCTGAAAATTTCGTAAGCAAGCAGGTGATGGAAGCAATGGGCTCCTGTCTTACCAATAAATATGCAGAAGGATACCCGGGCAAACGTTACTACGGCGGTTGCGAGGTAGTTGATCAAGTAGAACAACTGGCGATTGATCGTGCTAAAAAATTATTCGGCGCTGAATGGGCGAATGTGCAGCCGCACTCCGGCGCACAGGCAAATGCTGCCGTCATGCTGGCATTAATTAAGCCCGGCGACAAAATACTGGGTTTCGATCTTTCTCACGGCGGACATCTTACACATGGTTCTTCTGTTAACTTCTCGGGAAAATTGTATTCACCATCGTTTTACGGAGTTTCAAAGGAAACCGGGAGGGTGGATTATGATAAGATGGAAGAAACAGCCAAGCTCGAAAAGCCGAAACTGATCATAGCCGGTGCATCTTCTTACTCACGTGATTGGGATTTTGCCCGCATGCGCAAAATTGCAGACAGCGTGGGCACTTTGTTGATGGCCGATATTGCTCATCCTGCAGGATTAATTGCCTGCAAGCTCCTTACTGATCCTCTCCCCCATTGTCATGTCATTACAACTACCACGCACAAGACTTTGCGCGGCCCACGCGGGGGAATGATCATGATGGGAAAAGATTTTGAAAATCCTTTCGGATTAAAAACACCTAAAGGAGAAATTCGCATGATGTCGTCTGTGCTTGATGGCGCAGTTTTTCCCGGCACGCAAGGCGGTCCATTAGAACACGTAATTGCAGCAAAAGCAGTTGCCTTCGGCGAAAATCTTACAGATGAATATGTAGTTTATTGTAAGCAAGTGATGAGTAATGCAAAGGCAATGGCGAAAGCATTTATTGAGAAAGGTTATAAAATCATTTCAGACGGAACAGATAATCATTGTATGCTCATTGACCTGCGTTCAAAGAATCTTACAGGAAAGCTGGCAGAAAATGTTTTGGTAAAAGCTGACATTACCTGCAATAAGAACATGGTTCCCTTTGATGATAAATCTCCTTTCATCACTTCAGGCATACGAATCGGCACACCTGCTATTACCACGCGCGGCTTAAAAGAAGCTGATGTAATTAAGGTGGTTGACCTGCTTGACGAAGTACTCATGAACAATGACAATGAAACTGTCGTTGCTTCAGTAAAGAAAAAAGTGAATGCCATGATGTATGACTTTCCGCTTTACAGATAAGGTTTTCAGTTTACTTAAGTGAAGGGAGACAACCCTTTAATGAAAGGAGACATCCTTTTAGCAAAGGGTGATAACCCTCTATCGAAGGGAGATACTCCTTCAATGAAGGGAGACAACCTTTTTACGAAGAAAAATACGCTTTTAGTAAGGATACTTATGCCCTTTTAGAAAGTAGTGTTCACAAATTCGAATTGATCCGTTACTCGATCAATTACATTAAATCAAAAAGTGATTTTACACCTGCCGTTCTTTCAACCGTAAAGCCTTCAGCATATTTCACACCAATACTTCTGCCAAAATCGATTGCCCTGCCTTCAAGAAATTCTAAAAATTCTTTTGTTGAGATTGGAGTAAGAGGTTCCTTTGAATTCGGATCGTAAAACTGCGATTTGTGCGCCATGATTCCTTCTATTTTCTTTGGCATTAAATCCGTTATGTCAATTACAAAATCAGGTTTAATATGACGGTCTTGTATATAGTGGTACACTGCCTTTGTTTTCCACGCATCTTGTTTCTTTCCTTCTGATGCGGTTTCCACTTTTATTAATCCTGCAAGAAATGCAGCTTCAGAAACCAATGCTGCCGCACGTCCATGATCAGGATGACGATCACTAACGGCGTTTGCAATGATAATTTCCGGTTGATATTTACGAATGATCTTTACCACTTCAAGCTTGTTTGCTTTATCATTTACAAAAAAACAATCCTGCATATTCAGATTCTCTCTCACGCTCAATCCCAATATCTTAGCGGCTTCTGCGGCTTCTGAATCGCGAATGGCAACTGTGCCGCGTGTGCCAAGTTCACCACGGGTAAGATCAACCAGCCCGACTTTCTTTCCGGCTTTGATATGCTTAAGCAAAGTGCCGCTGCATGAAAGTTCTACATCATCAGGATGAGCACCAAAGGCAAGTATGTCGAGTTTCATAAAGATTGATTATCGTTTATTAAATATTGAATATTGCGAAAGTAGCAGTTGGCATTCAATATTCAATAAACAATAGTCAATAAACGATTTTTATACCTTCACACCCTAACTTAATTTGTATATGAATATTACTTTCCACGGCGCTGCACGAACCGTTACAGGCAGCAAACATCTCGTCACGCTTGATAACGGAAAAAAGATTTTGCTTGACTGCGGTTTCTACCAGGGTTTCGGCGATGAAACAGATGGTCTGAACCGAAGTTTCGTCTTCAATCCTTCAGAGATTGATTATTTGATTCTTTCGCATGCTCATATAGATCATTCCGGAAATATTCCAAACTTAGTGAAGCGTGGTTTTCGCGGGCCAATTATTTGCACACCTGCCACAAAAGACTTGTGTGCAGTGATGCTTGCTGACACAGCGCATATTCTTGAAAGCGATCTTAAATATATGAATCGCGCACGGGCAGCACAAAAGCTTCCTAAAGTAAAAGCAATTTATGAAACTACGGATGTTACTCATGCAATGACGCATTTCGTCACGACTCCTTATGAGATGAAATATAATGTATGTGACGGCGTTAACTTAGTGTTTACTAATTCAGGACACATTCTCGGAGCGGCTGCTGTTAACCTCACCATTACAGAGAATGGAAAAACAACGCGCCTCTTCTTTTCAGGAGATATAGGAAGGCAGCATGATGATATTCTAAGGACTCCGTCTGCTTTCCCGCAAGCTGATTATATTATCTGCGAATCAACTTACGGAGATCGTCTTCACGAAACGAGTGATGAAACTGAAAACCGGTTGCTGCAAATTGTGAATGATACTTGTGTTGTAAAAAAGGGAAAGCTCATCATTCCTGCTTTTAGCTTAGGGCGCACACAGGAAGTAGTATATGCTTTGAACAACCTGCAGGATGCCGGAAAGCTTCCTAAGATTAAAGTTTACGTTGATAGTCCTCTGTCTATTAATGCTACCAATATTATGCGCATGCATCCTGAAGCCTTTAACGATGAGATGAAGGCTTCATTGGCGCAAGAACACGATGATGATCCGTTTGGCTTCAATGGTCTGTCTTATATTAATGATGCAGAAGCTTCCAAGAGGCTGAATGATTCAAAAGAGCCCTGCATCATTATTTCTGCATCGGGCATGGCTGATGCAGGACGCATTAAACATCATATTAAAAACAATATCGAAAACCCCAATTGTACGATTTTGATTGTTGGCTATTGTTCTCCCAATAGTCTGGGCGGAAGACTGACAGCAGGAAATAAAACCGTACACATCTTCGGAGATGAATACACTGTGAAAGCTAAAGTAGAAGTAATGGCCTCTTACAGCGCACACGGAGATTACAATGAGATGATGACGTATCTATCCTGTCAGAAGAAGGGAGATGTGAAGAAAGTATTTCTCGTACATGGAGAATATGAAACACAAGTGACATGGCGTGAGAAGCTTTTGGCGTTTGGCTTCGCGAATATTGAAATACCTGAGAAAGATAGTGTGTTTAATGTTTAAAGTCTGAGGTCTAAAGTTAAGCTCCGAAGCCAAATTCGGGCGAACATTAAACTTTAGGCCTTAAACTTTACCTATTTATATATGGTTCGCCAGATAAAACACCTGATTGAAAAAGAGCTGCTCCTTGAGTGGAAGCAGAAGTATGCTTTCAATGGCTTGCTGGTGTATGTAGTTTCTACTGTGTTTATATGCTACCTCGCCTTTAAGCAAATCATTGACCCGCCTACATGGAACGCTTTGTTCTGGATCATCATGCTTTTTGCTGCAGTGAATGCCATTGCCAAAAGCTTTATGCAGGAAAGCCGCGGGAGGCAACTCTATATGTATATAATTGCTGATGCACGGGCAATCATCCTGTCAAGAGTAATATATAATCTCTTACTAATGCTGGTACTTTCCTGCATCAATTTATTCTTCTACACATTGTTTATAGGAAACCTGGTGCAGGATATGCCGATGTTTATTCTCGGACTCTTGCTTGGAAGCGCAGGGTTCGCCTCCGTAATGACTATGATTTCTGCCATTGCTTCACGTGCGGGAAGCAATACTACGCTGATGGCAATTCTAAGCTTTCCTGTTCTAATGCCTTTGTTGATTACGGTTATACGGTTTTCAAAAAATGCAATGGACGGTCTGGATCCTTCATTAAGTTACAATCTTATCATTATTCTTATCTCGCTGAACGTACTGGTTGTAGCAATGAGCTACTTGCTATTTCCATATCTTTGGCGCGAATAAAAAAACAGTTCAAGGTTCAAAGTTCAATGTTTAAAATGGCATCAACTTTGAACTTTGAACCTTAAACTCTGTTTATGCTTCGTTGGTGGAAAATAGTTTGCATCATTCTTTTAACATATACAATCCTTGTTGGATTGCTTTTGCCACTATCCCCCGGCATTACAGATGTTACATCGTCAGGAGTCAATAAAGGATCAATAACTGAGATTAGCGTTTCCGGTTACAACTCGCATTTTCTGCAAGGAGAGAAATCACTCAAAGCATGGGTGAAGGGAGAAAGTGAACGCTATTGCTGCGAGAACATAAAAGCTATAGACGATCAGCATCTGTCAGCAAAAGTGAGTATCCCTTCCTCAACAAAACATTATTCCTTCGACTTAATTGTGAATGATGATGTGGACGGAACAATTTATTTTGCAAACAGCATCCATCTTAATTCAGCACTAACTAATGACACTTCAAAAACACCTGCTGCCATTAACGCATGCACTTTCGATGTAAAGAATGAGAAGGCAGGCTTTCGCTCCTTTCCCAACCGAGAAATGCTTATTGAGACTATACGAAATCTTTATTTTCATGTTCCGATTTGGTTTGCCATGATTACGATGGTGCTTATCTCCATTGTTTATTCTATCCGATATCTTAGTACAGAGCAATTGCAGTTTGACCATATAGCAGAAGAAGCCGTGAGGGTTGGAATTATGTTCGGCATTCTTGGCCTTGTCACTGGTTCCATTTGGGCAAAATTTACCTGGGGCACGTGGTGGACCAACGACACCAAGTTAAACGGAGCAGCAGCAACTATGCTGGTTTACTTCGCTTACATCCTCCTTAGAAACTCGATGGACGATGAGATGAAACGGGCGCGCATTGCAGCCGTTTATAATATCTTCGCGTTCACCCTTATGATTGTTTTCCTTGCCATCATTCCGCGCATTACCGATTCACTTCATCCCGGCAACGGAGGAAACCCTGCGTTCAGCAAATACGATCTGGACAATACGATGCGAATGGTCTTCTACCCTGCTGTTATCGGATGGGTGTTGCTTAGCGTTTGGATATTAAATATTCGCATACGTATCAGGAAGCTATAATCTTAAACAATTATCATTATGAATCAGGATTATTCACTCTTAAACTCGCTTCACAGTAATGGCAAAATCTATGTGGTAGTGGCCGTTATTGCCGTCGTTTTCATTGGCCTCATCACCTACCTCGTTATGATTGACCGTAAAGTGAGCAAGCTGGAAAAAGAAGCAAAAAAATAAAGCCGACAGATTTGTCGGCTTTGGTGGGAGCAACAGGGTTCGAACCTGTGACCCTCTGCTTGTAAGGCAGATGCTCTGAACCAGCTGAGCTATGCTCCCCTTTTTTTAAGAGGCGCAAAGATAGATAGTTTTTCAGAGGAGCAAAATATTTTTAAAAGTTCTTAACTTTGAAGAACTAAACTTAAAACTTATAGCTATGAAAATCGGAATACTAGGAACAGGGATGGTTGGTAATACCATCGGTTCAAAGCTTGTTCAACTGGGACATGATGTTAAGATGGGCTCACGCACGGCCAACAATGAAAAGGCTGCTGAATGGGTGAAGAAGAGGGGTTCAAAGGCATCGCAAGGCACCTTTGCAGATGCAGCCGCTCATTGTGAAATTGTTTTCAATTGCACTTCAGGAAGCGTTTCCCTGGATGCATTGAAAATGGCAGGGGCCAGCAACCTGAAAGGGAAAGTATTGATTGATGTTTCCAACCCGCTGGATTTTTCGAAAGGAATGCCGCCATCGTTATATCCTTCCTTATCAAACACTACTTCCGTAGGAGAAGAAATTCAGAAAGCATTTCCTGAAGCAATGGTGGTGAAGACGCTGAACACCGTTAACTGCCTGCTGATGGTGAACCCTTCACTTTTGCCCGGTGACCACGACTTGTTTGTTTGCGGTAATGATGCAACAGCAAAAAGCACCGTGACAGACATTTTGAAAAATGGTTTTGGATGGAAATCAGTGATTGATTTGGGGGATATTACTGCTGCACGGGGGCTTGAGATGATATTGCCTTTGTGGGTTCGGTTGTACGGAACATTTCAATCGCCGAATTTTAATTTTAAAATTGTTCGGTAAAAAGGATAGCGGAGATAACCTTTATTCTTTGTTCTCTGAAAGAACCAAAAACTTCTTGGGCACTGCATCAAAGTTATCCAAAAGCATATCGAAGTATTTATCTCCATATTTAATGTAGTAAGGAATAAAGTTTTCAAACCTTTCCTGCGGCATCCCTTCCGGAAACAGCTTCTCTTTTAGTTTTCTTAGCTGGTTAACAGCTATTTCATGCTTCTTCTTTTGGGCACGGATTATTTTATCTTCAAGAGCTTTGAGTCCGTTCAATTGCTTCTGCTTTTCCACCTCCACCGTGCTTTTTAATGTTACTTCAATAGCATTTACTTTTTCAGCCAAAGAAGAAAAAAGTTTTTCTATTTGGGCAGCTTCGCCAGTCAGATCAGATGTATTAGCAAAATTCTTTTCAAGAAATGTTTTAATCAATAATTCCGTTTCTAAAAACAATTCTTCGGCATTCAGAGAAAGCTTTTCCATTTTAGAAACTGATGACTCATCTAACCACATCACTGCATTACGAAGAACAAGCATGGGGTAGTTAACCTTAAAATACTCAAACATCTTTTTATACTCCAGCCAATAACTCACTTCACCCGGTCCGCCGACATAAGCAAGATTAGGAAGAATTTTTTCCTGGTAAAGTGGGCGCAGGACTACGTTGGGAGAAAAGCGTTCAGGATATTTTTCTAATTCAGCAATAATCTCTGCTTCAGAAAATTTCCTCGTTGAATTTAGAACGATATAATTGCCATCCTGCTCCTTTGCAATTCTGTTTCTTTCGCCTTCGTTGTTCAGGTAAAACAAATTGATCTCACGCGGATTTACCTGTGCTTTATAATGAGATGCAAACTGAGCAATGGATTCGTTCACATATTTAAAAGAGGAGCCTTGAAGAAGCTCTTCTCTCATCACATCTGCAAAAACCATCTTCAGTCGCTTATCGCTTGCATCAAGGATGACTAATCCATATTTCGCAAAAAGCTCATGCATGATTATTCGTGTTGCATCAGCAAGGTTGCTTTTTTCATTGTAAGCGTTGCGAAAGAGATTCAAAAGGTAATTTGCGTTTTCGCTTTCACCTATAAGCCCTTTCAATTCATCAGCAAGCGTATTTAACCCTTCGCAGCTAAGTTTTCCAACGGTGACCTTACCTGCAAGTGAATGCTGGCTGCCGACAGGATTCCATACAATCTTCTTTCCAAAAATATTCGCTTGTCTAATTTCCTCGAAATCGTGATCCTCAGTAACCATCCAAAAAACAGGAACAAAATTGTAATCAGGATAATTCTTCTTCAACTCCTGTGTCAGCTTTATGGTGGTAAGAATTTTGTAGATTGAAAAAAGAGGGCCTGTGAAGATGCACAACTGATGCCCTGTAGTAACCGTGAAAGTCTTTTCTGATGAAAGCGAATCAATCGTTTCGAAAAACTTGTTATTTGAGGTTTGCAGTTTGGAGTTCTGCTCCTTTAATACTTCAACTAACACCTTCCTGTTCGTTGCCTCTTTTGACTTATCTTCAATTACTTTTTTGAAAGAAACAATATCAGGAGTGTATTTGAAGAATGGAATGAGTGAATCCTTACCGGATATATAATCCAGAAATATCGGAGAAAAAGAATTAGTTTTAGAAAAGTCAACGGGCAATTGTTTCATGGACGAAATGTAGAAAAACAAATTTAAATCCTCTCCAAAAGGCAATAATCAGGCCAACTCACCATATAAATCAAACTCTTCAGCAGAAGTAATTTTAACGTTAGCGAAATCACCGATGCGGACATAATTGTTCCTTGCTTCAATCAATACTTCATTATCTACCTCAGGAGAATCAAACTCTGTACGGCCAATAAAATATTCTCCTTCTTTGCGATCGAATAAAACTTTATAGGTCTCCCCTACTTTCTTTTGATTAAGCTCAAAGGATATGTTTTGCTGAATAGCCATTACTTCTTCGGCTCTTTGCTGCTTGACCTCCTTTGGAACATCGTCATTAAGCGAAAAAGCATACGTGTCTTCTTCATGCGAGTAATTGAAAATCCCTAAACGATCAAATCTTGTTTCCGTCACCCACTCTTTCATTTCTTCGAAAGCCTTTTCTGTTTCTCCCGGGTAACCTGCAATTAAAGTAGTTCTTATGGCAATCCCCGGAACCTTATCCCTGATCTCATTCACAAGGTCAATCGTTTTCTTCTTAGTTGTTCCCCTACGCATCCTCTTTAGCATGCTATCAGTAATGTGCTGCAAAGGCATATCAAGATAATTGCAGATATTTTTCTTATCCTGCATTACATCCAGAATATCCATCGGAAAGCCTGCAGGAAAAGCGTAATGCAAGCGAATCCATTCAATGCCTTCCATATCAGATAAACGATTGAGCAACTCTGACAAATTTCTCTTTTTATAAATATCAAGGCCGTAATAGGTCAAATCCTGTGCAATGAGAATAAGTTCTTTCGTCCCTTTTGCGGCAAGTGTCTTTGCCTGCTTCACCAACTCTTCCATGGGAATGGAGATATGCTTCCCTCTCATCAAAGGAATGGCGCAAAAAGAACAGGGGCGATCGCACCCTTCTGAAATTTTAAAGTATGCGTAATGCGCGGGAGTGGTGAGCAAACGTTCTCCGATAAGTTCATGTTTGTAATCAGCGCCGAGTGACTTTAAAAGCCTTGGCAGATCGCGCGTTCCGAAGAACTCATCCACGTTCGGAATTTCCTTTTGAAGATCGGGTTTATAGCGTTCACTTAAACAGCCTGTGACAATTAGTTTTTCAATCTTTCCTGCTTCCTTTGCCCTTGCAAACTGAAGAATGGTATCAATGCTTTCCTGCTTGGCGTTATCAATAAATCCGCAGGTGTTGATGATTACGATTTGTGCATCTTCAGAATCGGATTCATGCGTTACATCAAAACGGTTTGCTTTCAACTGTCCCATCAACACTTCTGAATCGTAGATGTTTTTGGAACAGCCTAATGTAAATACGTTAATTTTATTCTTCTTAAGAGTTTTAGTTCGCAATGCTTAATTCTCTCTAAATAAAGAATCTACAAATTCAGACTTATTAAATACCTGCAAGTCCTCCATCTTCTCCCCCACTCCTATATATTTGACTGGAATCTTAAACTCATCGGAAATACCAATAACAACGCCACCTTTCGCAGTTCCGTCCAGCTTTGTCAAAGCTAAAGCATTTACTTCTGTAGCCTTAGTAAACTGTCTTGCCTGTTCAATTGCATTTTGACCTGTGCTTGCATCAAGCACGAGCAATATTTCATGAGGTGCATCAGGAATGACCTTTTGAATTACCCGTTTAATCTTTGTAAGCTCATTCATCAGGTTAATCTTGTTATGCAATCTGCCTGCTGTGTCTATAATTACTACATCAACATTCTGAGCAACTGCTGAGCTCACAGCATCAAAAGCCACGGAAGCAGGATCAGCATTCATGCCCTGCTGAACAATGGGTACATCAACCCGTTTGCTCCAGATAACAAGCTGATCAACTGCTGCTGCACGAAATGTATCAGCAGCGCCAAGCATTACTTTCTTTCCTATCTTTTTTAATTGATAGGCAAGCTTGCCAATGGTGGTGGTCTTTCCAACGCCGTTTACCCCTACAACCATTATCACATAAGGTTTGGCAACATCATCAGGCAAAGTAAAATCATCGGCATCAAGGGTATTGTTCTCATCAAGTAATGAAGCAATCTCATCTTTGAGAATGGCGTTTAATTCAGAAGTGCTGACATATTTATCCCGTTTCACACGCTCCTCAATTCGCTTAATGATCTTCAACGTTGTTTCAACACCGACGTCTGATGACACCAGCACTTCTTCCAGGTTATCAAGCACATCAGCATCAACAGATGATTTTCCAACAACAGCTTTCGTTAGACGTGAGAAAAAATTCTCCTTCGTTTTCTCAAGATCCCTATCTAAATTCTCTTTCTTTTCTTTTGAGAAAATACTTAATAGTCCCATTAAAATATAATTATTCTGATGTTTTAATTAATGCTACAAACAAAAAAAGCTTTCTTCGGATGGAAAGAAGCTTAATTCTATATAAATGAATTGTTATTTATCTTTCAGAAAATCCTTAATGTGATCATTATGCACTACTTCTTCCCTGAAGGAATAAGCGCCTGTTTGAGGATTCTTAATCATTTTGATCACTTTGGAAAATTCTTTTCCTTTACCTGATTTTAGCGTTGCAACTACTTTCTTTGCCATTTTTTAAAAGATTTGAGATTTGAGATTAAGTTATTTGTCTAACATCTCACGTCTAATATCTGATTTTACTTAATTTCTTTGTGAAGAGTCATTTTCTTAAGGATACGGTTGAATTTTTTCAACTCTAACCGCTCAGTAGTATTCTTTTTGTTTTTTGTAGTAATGTAACGAGACATGCCCGGCACGCCACTTGCTTTATGCTCAGTACATTCCAAAATTACCTGTATTCTATTGCCTCTTTTAGCCATGATATTTCCTTTTTAATGAAACGGGGTGCAAATATAGCTCAAATTTGTAAACTGACAAGCAATATTTCATTATTTTGATTGCTTAAACATGTTTTTTTCTTTCATAAGAGCTTCAATTTCTTCGATACTGCGCGGGGCTTTGGCTGAAAGGTTTTCATATCCTGTGTCCGTAATTAGTATGTCATCCTCTATTCTCACCCCTATATTCCACCATTTCTTATCACAGGGGCTTCCTTCTGGAATGTAAATGCCCGGTTCCACCGTAATAACATTGCCGGCTTC
Source organism: Bacteroidota bacterium (assembly GCA_003151745.1). Taxonomy (GTDB): domain Bacteria; phylum Bacteroidota; class Bacteroidia; order AKYH767-A; family 2013-40CM-41-45; genus PALSA-967. The sequence goes on from PLYJ01000165.1 coordinate 14,625, forward strand.
TAAGTTTCCGGGCACGCCGGCATCATGTACATCGAGACCAAGGTAATGAGAAGTGCCATGAGGAAAATACTTCCTGTACTCGTTTTCGTCTTTAGTAATTCCCAGCCTAACAAGACCTTTCTTAATAACATCTGTAGCAGCTTTTCCGGGATCCTGAAAATCATTGCCAGGTTTACAAGCAGCGAAGCCGGCATCCTGTGCTTCCTTTACTATGCTATAGATTGCCCTTTGTTCTTCCGAAAACTCCCCGTTTACAGGAATAGTTCGCGTTACGTCAGCGCTGTAACCATGATATTCCGCACCCATGTCATTTAGTTGAAGATCGCCGGATGAAAGGGGCCTTCGGTTCGATCCGTAATGCAGGATGCAGGCATTCTCTCCGCCTCCGCATATACTGGGATAACCAACATATTCAGACCCGTTTTTCTTAAATATATATTCCGCTATTGCCTGTGCATCATATTCATGCATACCAGGTTTCAATGCCTTCATCACTTCAATATGCCCGTCGCAACTCATGGTTATTGCCTTTCGCATAAGGGCTATTTCTTCCGGTTGCTTTATTTCACGCAAAGCGGACATTATTTTCGAAAGCTTAACATTGTCATTATTATCTGAAGGGTAACCCGATTTGGTTTTGAATTGCTCAACAAGATCATAGAGATCAATATTATCCTTTTTATCATCCACAATTCCTTTGGGGAAAGGAAGAGTCAACACTTTATCGAATTTCTGAAACGGAATTTCAAGTCCATTGAAGTCCCTGTTGAGCAGCACAGCGTCTATGCCTAATAATTGTTTTGCTCCGTTTATTCCCATCCTTCTGCCTGTCCACATTTCCTTATTGGGGTCTTTGCTCTGAACAAAAAGATATTCATAAGATTGAATGCCTGCCAGGTTTTGCTTCTCTTTGAAGATTAGCAACATTGCATTAGATTCAGTAAATCCTGTTAGATAATAGAAATTTGGATCCTGGTGATATTGAAAATTATCATCGTTAGACCGGTTGCGTTCCGGAGCTGCAAAAAACACAGCTACAGATTTATCAGGCATTTGTCTACGCACCTCTTCTCTTCTGCCCTTGTGAAAATCTTTGCTTAAAAGGTCAGTGTCATATCTCAGATATTTAAGATCATCATTCTGCCCAAAGGAAGCTCCGGCAATTAAGACCATCCCTGCCGAAAGAACATATATAAAGCTGAGTAGTCTCATTTAATCAGAGTAATCCTTTATAAAATCAAAAATGCTAAACTCAAATGTATTGAATTTAGCATTTCCGAAATATAATATTCTGTTAAGACGCCTTATATCTTGCCGTTTTTAATGACATCGTTTATCACTGCACTGATCCCTTTTTTGTTAATTGTACGCAATGCAGAAGTGGATACCTTCAAAGTAATCCATTCCTTTAGCTCAGGCACATAAAATCTCTTTACATGCAGATTCGGATTAAAGCGGCGCTTGGTTTTCTTATTTGAGAAGGAAACGCTGTTGCCCACGATGGAGTGCTTTCCTGTTAAATCACATATTTTTGACATAATTCACGGTTTTTTAAAACGGGAGTGCAAAGAAAAGGAAAATATCTGAAACCACAAATTGGTTTAAGGTTTAAAGTGTAAAGTTTAAGGTTGGGCACACCAACATTAAACTTTAAACATTGGACTTTAACCTAATTTCATTACCTTTATTTTCGCTAAAAAACAGCAAACAGTGCGCCATGAGCAAGATAAATGCTGATGAACAATTCGGAATGGATATTGATCCAATCACCTGTAAAGTGATGATGGAGGCATTGCAATTGCTGACAAGCATGGCAGAAAGTGAAGATGGAACTGAAACTGGCACTGTATTGCAAGTTTTGCATATAGATAAAGATCACCTCGAAGGCTTAAAGAAAAGAATTAATTTATCACACGATAAACGCCTGAAACTTACGCTGGGAGATCACATTCTTCTATATACATGCTATTATCTTTTCACTAAATTCTATTCTGATGAACTAACCAGCCAAATGCTTTCCGGCATGGACGATATGGACAGGATGCATCTGGATGAACCCGAAATAATTCAACTTCGCTTTTATGGAGAGGAGATGCTGCGGATGATGAACATATCTAAGGAACGCTTTTCTTCCTTTCCTTTGTTCACTGAACACTTAGAGATTTTGGAAATTACTTTTCCTGTCATTACAAGCTAATACGGTTTAGTTAATCAATAGACATCTTTCCTAAATAAATAAGTTAACAAATGCTATTTGAATAATA